>NZ_JBBNNA010000017.1:0-48590 GCF_040098065.1 Collinsella sp. CLA-JM-H32B | reverse complement strand
GGCCGCCTCTCGGCGGCCTTGCGAAAAACAAATCCAAGTTAGACCATTTCAAATGGTTCGATGTCTGCCCGGATGCGACACATCTGGTGTGTCCATCCTCGCAGTATCCGGTTCTCAAGGTGCACGCTCTGCGGCTGATCCGGTTGCACCGGGCCGCGCGGCAAGGAGATATATTGCCAGACCGGAGGGCCCCCGCGGGCGGGAATCTGGGCGTACACATTTCCTACACATATTTAAAGCCAACTTACGTTTGCCAGCCGTTCTCTACCGCTCACCGAGGGTCTCTTTATAGTGAAGCGTCATATGGCTAAAGCTGATAGGCTCCCTTAGCCAAGGCACAGCCGGCATCGAGCAACTCATCGCGCTCCTCCACCGAGAACCCCTCGGCGTATACGCGAACCACCGGTTCGGTCCCGCTGGGGCGGATCAACAGCCAGGTGTCATCCTCGAATGCCAAACGTAAACCATCCATATGGCTTACAGCCTGTGGCGCCTTGCCGCAAATCGATTTGGGATTCATGCCGGGAAGCAGCGTTCGCAGCGATTCGGCGTCTTCGGCCTCAAGGCGCAAATCGCGACGCCCATAGCTCGTCTTACCAAAACTGGCCTCGAGCTGATCGACCAAAACGCCTAACGGCGCGCCCGTCTTTGCCATAAGCTCACACAGAATCAGACAAGCAAGGATTCCATCGCGCTCGGGCATATGCGCGGCGATGCCGATACCGCCGGCCTCCTCGCCTCCCATGAGGACGCCGCCCTTCTTCATCTCTGCAGCTATATATTTGAAACCGACCGGCTTAACGGTCACGCGACAGCCAAGCGCCTCGGCAATGCGGCGCACGAGCGTCGAGCACGAGAGATTGACGACGACACGGCCCTCCAAATTGCGGAATTGAACGAGGTCGCCCAGAACAAGCGCCATGATTTGATGCGGATGTATATATCTACCGCGTTCGTCGACCGCGCCGATACGATCGGCATCGCCGTCGGTCACCAGGCCCGCGCACGCCCCGTCCACGACAACCGCACGCTCGCAAGCGTCCACCCATGGCTCAACAGGGTCGGGGCAAATGTCCTCTTGATCGGACGACTCTCCGGCATGAATCTCGTGCACCTCGACGCCTAGCTCCCGCAGCAGGTCGGCAAGATATCCCTGGGCCGCGCCGCCCATGGGGTCAACCACCACACGCAGGTGAGCGGCTCGAATGGCCTCGGCATCGACAAACGACGCCACCGCCTGCATATAGTCAGGAATAATATCCGCGGTGCGATAGCTTTCCTCGATCCCCATCGGCTCGGGGGCCATGGTCTCTTCGAGCTCTTCGATGACATCCTGATTGGCCGTCGAGCCATCTCCCATGCGTAGTTTAAGGCACAGATACCCCTGCGGATGATGGGACCCCGTCACCATGAGCGCACCGCAGGCCTCGCCGTCATACGCCGCCGCCCACGTGAGGGCGGGGGTCGGGACAGGCCGAGATGCGAGCACTGCGTCCAATCCGTGAGCCGCAAGCACGCCTGCCGCAAGCTCAGCGAACTCGCGCGCCTGCGGCCGGGTGTCGAACCCTATATAGACTGTTTTGCCGGGATTGGTCTTTTGCCACAACTCGCCGACGGCATCGGCAATGCGGGCAACGTTGTCGGCGGTAAAGTCGTCGTCGACGCGGGCGCGCCAACCGTCAGTTCCAAAATGAATTATCGCGCACACGCGCAGACACCTCACAGTGTTTGGATCATGGTACGCATGGGGTATACCCGCAACACTCGCCCAGCAACCTGCCAAAACCGGCATTCACTATTTGGGCAAATGCTACCGACGATGTGCAAGCAAAAAAACCGCCCCGTATGGAGCGGTTTTGACCTTTATATATCGAGCGCCTCGGCCATCGCCGCCGTGGTGATCGCCGTGGTTCCACAGCAACTGCCCACCATTGCGGCACCGGCATGCCTCCATTCGATGCAAGCACGCGCGAAGGCTTCGGGGTTCTCGCGCCACACAGGACCATCCTGTGTTTGGACCGGATCACCCACGTTGGGGCGTACCGTGACGGGCGTAGTCGCCGATGCAACCATCCTGGGCACCGCCACGTTCGCGGCCGCAAGTGAACAGCAGTTAACGCCAACCGAGTTTGCGCCGTGCTTTTCGGCGTACAAAACAGCAGCCTCGATGTTGAGGCCATCGCCTAGCAGGTCGCCTTTATCGTCAACGACAAAACTTACCAAAACAGGCATGCCGTCGGCGGCATCCTGGGCGCCGGCAAGCATGGGCTGCAAATTACGGATAGACGTCACCGTCTCGATCAGCAGACCGTCAACACCAGCATTGAGCAGGGCGTATGCCTGCTCTCGCGAAATGCCTCGGATTTCTCGATACTCGGCAGAGTCTTCGGCAAACCACTCAATGCCGATCGGGCCCATCGAGCCCAGCAGCAGCTGAGGGTGCGCCTGGCGCGCATCGTCGACGGCACCGCGATTGACCTCAGCCACGGACGGCGTAATCTGATCTTGCTTGAGGGCGTAGCTTGATGCCTGAAAGGTATTGGTAATGAGCACCTGCGCACCGGCGGCGACATACAGGCGATGGATACGAGAAACAGTCTGCGGCTCGGCAAGGTTCCAAAACGCCGGTGGGATGTCGGCGGCATCGTATTCACTCATCAGCACGCTGCCCATGGGGCCCTGCGTCAACAGGGTCTCGCTCGACATACGGCGCATAAGTTCCTCGTCGCCGGGGCGGTTGTAATAACTCGTATCCATATATGTGTTTCGCTATTCCTCGACGCTGATTCCCTGTTTTTCGAGATAGGCGAGCCAGCGGCTCATCGTGTCCTCGGAAAGCGCATGTTCCATCATGCACGCCTCGGAATCGGCCCGCTCAAAATCGACGCCGAGCTCCTGAACCAAAAACGTGCGAATAAGTCGATGACGGTACCAAATAGCCGTGCCGACCTCGCGACCACGGTCGGTCAGGATGACCTTGCCGTAATGCGATTGCTCGACAAGCTCGGACGCCTTAAGTGCCGAAACTGCCTTATTGACCGATGCCTTGGAGACACCAAGACGCTGCGCGATGTCGACCGATCGCACGCCATTGGTCTCCCCTTCTTCGCTTTCGATGCGAACCATGCACTCCAAGTAGTCTTCGTTCGCCACCGTTAGGTGCAGCTCGCGCGAGCTATTTGTCGTATCCATGACCTTCCGTCCCTTCTGCGTTCAAAGGCTGATTCTACCCCATCCAAGTGTCGCGGTATGCCGTGGCATACCGTGCTAGAGTTCTTGTTGCACACGACGACCAAGATTGGAGCTGTCTTTATGGAAAACAACGCCACGAACCCCGACGTCCTCGAGCGCTTTTTGCGCTACGTCCAAATCAACACGCAATCCGAGGATGCAAACTGCGACCAGGTGCCTTCGAGCACCGTTCAGTTTGACCTTGCCAACATCCTGGCCGAGGAGCTGCGCGAGCTTGGCGCGGCCGATGCCCATGTGACCGAGCATGCCTACGTGTGCGCGCATATTCCTGCGAGCGCGGGCGCGGAGGACAAGCCCGCCCTGGGCCTGATCGCACACCTCGACACCACCGAGGTTGCGCCGGGTGCCGGCGTGAAGCCGCACATTGTGCACTACGAAGGCGGCGACCTGGTCTGCGGCACCGTTGACGGCAAGCCCGTGGCCATGAGCACCGCCAAGCTTCCCGCCCTGAACGACCTGGTGGGTGAGGACCTGGTCTGCAGTGACGGCACCACACTGCTGGGCGCTGACGACAAGGCCGGCGTCGCCGAGATCATGGCGCTTGTCGCGCGTATCGCTCAGGACCCCTCGCTGCCCCACCCCGCACTCGGTATTTGTTTTTGCCCGGACGAGGAGATCGGTCACGGCGCCGAGCTGTTGGATATCGAGGCCTTTGACTGCAAGTACGCCTACACGGTCGACGGCGGTCCCGTTGGCGAGCTGGAGTGGGAGTGCTTTAACGCCGCCGAGGCAACCGTTCGCTTTGAGGGCCAGTCCATCCATCCCGGTGACGCCAAGGGCCGCATGGTCAACGCGGGCAATCTGTTCTGCGACTTTAACGCGCTGCTCCCTTATGCGCAGCGCCCGGAATACACCGAGGGCTACGAGGGCTTCTATCATCTTGAGGGCGTGTCTGCAACCGTCGACCACGCTACGGCGCGCTATATCGTTCGCGACCACGACGCGGCAAAGTTCCAGCAGAAGCTCGCGCTGATTGAATCTGCCGCAGCCCTGCTCAACCAGCGCCTGGGCGAGGAACTCGTGACGGTCGAGATCAAGCAGCAGTACCGCAACATGGCCGAGATCGTACGTGACTACCCTGAGCTTATCGATGTCGCCAAGGAAGCCTACCTTGCCTGCGGCATTGAGCCCCAGGTGCTGCCGATTCGCGGTGGTACCGACGGTGCGCAGCTGTCGTTCCGCGGCCTGCCCTGCCCCAACCTTTCCACGGGCGGCTACTGCTACCACGGCGTCAACGAGTTTGTCCCGGTCAGCTCGCTCATCAAGATGACTGACGTTCTCCAGGAACTCGTCGCCCGCTTCGCATAAGCCTGGCTGCACAAGCCTAAAAGACGAATCGCCCCGTCCTCAACCGAGAACGGGGCGATTTTTGGTGCAAGGGGTGTAGTCGGCATCGCTGGTTGAATCAACGTCAGCGAGCGACGTCCAGAGCGAACAAGTTGGCATGAAAAAGGCAGGGCATTGACCTTCTGGTCATGCCCTGCCTTTTGAATGACAAATTGTCGCTCTGGGCGGCGCGCAGCGTCGAGCCGTTACGCGGGCTGGTAAGCCCGCGTAACCCTAGTAGTTGGCTTCGTAGCCGTTGCCGTCGCCGGTGGGCTCTTCGTAGTAGTCCGAATCGCTCGAATCAGTCGAATCGTCCGAATCGTCAGAGCTGACCGATGAGGTTGCGGTGCCGTTGGCGTAATCGTCGGACGTGTTGTTGTTCAGGTCGCCGATCGTAGAGCTGGAGCCATCGGACTGGCCCATGGTATTGGGGCCCTTGGGATCCTTACCAGCGTCGACGCGCTCCATCATTTCCTTAAGCTCGTCCTCGTAGACAAAGACGTAGCTCACGCCATCAATCATGGTGCTGGCATCGGCATACGAAGGCAAGTTGGCCGAATAGATGCCGTCAACATCCATGCCGCGCATGGCATTGACCGTAGAGACGATGTCCTGAACGCTCATATCGGTCACGAGCATGTCGGACAGCGAATTGACGAGGTCGAAGACCTTGGTGGCATCGAAGTTGTTGAGGATCTGGTTGGCGAGGGCGCCGAGCACCTGACGCTGGTGGCGCATGCGCGTGTAGTCGCCATCGGCATAGATGTAGCGGCAACGGGCATAGGTAAGGGCGGTCGCGCCATCCATGTGCTGCTGACCGGCGGTGATCTTAATGTCGAGATGCTCGGGGTCGTCGACATCGTCGGTTGCGTTAATGTCGATGCCGCCGACCGAATCGATGAGCGACTGCATGCCGTCGAAGCTGACCTCGGCATAGTGGGAAATCTGGACACCGCACAGCTCGTTGACCGCCTGGACCATGGCTTCGGCGCCGCCGTAGGTATGGCAGGCGTTGATCTTCATGGTCGAGCCGTTGTAGACGACCTTGGTGTCGCGCGGAATGGAGATGAGCGTCGCCTGTTTTTGCGTGGGGTCGATACGCGCCAGGATAATCGAGTCGGCGCGGTATGTATCCTCGCCCGGGCGACCGTCAGTGCCAAGGAGTAGCACGTAGAACGGGTCCTTTGCCTCGTCGGTATCAACCAGGATCTGGCGCAGGTTGTCGGTAATGACATTGGAATCGCCGAGCTTGCCCATAATGGTGGCAAACCACAGGCCGGCGGCAGTCGTAGCGCTCAGCAGCACACCGAGCACAGCAATGAGCGCAACGCGGCGAACCGTATGACCGCGACGGCGCTGACGGGCGCGCTCGGAATAGCGGGCAACGTTATCGCGGCTATAAATTTTTGCCTGAGCGCCGGTCGAAGGTCTTCGAGATTCCGTAATGGGCTTTTTCTTAAACATAGGCAACCTGCATTAGTAGATGACGGGATCGGGAACAGTGGCGTGCTCGACATGAGCGCCAAGCGCCTGCAGCTTTTCAACAAACTGTTCGTAGCCGCGCTTAATGTGATGGATGGCCGAGACCTCGGTCGTGCCGTCGGCAATGAGGCCGGCGACGACGAGTGCCGCGCCACCACGAAGATCCGGTGAGGTTACCTGAGCGCCGGAGAAGCCCTTGACGCCGTGAATCATAGCGTGATGGCTCTCGATGCGAATATCGGCGCCCATGCGCACCAGCTCGGATGCAAACATAAAGCGATTCTCGAAGATATTCTCGGTGATAACGGAGCTGCCGTCGGCCAGGGCGGAAAGCACCATGATCTGCGCCTGCATATCCGTGGGGAAACCGGGGAACGGGAGCGTCTGGATATCGACCGGCTTGATGCGCTCGGCACGGTTCACATGGACGCCATCCTCGACGCGCTCGCAGTCGATGCCCATGAGCTCCATCTTCTTGAGCACCATGCCCAAGTGAATGGGGCAAAAGCCTGTGACGTCGACACCGCAATCGTCTGCCATCAACGCACCGGCAACGATAAAGGTGCCGGCCTCGATGCGGTCGCCCACCACGCGATGGGTAACGGGATGTAGCTCTTCCACGCCCTCGATGGTCACGACGGGTGTGCCCGCGCCGACGATCTTGGCGCCCATCTCGTTGAGCATGTTAGCGAGATCGACGATCTCGGGCTCGCGGGCGGCATTATCGATAACCGTGGTACCCTGCGCGCGCACGGAGGCCATGATGAGGTTCTCGGTCGCACCGACGCTGGCGAACTCGAGCGTGACGGTGGTACCGTGCAGGCCCTGGGGCGCGTTGGCGTTGATATAGCCGTGGGCGGTATCGAACTCAACGCCCAAGGCCTCAAGACCCAAGATATGCATATCGATCTTGCGAGCGCCCAGGTTGCAGCCGCCGGGCATGGCGATCTTGGCGCGATGGAAACGGCCCAGCAGGGGTCCCATCACGGCAGTGGAAGCGCGCATCTTGGCAACGAGCTCATAGGGAGCCTCCCAGGAATCGACCTG
Source organism: Collinsella sp. CLA-JM-H32B (assembly GCF_040098065.1). Classification (NCBI taxonomy): domain Bacteria; kingdom Bacillati; phylum Actinomycetota; class Coriobacteriia; order Coriobacteriales; family Coriobacteriaceae; genus Collinsella; species Collinsella sp. CLA-JM-H32B. Next base: position 41,483 of record NZ_JBBNNA010000017.1, on the reverse strand, counting down.
AGAGGTATCAATCTCGAGCGTGTGCTCGTCGAGAACATCGATCGTGGCGCCCATACCCTTGAGCACCTTGCCCATCACGTGGACATCGGAAATATCAGGCACGTTCTGCAGCGTCGTCTTGCCCGGCGCCAGAAGCGTTGCCGCCATAAGTTTGAGCGCGGAGTTCTTGGCACCCGAAACAGGCACGGAACCTCCGATGGCGTGGCCACCCTCAACGCGGATAATATCCAAGGTCTACCCTTTCAAAAAGCATGCCCGGGGTGGCTGAGCCATCCCGGGCATGATGTGTTCGCAAATGGTCGAACGCTAAAACGTCTGACTATTGGGCAAGCTTGAGCTTACACCATGCGATTTCATTATAGAGGTAGGCGCGGCGTGCATCATCCTCCGACAAATTACCCAGCTTCTCTTCAAAACCTTGAATATCAGCTTTAACCTTGTCGGCGTCGACGGTCGCCAAATCGCAAGCGCGCTCGGCGAGGACGGTCACGACATCGTCCGCAACCTGGGCATAGCCGCCGGCCACGGCAAACGTGTGGTCGACAGTGCCCATGGCCTTATCGGAAACGCGAACGTAACCGCGGTCGATTGTGCAGATTTCGCTGGAGTGAGCAGGCAGAACGCCAAACTCGCCATCCGTGGACGGAATCGACACAAACGCAGCGTCGCCCTCATAGGCGCAGCTCACGGGGCACACGATGCGGATACGCATAACCTACTTCTCCCCCATCTTGCGGGCGCGCTCGCGCACGTCCTCAATCGTGGAAGCATAGCGGAACGCCTGCTCGGGCAGGTCATCGGCCTTGCCGTCGACAATCTCGGCGAAGGAGCGGACGGTATCCTCGACGCGGACATAGACACCGGGGTTGCCGGTGAACTTCTCGGCGACGTGGAAGGACTGGGAGAGGAACTGCTGGATCTTACGGGCACGGTTGACCGTAAGGCGCTGCTCCTCGGACAGCTCGTCCATACCCAGAATGGCGATGATGTCCTGAAGGTCGGAGTACTCCTGCAGGAGCTCCTGGACCTTGACGGCGACACGGTAGTGCTCCTCGCCGACGATCGAGGGATCGAGGGCGTCAGAGGAAGACGCGAGCGGGTCGATGGCCGGGAACAGACCGAGCGACGAAATGCTACGCGAAAGAACCGTGGTGGCGTCGAGGTGCGTAAACGTCGTGGCAGGCGCCGGGTCGGTCAGGTCGTCTGCAGGGACGTAGACAGCCTGGACGGAGGTAATGGAACCCGTCTTGGTCGAGGTAATGCGCTCCTGGAGGTCACCCATCTCGGTAGCCAGCGTAGGCTGGTAACCAACGGCGGACGGCATACGACCCAGCAGTGCGGAAACCTCGGAACCGGCCTGGGAGAAGCGGAAGATGTTGTCGATGAACAGCAGAACGTCCTGGCCGCGATCGCGGAAGTACTCAGCGGTGGTAAGGCCGGCCAGACCGATGCGCAGACGCGCTCCAGGCGGCTCGTTCATCTGACCATAGACCAAGCAGGTCTTGTCGATAACGCCAGACTCGCTCATCTCGAGGAACAGGTCGGTGCCCTCACGAGTACGCTCGCCGACACCGGTGAACACCGAGGTGCCGCCGTGCTCCTGGGCGAGGTTGTTGATGAGTTCCTGAATCAGAACGGTCTTGCCGACGCCGGCGCCGCCGAACAGACCCGTTTTGCCACCACGGATGTAGGGCTCGAGCAGGTCAACGGCCTTGATGCCGGTTTCGAAGATCTCGGTCTTGGTGGTGAGCTCGTCGAAGCGGGGCGCTGCATGGTGGATGGGATAGAACTCCTCCACCTCGGGCATGGGCTTACCGTCGACAGGCTTGCCCATGACGTTCCAAATGCGGCCGAGCGTCTTGGGACCAACGGGCATCTTCATGGGCTCACCGGTATCGGTGGCGATGAGGCCGCGCTGCAGGCCGTCGGTCGAGGACATGGCGACCGTGCGGACGACGCCGCCCGGAAGCTGGCTCTCGACCTCGAGGATCGTGCTCAGATGACCGATCGGGGTCTCGGCCTCGACCGTGAGCGCGTTGTAGATCGGGGGCACCGCACCGTCAAACTTGACGTCGACGACAGGTCCGATGATACGCACGATGCGACCATCGCCGGCAGTCGTCTTCTTGGTGGCTTCCTCGACCGCAAGCTTTACGGTGTTATTAGCCATTACTGTTCCTCCAATGCTGAGGCTCCGCCGACGATCTCGTTGATCTCGGTCGTGATCGAAGCCTGGCGCACGCGACTATACGTGCGGGTAAGGGTCGAGATGATCGCGGTGGCGTTTTCCGTCGCGGAGTGCATGGCCTTGCGGCGCGCACCCTGCTCGGCAGCCGCCGAATCGATCAGGGCCTGGTAGATGACCGTCAAGATATATGACGGTACAAGCTTGCCGAGAACATGCTCGGGAGAGGGCACGAACTCGAACGTGGACGAGATGCGCTTAGGGGCGTCGGTCTCGTTCTTACGCGGACCGTGGGCCATAGCGATCATCTCGGGGTCGAGCGGCAGCAAATGCTCGACGCGAAGCTCCTGATCCACGCGGTTCTTGGCGTGGTGGTAAACAAGCTCGACGCGGTCAAGCTCACCGGCACGATACGCATCGCAGATATGAGAGGAGATCATGCGGGCCTGATTGAAATCGGGCTCGGAGGAGTTGCCCTCAAAGTGCATGGCGACGTTTGCGCGGTCGCGGAAATACGTGGCCGGTTTGCGCCCACACGCGATGATCTCGCACTCGATGCCGTCGTTCGCCCAAGAAGCGGCGAGCTTTTCGGCCGTGCGCTCCACCGTCGTATTGAAACCGCCGGCAAGGCCGCGGTCCGAAGCAATGACGACAATCAGGCCATGCTTGACGCTCTCATGCTTCTGCAGCATGGGATCGGTGCCCGAGCAGGAGGCGTCGCCGGCAACCGTCAGCATGACGTCGGTCAGCGCCTCCTTATAGGGCTCGGCCTGCTTGGAGCGATCGAGGGCACGACGAATCTTGGCCGTAGAGACCATCTCCATCGTGCGCGTGATCTGCTTGGTCGTGGTAACCGAGGAGATTCGCTTCTTAATGTCGCGAAGGTTGGCCATAGGGCTTAGTTCTCCTCTGATCCAGTCGTATCGGCATGGTGCTTGGCCATGAACTGCTGCTTGAAGTCACCGATGACCCGCAAGAGCTCGGCCTTGGTGTCGTCGTCGATCTTCTTGGCGCGAACCTTGTCGAGCAGCGAGCCAAAGCCATTGTCCATGTACTCGATGAGCTCGGCACGGAAAGGCAGCACGTCGGCGATCTCCAGGTCATCCAGGAAGCCCTCGTTGCCGGCAAACAGCGTAACGATCTGCTCGCCAACCTCAAACGGCTGGTAGCGCGGCTGCTTCAGGAGCTCGGTCATGCGAGCACCATGGGTCAGCTGCTTCTGAGTAGCCTCGTCGAGGTCGGAGCCAAACTGGGTAAAGCCAGCGAGCTCCTGATAGGAAGCAAGGTCCAGGCGAAGGTTGCCGGCGACCTGCTTCATGGCCTTGGTCTGTGCATCGCCACCGACGCGGGACACGGAGATACCCACGTCGACTGCCGGGCGCTGACCCTGGAAGAAGAGCTCGGACTGCAGGTAGATCTGACCATCGGTAATGGAAATGACGTTGGTCGGAATGTAGGCCGAGACGTCGCCGTCCTGGGTCTCGATGATCGGCAGTGCTGTCATGGAGCCGTAGCCGTTCTTCTTGGACATCTTGACGGCACGCTCGAGCAGACGAGAGTGCAGGTAGAAGATGTCGCCAGGATAGGCCTCACGTCCGGGCGGACGATGCAGCGTCAGCGACATCTGACGGTAGGCCACGGCCTGCTTGGACAGGTCGTCGTAGATGACGAGCACGTGGCCGCCGGGGTTGGTCTCGCTGGCGGGCTTACCGTCCTCGCCGTTGTACATGAAGAACTCGCCGATAGCGGCACCGGCCATAGGCGCGATGTACTGCATAGGGGCGGAATCGGCAGCGGTGGCCGAAACGATGATGGTGTAGTCGAGCGCACCGTGCTGAGCGAGGGTCTCGCGGATGTTGGCAACCGTGGAGGCCTTCTGGCCGATGGCGACATAGATGCAGACCATGCCCTTGCCGCGCTGATTGAGGATAGCGTCGATGGCAATGGCGGTCTTACCGGTCTTACGGTCGCCGATGATGAGCTCACGCTGACCGCGGCCGATAGGCACCATGGAGTCGATGGCCAACAGGCCGGTCTGAACCGGCTCGCACACCGGGGTACGGTCGATGACACCGGGGGCCTTGAACTCGATGGGGCGACGATGCGTGGCGACGATGTCGCCCAGGCCGTCGATGGGCTGGCCGAGCGGATTGACGACGCGGCCGAGCATGGCACGGCTCACGGGGATATCCATAATGCGGCCAGTGGTGCGGCACTCGTCGCCTTCCTTGATGGAGTCGACGGCACCGAACAGAACGGCGCCGACCTCGTCACGGTCAAGGTTCTGGGCAAGGCCGAAGACGGTCTCACCGGTATCGGAGCTCTTGAACTCCAGAAGCTCGCCTGCCATGGCGCTCTTGAGGCCGGAGACGCGCGCGATGCCGTCGCCTACCTCGTCGACCGTTGAAACCTCATGCGTATCGACCGTCGCGGAGAGGCTCGTGAGCTGCTCCTGCAGTTTCTTGGCGATATCCTGGGCATTGAGGGTTTCGGACATTAGGCTTCACCTCCGTACGAATTAGCAGAGTTTGCGAGGGTCTCCTGCGCGACGCGCAGCTGCGTCTTGACGGAAATGTCACGACGCTCGCCGCGGGCCTCGAGCACCAGGCCGCCCACGATAGACGGGTCGACCTGCTCGATAAGGAATACCTTGCGGCCGAAGTCCTGCTCGCATTTCTTAGTGATGGTTTGACGCAGCTCGTCGTCGAGCGGGATCGCCGTGGTGACGGTCACGCCCACTACATCCTCGTCTTCCTCGGCAACATACTTAAAGGCAGCTGCCACCTTGGGAAGAAGGTCGAGCTGGTCGCGCTTGGACATGGTGTCGAGCACGGCGATGATCTCGGGGCCGGCGCTAGCCAGGCGCTCGATCATCTCGAGGTCCTCGAACACATGGTTCTCGGCCTTGGCGGCTTCCAAAAGGGAGCGCGCGTAGGTCTCGAGTACCTTGTCCTGATAGCGGCTAGTCGGCATTCAGGCTACCTGCTTCCTGGATGTAGCGCTCGATGAGCTTCTTCTGCTCGGACTCGTCCTCGAGTGCCTCGCCCATGATCTTGGTGGCGACGGCAACGGACAGGTCGGCGATGGAGCTCGCGGCACCGGCGTAGATGGACTTGCGCTCGTCCTCGACGGTCGTATGGGCCTTGGCGATGATCTCCTCGGCCTCCTTGTGAGCAGCCTCGATGATACGGGCGCGCTCGGACTCGGCGTCCTTACGGGCCTCGAGAACGATGTCGGCAGCCTGACGACGGGCGTCGGTGACGATCGAGTCGGACTCAGCGCGCTTGGCGATGGCCTCCTGCTTGGTCTTCTCGGCCTCGTCGAGGCTCTCCTCGATCTTCTTGCCGCGCTCCTCCATGGTTTTCATGATGCCCGGCAGGGCGACCTTTGCCAGCACGATCCAGATGATCAGGAAGGCGATAAGCGCCGGGATGAACTCCGCCATCTTAGGGATGAGGATGTCCGCACCGGCAGCGCCGTCCTCGGCGAACGCGGAAACCGGCATAAGCAGCGCGGCCGCGGACGCGGAGAGTGCGATCGCGCTCTTCTGGGATGAAAGATTCATACTTGACGCTCCGTGCTATTTAACGATCAGCGCGACAACGAAGCCGATCAGAGCCAGAGCCTCGCCGAAGGCGGAGCCCATGATGAAGACGGTGAACACGCGGCCCTGGACCTCAGGCTGACGGGCCATAGCACCCGTAGCACCCAGAGCAGACAGGCCGATAGCAAGACCAGCGCCGATAACACCGAGACCGTAACCGATAACTCCCACGATTCCTCCTTTGTCGTGCGTGTCTTATTTCACGCAGGATAACCTTTTTATAACTGCCGGGCTCCATGGGTACGGGCACCGGCGGTTTAACGAATTGCCTTACCTTTAAGGCGCGAACGGAAGATTACTCCTCCTCCGCGACCTCCTCTGCCTCGGAGACATACACGGCGGTAAGGACCGTGAAGACGTAAGCCTGGATGGCGCCGACCACAAGCTCGATCGCATAGATCAGGATGAGGATGGCAAGCCAGGCCAGCGAAGGCAGGGCGCCGACGGCGTGGGCCGCGGAAACCTGCTGAAGCAGCGGCTGCATGAACATGCTCGCCATGATGGCGAACGAGCCCATGACCACGTGTCCTGCGAACATGTTGCAGAACAGACGGACGGCGAGCGTGATGAGGCGCAGGAAGGTCGAGAAAAGCTCGACGACCCACACAAGCACGTTCATCGGGAAGCTCACGCCCTGCGGGGCGAGGCTCTTGATGTAGCCGATCACGCCGTGAGCCTTGCATCCGTAGTAGATGAAGTACACGAAGGCGAAGATGGCGAGCGCAGCGGTGGAGCCGATTGCGCCGGTGCCAGGCTTCATTCCCGGGATCAGGCCGATCATGTTATTGATCAGGATGAACAGGAAAAGCGAGCACAGGAACGGGAAGTGCTTCTTCCAGTTCTCACCCACGACGCCCTTGCCGATATCGTTCTCGACGTACTCGATGATGTACTCGAAACCGTTGACGAAGAAGCCCTTGGGAACCAGGGTCTGCTTCTTCTTGAACACGGCCAGGACGATCAGGAGCACGATCGTGGAGACGATCAGCCAAAACGAGTACTGCGTGATGCCGCAGCTCAGATCGCCCACGACAGGGGTGGAGCTGAACTCGCTGACCAGATGATTAATCTCATCAGGCAGCTTTTCAAAAATTTCCACGACTTACCTTTCGACCTCATGAGGATCTCGCAGCGCCTTGGCGACGCGAACCGTGCAGGCGGCCATAAAGACCACGAAGCCGATCGCCTCGCCCAGGAGGAACATGCGAAATGCCTCTCCGAACAACGCAAACACAACCAAGGTAAAGACGAGCAGGGCGACTGCCGAGACCGCCAGACTCACCATGCCCTTGAGCATGTCCGCATTCTGCTTATCGTCAAGAACCGGCTTGAGCGTAAAGACAAAGGGAAGGAAGGCAATTGCGCCCGCGATGGCGCCTGCAACGATAGCGAGCAGATCGGCTATCTGAAACACTGGCTTCCTCGCTTTCCTTTTTACGCCTCACAGCACAGTCCCAGCCAAACATTGGTGACTATTGTACGAGCCAATCGCTAAAGTACAACCGTAAAACAAACGGTTAATACGCACCTGTACGTTTTCTTAAGGCCTTCTTTATGCCGCAGGTACGGTAATACGTTTTTTCGAACCCCTCAGCGCAAAACGTCCGTTAACAGAAGTGCGCGTGGACGACTTTTGCTCGCCCGCGCGCACCATTTCTTCGTATTTGTGACCGTAGCCGACAAGGCCCAACGACTAGAGCGTACCGTAGATGCGGTCGCCGGCGTCGCCCAGGCCGGGAACGATGTAGGCGGCCTCGTTGAGATGGTCATCGATGGCGCAGGTATAAATATGTACGTCGGGGTCCTTTTCGGTCAGTGACTTGAGGCCCTCGGGCGCGGCGACGATACACAGCATGCGAATATCCTTAACACCGCGCTCGCGCAGGTAGCTGATGGCCATCTCGGCCGAACCGCCCGTGGCGAGCATGGGGTCGACAACCAGGCAGATGCGCTGGTCGATATCCTTGGGCATCTTGCAGTAATACTCATGCGGCTCGTGGGTAACCTCGTCACGCTCCATACCGATGTGGCCCACGCGAGCGGAGGGCACCAGGTCGAGGATGCCATCGACCATGCCGAGGCCCGCACGCAGGATGGGAACGATGGCGAGCTTTTTGCCGGCGAGCTGCTTAAACGTTGCGGTGGTGATGGGAGTCTCGACCTCGACGTCTTCCATGGGCAGGTCGCGCATGGCCTCGTAGCCGTCAAAGAGCGCAAGCTCGCGCACGAGCTGGCGGAACTGGTTGGTGCCAGTGCTCTTGTCGCGCAAGATCGACAGCTTGTGCTGGACGAGCGGATGGTCGACAAGCGTCACACGGGACGTATCGTAGGTGACGGTCATGGGTTGATTGCCCCTTTCGTTGCGGCCGGAAGATGGCCTTGCTGGCAAGACGCATGGCGACGTTGTTGCCTCGCGCCGTGCATAAGTTTAACGGTTTGTTGCATCGAGCAGCTCGTCGCAACCCTACTGAGCGGTGTTGAGCGAACGCTTGACGGCATCACGCCAACCAGCGAGGTTGCTCTCACGGCGCTCGGCGGACATGTGAGGATGGAAGACTTTGACGATCTGAGCGTTTTGCTCCAGCTCCTCCAAATCCTCCCAATAGCCGACGGCAAGGCCCGCCAAGTACGCGGCGCCGATCGCCGTGGTCTCCACCGTCTCGCACTGCAGCACGGGGATATCCAGCAGATCGGCCTGGAATTGCATGATGAACTCGTTGCGCGAGGCACCGCCATCGACGGACAGGCGCTCAATCGAAAGTCCCACGTCCTGCTCCATGGCGCACAGCACGTCATAGCTCTGGTAGGCCATGGACTCGCAGGCCGCACGCACAATGGTCGCGCGACTCGAGGCGCCGGTCAGGCCGCACACGATACCGCGAGCATGCGGGTCCCACCAGGGAGCGCCCAGGCCTGCGAAGGCGGGGACGAAGTAGCAGCCCTCGTTGTCGCTGATCGAAGTGGCGAGTTGCGCGGACTCGCTCACGCTCGAGATGATGCCCATGTTGTTGCGCAGCCAATTCATGGTTGAGCCGGCGGCAAAGATAGAGCCCTCGAGCGCATAGCTGATCTTGCCGTCCGCGGCGATACCGATCGTGGAGACCAGACCGTTCTTGGATTCGACGATCTCGTCGCCGGTGTTCATGAGCATAAAGCAACCCGTGCCATAGGTGTTTTTGGTCTGGCCGGGATGGAAGCAGCAGTGGCCGAACAGCGACGCCTGCTGGTCGCCCGCCACGCCCATGATGGGTGGCATGTTGGTCATGATGTCGCTCGCGACGCGGCCGTAGTCGCCCGAGCTCCAACGAACCTCGGGCATCATGGAACGTGGAACGTCAAAGAGCGCCAGCAGATCGTCGTCCCAATCGAGCGTATGGATATTAAAGAGCGCGGTGCGGCTGGCATTGGTGTAGTCGGTGGCAAAGACCTGACCGCCGGTGAGGTTGTAGATGAGCCAGGTGTCGATGGTGCCGAACATGAGGTCGCCCGCCACCGCGCTCTCACGCGCACCGTCAACGTTGTCGAGGATCCACTGCACCTTGGAAGCCGAGAAATACGGATCGAGTGTGAGTCCCGTGCGGGAGCGCACCAGTTCTTCTGCGCCCTGCTCGACCAGCTCGTCGATCAGAGGTGCGGTGCGACGGCATTGCCACACGATGGCGTTATAGATGGGTTGGCCGCTTATGCGATCCCACACCACCGTGGTCTCGCGCTGGTTGGAGATACCGATGGCGGCAATGCGGTCAGAATGGATGCCGCTCTTAAACTGGACCTCCATCATCACGCCGATCTGGCTGGCAAGCACCTCCGTGGGATCCTGCTCCACCCAGCCGGGGCGCGGGAAGCTGGTTTTGACGCTACGGCGCGCCTGGGCGACGATGCAGCCGTACTCGTCGACGATGGTCGCGAGTACCGAGGTAGTGCCGCAGTCGAGCGCCATGATGTAGGAACCGCCAAAGCTAAACGAGGCGTCTTCCATACCCAGGCTACCTAGATTCAACGACATCGCTTACACCTTTCTATTGCATCGGGTCGGACAGGACCCGCTCGATCTCTGATGCGGGGAGCGCGCCTTGGCGCAGGATCTGGAGCTCGCCGCGCTGAAACGACACGATGGTTGAGGCGTCGCGACACGGGGTCTCACCTGCATCGACAGCCACATCGACCCCCTCCAGGATGCGCTCCTCCACCGTGACAAAACTTGCCGGCGCGGGCGCGCCGTGCGTGTTGGCGCTGGTGCAGGCAAGAGGGCTGCCGCAGGCGCGGATGAGCGCCTGAACCACGGGCGAGGCCGAAGCGCGAAGTGCCACCGTGTCGTCGGCGGCGCGCATAAAGGTCGGCACGCAGGGGGCCGCCTTGACCACGATAGTCAGGGCGCCCGGCCAGCATCGTCGGGCGAGCACGCGGGCCTCGTTAGGGATATCCACGCCATAGCGGTCGAGTGCCTCGGCATCATCGACCAGCCAGGCAACCGTTTGGGTGAGCTCGCGCTGCTTGAGGGTAAAGATGCGACGATATCCGGTACCGAGGGCGGGGGCCGCGGCGCCGTTGACGGTGGCCTGCGGATCGCGCGGCCACGGCAGAGGTTCACTTGTATCTTGTGGAACGGCATCCGAGAAGGCGTTGACCGCCACGGCGACACCGTAGACCGTCTCGGTTGGAATAAGCGCCAGGCCACCGCGACCGAGTAGCTCGGCCGTGCGCTCGACTGCAAGCCGATGCGGCTCGCGCGCTCCCTCGTATACCCGATAGACCGTCTGCATGTGTATGCCAGCCCCTTACGCTCTGGTGCAAGTTTGTTTACTGTGGGGCATTCTCGCACGAAACGTTCAACCTATTTGCCCAGAGCGCATGTTGGTTTGGTGAGCGGCTCTAGTAGTCGGTGAAAGTGAGGGGGTTATTGGACGGCTACGAACTTCTTTGGCCTGCCGGCGTGGCGTTCTTGGGCGGCGTAACGCTCGATGCTTTCTATCGTTATCATCCGACGGCCGCCGACGAGTTCAACATCGAGCTTTCCGGCTTTGACCAGCGCGGTAATCCGCGGAGCGGAGACTTTGAGGTCCAGTGCTGCGTCTTTAAATGTTCGGCACGCCGCTTCCCGAGCGTCCTCGTGGTCGATTTCGACTGAAAGGGCCACGACCTCGGCCGAGCGTTCGTACCCTGCCGGAGTCAAGCCGTTGTTGAGATCGTCGGCCAAAAACGCCATCAGCGCCTCGGTGGCATGGGCAATCGCTTCTTCGCGCGTATCGCCATCGGCAAAAGCGCCGGGAATCTGCGGGAAGCTTGCGCAGTAACCGTCGTCTTCTTTTATGAGAACGCAGTCATAGGTAAATCGCTGCCTCATTTTGCCTCCAACTACCATCCAGCTTGGCGACGAATACTTTCCCACGTGCCCTTCTTTGGTCGATCACCACCAGAGCCGTTCACGGTGACAACACGGTCGCCAGAAACATACTTAGCATGACCACCGACTTGCGCGACCTTCACGAATCCATCGTGCTTGAGTAGGGCAATGATTTCCCGAAAGGTAGGAGGTTGCATGGGCCGACCTCTTTCAGCCGTCCTAATTATAAACTACTTTATAATTTTTGCTAACCAGTTAATAAATATTACTGGCGCTGTTTGGGCTCGGTGACGATGGCTCGGACGATGCGGGGACGATCGGTGAGGTCGTGGACGATACGCACGTCCGAAAGGCCTGCCTGGCGACAGAGCTCGGCCGCGGCATCGAGGGCGCCCTCGTAGAGCTCGCAGGCAAACAGGCCGCCGGCGCGCAACATGTAAGGTGCCGCGTTGAGCAGGCGGCGGAAGATATCGAGGCCGTCGGCACCGCCCTCGAGCGCCAGATCGGGCTCAAAGTCCTTGACCTCGTGCGGCAGCGAGCGCATGACATCGGTGGGGATGTAGGGCGGGTTGGAGACGAGTACGTCAAAGGTGCCCCACTCTTCGCGGGGAATGGAGCTCACCAGGTTCGTGAGGCTAAAGGCGACCTCGTCGGACGTGAGGCCAAGTGCATCGCGGTTTTTGGTAGCAAGGTCGATGGCACGCGGCTCGATATCGGTAGCAGCGCAGGTGACGTGGCCGCGACGCTCCCAGGCAAGCGAGAGCGAGATGCAGCCCGTGCCGCAGCCGACCTCGAGAACGCGGGCAGTGCGGGGCTCGGCTGGGGCAGGTGCGTTGGCCTCGGCGGCATCTTGCGCGGGAGTCGCCTGTTGGTCGTTGTCCTCAATGGCGATGCCGTATTCGTCGAGCTCGGGCTCGGGGGTTTCCATGGCTTCGGCTTCTGCTGCCTGCGCGGCTTCCTCGGCCTCACGATCGGCTAGCTCCTCGGCATAGGCGCGGCTACCGAGCACGTCGCTACCCAGCGCAGCCTCATCGGCGGCCGTCAGGTTGGCGGCACGGCGCTCGGCGGTCGCGCGTTCGCCTGCCAGCGCCGCCTCGGCTTTGCGAGCCTGCTCGACCTCATCGTTCCAAGGCAGCTCCACGCGCTGGCGGGCGGCGGCCTCGGGGCTCAGCACCTCGGCATCCAGATAGTTCAGGACCTCTTCGACGAGCATCTCGGTCTCGGGGCGCGGAATGAGCACACCGGGGGCGCACGCGACGTCGATCATGCGAAACTGCGTGCTACCGGTGATGTATTGCAGCGGCTCGCCCTTCGCGCGACGGACGACCGCCGCGTGCATGGTCTCGAGCTGCGCTGCGTCAAGTGTCTCGTCCATGCGCATATACAAGTCGATACGCGCCAGGCCCGTTGCCGCACACAGCAGCCACTCGGCAGAAAGACGGGGATGCTCCTCACCGCGCTCGGCCAGGTACTCCTTGGTCCACTCGAGACAACGCTTGATGGTCCAGATCTCGTTTGCCATGGGGTCCTCCCCTCTTAAGCGCCGAGCGGCGCGCGAATGTCGGAGCAGATTGTACGCGAGGGTGGCACGCAGCAAGGGACGATTGGAAGCGATTATCGAGAATCAGCCCAGAATTTTGCTTGGAGCCTGCCTAGAGTGTTCATTCGTCGACGTCTAAATCTGCATCCGTCAAGCTTTTGGCAAGGTTGCCCCAAAACAGACCAATATCTAACCAAGAACTTGCCAAATCACTTGACGCGCGACGCATCAAAAATCGCCCCGCGACTTCTTGAACGATTTTTTGAGCATTATTTTCAATAGCAGATGCACACCGTTAATTGCCTTAAGCAGGTAAGCAGCTCAAAGGCCATCACAGCTTATTGAATAACATCTCAAAGCAATGTGCCCAACCTAGTCATTTAAGAACGTCCCCAATGACTGCATCAAGGTCCCGCAGGTTGAGCATAAGTCAGCGAAAACGCCCCTAAGCGAGCAAGGTGACGTGAAAGAGGAGGGAAGCGTACTTCGGTACGCGACCGACGATTGAACGTCAGATTGCCGCTTAGGGGCGTTTGCAGCGTCGAGCCGTTACGGCGTTTGGTAAAACGCCGTAACTTAAACTGCTTGTGCCAGCTTCTCGGCACGCTCGGCGGCGGCGAGCGCCTCGATGACGGTGCCGAGCTGGTCGCCCAGAAGGACGCCGTTGTAGGTGGAGTTGAAGCCGATACGGTGATCGGTCACGCGGTCCTGGGGCTGGTTGTAGGTACGAATCTTCTCGGAACGGTTGCCGTGGCCGATCTGGCTCTGGCGCTCGGCACCGAGCTCTGCCTGCTGCTTCTCGAGCTCCATCTCGTACAGACGAGCGCGCAGCATCTGCATGCAGACCTCGCGGTTCTGGATCTGGGAGCGCTGCTCCTGCGACTGCACCACGGTGTTGGTGGGCAGGTGGGTGATGCGCACGGCGGAGTAGGTGGTGTTAACGCACTGACCGCCAGGGCCCGAAGCGCAGTAAGTGTCGATGCGCAGATCGGACTGGTTGATCTGGACGTCAATCTCCTCGGCCTCGGGAAGCACGGCGACGGTAGCCGTGGAGGTCTGGATGCGACCCTGGGACTCGGTCTTGGGAACGCGCTGGACGCGGTGCACGCCAGACTCGAACTTCATGACGGAGTAGACGCGGTCGCCCTCGACCTTGAACTCGATGGACTTAAAGCCACCGGCCTCGCTGGGGCTGGAATCGAGCACGGTAGTCTTCCAGCCGCGCGACTCGCAAAAGCGCTGGTACATCTTGTACAGATCGCCGGCGAAGATGGCCGCCTCGTCGCCACCGGCGGCGGAGCGGATCTCGACGATGGTGTTCTTGTCGTCGTTGGGGTCGCTCGGGATGAGCATGTACTTGATGTCTTCCTCGAGCTGGGGAAGCTTGGCCTCGTTTTCGGAGATGTCCATCTGGAGCATCTCCTTCTCATCGGCATCGGTGGTATCGTGCAGCATTTCCTTGGCAGCCTCGATGTCATCGAGCGCGCCGATGTACTCGCGCGAGGCGGCAATGAGGTCGGACTGGTGCGCGTACTCCTTGTTGAGACGCGTGAACTCCTTGATATCGGAGGCGACGGCCGGGTCGGAAAGCTTCTTCTCGAGCTCCTCGTAGGCCTTGATGATCTTTTCGAGCTTGTCGCGCATGACGGACTCCTTTATATGCGTGAAGGCGAAAATCGGCAGAATTGATGGGGCGCGGGGCGCCGCTGCGGGGGTAAGTCCAGCTAGAGCATGTCGATCTTCAGATACATGCGCATCCCTTCGCGTATGGGGTACATAGTTGCGGTCTAACCCATATATGATAGCGTGCGCAGGCAAACCTGCATATAACCCGCACGGAATGATTGGTGCAAACAAACCTGACCCCATTGCACCAAGGGCTTGCTTTTTGGCTAGAGCGTTTGGAGTAGAGCGACGAGGAAGCGGATGCCTTGGAGGTAGGCGCGGCGGGTGATGCGCTCGTTGGTGCCGTGGACGCCGCGATCACACTCGTCGTCATCAACCACAAAGGCCGAGAAGCGAATGCACTCAGGGCAAATGTGCTGGTAGTTGGCAGCGTCGGTCGCACCGATCACGGTCGAGGGCACAATTGCCACTGGCTCGAATGATCCATTTTCCTCCGTCTCCTTTGGATCACGGAAATAGCGGGCGGCGATGGAGCGAACCGCCTCGAGGCCGGGACCACCGATGCGCGGGGACGGCGAGGGTTCGGAGCTGCCGGGGCCTAGCTCCACTTCGACACGACCGGCAAGGTCCGCCCCGGCAACCGCCTCACGGCAGCGCGCCACAACGTCGGCCACGCTCGTGCCCTCGAGCATGCGGAAGTTGATGTTGGCCCACATATCCTGCGGCATTACGTTGGCGCCGGTGCTGCCACCCTCAATCTGCGTGGGTGCGCAGGTGGTCGTCACCAGCGGATAGAGTTTCTTGCTGGCGAGGCAATCGCGGACAATGGCGCCCCCGTTGGCGGCAATTTCATCCGCCGTGTAGAGCCCCAGCTCGACGAGCTGGGCGGCAAGCAAATCGGTCACGCGCGTCGGCCACTCGATATCGCAGATTGCGGTGATGGCACGGCTGAGCACCTCGAGCGACGTGCCGCCGTAGGGATTAGAAGAATGTCCACCCGCGCTCTTTGTCTTGAGCACGATATCGGCATAGCCCTTCTCCGCGAGGTCAGCGTGCATGAGCCAACCCTCGCCCGCGCTGTACTCGGCATCCGAAACGATGCGGTAGTCGCCCTCGTCGATCAGGAACTCGAGCTCAACACCGCGCTCCTCGAGCGCGCGGCCGATGGTGCCTGCGCCGTACTGCGTGGTTTCCTCGTCCTGGCCAAAGGCCAGGAGCAGCGTGCGCTCGTGCTGCCAACCGTGCGCCAGCGCATACTCGACAGCCTCGAGAATGCCTGCGACCTGGTCCTTCATGTCGATCGCGCCGCGACCCCAAATGTAGGTGTCGTCCACGTGCCCGCTAAAGGGGGCGTGCGTCCAGTCGGCCTCGGTACCCGGCACCACGGGGACCACGTCCATGTGGCCCATGAGCATAACGGGCTTGAGGGCAGGGTCGGAACCGCTAAGTGTCACCAGCAGCGAATGATTGATAAGCTCGACCTCGCCCGCCGCAAATACGTGCGGCCAGGCCTGCTGCATATAGGCGCGCAGGTCGTCGAAGGGCTGCCAGTTCACCGCCTCGGCATCCATGCTCGAGATGGTCGGAAATGACAGCACGCGGCCCAAGCGCTCGCACGCGCCAGTTTCGTCCAAATCGGCAAAATCGTCCTCATGCGCAAAGAAGCGCCAAACCTCGGCCATGACATCCTTTCGATTGTGATGACGAGGGCCGCCCCACCGGAGCGGCCCTGCCACGCAAACATTTGCGGTTGGTTATTTGTCCTCGAGATAACGCGAGAGAAACTCGCGGGTGCGCTGGTGCTTGGGGTTGCCGAAGAGCTCGGCCGGCGCGGCGTCCTCGAGCACCACGCCCTTGTCCATAAAGACCACGCGGTCGGACACGGTTCGGGCAAAGGCCATCTCGTGCGTGACGACGACCATGGTCATGCCGTCGGCAGCGAGCTTGCGCATGACCTCGAGCACTTCTCCCACGATCTCGGGGTCGAGCGCGGAGGTCGGCTCGTCGAACAGCATGATCTGCGGATTCATGCACAGGGCACGAGCGATGGCCACGCGCTGTTTTTGACCACCGGACAGGCGGCCCACGGCGGCGTGCGCGAACTTTTCGAGTCCCACGCTCGTCAGATGCTCCATCGCGACCTTCTCGGCCTCGGCCTTGTTCATCTTTTTGAGCGTGACGGGCGCGAGCGTGCAGTTGTCGAGCACATCCATGTTGTTGAACAGGTTAAAGCCCTGGAACACCATGCCGATGTCCTCACGCAGCTTATTAATGTTGCAGCGCTCGGCCGTAAGGTCCTGGCCGTGGAACCAGATGTGGCCCGCGTCCGGGGTCTCGAGCAGGTTGAGGCAGCGCAGAAAGGTCGACTTGCCCGAGCCCGAGGCGCCGATAATGGTGACGACCTCGCCGGATTTGACGGACAGGTCGATGCCTTTGAGCACCTCGAGCGAGCCAAAGCTCTTGCGCAGGCCTTCAACGCGGATGAGCGGCTCATTGGTCTGTGCGGCGGCCGCAACGCCGGTAGTGGCGGTATCTGCCATGATAATTCTCCTCGTCTTGAGCCTAGTTGGAGCTGGGCAGCGTTGCCGAGGCCTCGGCGCCGAGCTTTTTGCCAAAGGCTTCGAGCAGGCGGCTCGCCACGAGCGTCAGGATCAGGTAGACCACGAGCGCCACGCAGTAAACCTCCATCTGGCGGTAGTACACGCCGGCGACCGTGGTAGTAGCGTACATAAGGTCGAACACGCCGATAACCGAGAGCACCGACGAATCCTTGATGTTGATGATGAGCTCGTTGGTGAGCGCCGGAATCGCGTTTTTAATACCCTGGGGGAACACGACTTTGCGCATAGCCTGCCACTGCGACAAACCCAGCGAGCGTGCTGCCTCGGCCTGCCCGGGATCGATGGACTCGATGCCGCCGCGCAGGACCTCCATCATGTAGGCGGTGGAGTTGAGCGAGATGGTGACGAGGCCGGCGGTGAAGGTACTCCAAATCTGGTTGGCCTGAGCGGTCTCGAAGCCCATGCCGCGCAAAACGGTGAAGCCCGCGTAATAGATGAGCAGGCCCTGAACCATCATGGGCGTGCCGCGCACGATGGTGGAGTAGATGGTCGCAAAGCCGCGGCCGATACTCTTAAAGAAGCGCACCAGGTCGTTGTCCACGCGATCGAACGTCTGAATACGCAGGAACACAAAGAGCAGCGCCAGGAAAAAGGCGATGACGGTACCGAAGGTCGCAAGTGCGATGGTGATCTCGATGCCGCGGATGAAGAAGTCGCCGCTCTTGTAGGTCATGTAGACCAGGCTCGACAAAAAGTCGCTGGGGTTGGAGTCCGAGACAATGCTCACTTGCACCAGGTCGATAAATGACATGACGCAGCGGTCGACAAAGAAGATCGCCGCAATAGCAACGACGACATAGCTGCCCAGGCGCGCGCCGCGACGGAAGCGCTCGGATGCGAACGGCGATTTTTCGCGATAGTCGTTCCAGTGCATGAGTTTGGTGACGAGCGCCGCCGCCGATACGACGAGCCAGGCCCAAAGAATTGCCCAAAGGCAATCCTGGAAGATACCGGTGGGGGCCAAGAAGCTCAGCGGCGTGGGGTTGCGCTGGCTAAACGCCAGGCCGAGCGCCGCGATAACGCTCGTGCCCAGGTACACATAACGGTGGTCGGCCTTGATAAAGGAGGCCAGACGATTGATGGTTTTCATGCTGCCTCCCTATGCCGGCTGACGGTCGAGGCACGCGTCCCACATTTGGTCGCGCTCCTCTTGGCTAATGCCCTTGAGTGTCTTGTCGATGAGCTTAAGCAGCTTGTCCGAGCCCTTGCGGCAGCCGACGTTTGCCGCGACCTCCTGCTTAAAGCCCTCGCCCTCAGCAAAATGAATAGGGACAATGCCCGGATTTTGGGCCATATAGCCCTTCTCGTTCTCGGTGTTGTAGGTCACGGCGTCGCACGTGCCCTGCAGCAGGTTCGAGAACACCGTGGGAACCGAATCGACCGGGTTTTTGTGCACAACGCCCGGAATCTCGTCGATGACGGTATCGAGCATAGTGTCCTTTTGCCCGAGCACCGTGGCGCCGCTAAAGTCGCTGAGCTTGGTCGCATTCTGGTAGGGCGAGCCCTCTTTTACGAACAGGCCAAAGTAGCCAATGAAGTACGGGTCGGAAAAACCGACGGACTCTTCGCGCTCGGGCGTAGCGCTCATGCCGGCGATGATGAGGTCGATCTGGCCGTTGTTGAGCGAATCGATAAGGCCCGAGAAGCTCTGCTTGACGGCAACGGGCTCGCCACCGAGGGCCTTGCAGACGATCTTGGCGATCTGCACGTCGTAGCCATCGGCATAGGCGCCCTGCACGTTGTCGATGGGGATGGTGTACTCGCTGGCTTCGGAAACCTGCCAGTTGTACGGGGCGTAGGCTGCCTCCATACCAATGCGGATCTTATCCTTGCCGATCACGGAATCGGACAGGTCGTCGCGACCGCCGCCCGTCGTGGGCTGAACCACCTTGAGCGTGGACGGGCGCTGACAGCCGGCGAGCGCGCCGGCGACGACGGAAGCGCTCGCAGCGAGAGCGCTACCCAAAAAGATGCGACGGCTGCATACCGGCTGTGGATGCGCGTCGCGTTGATGGGGAGAATGCATAATCTGCCTTCCCTGTTGAATCGTATGCTGACGACTTAACAGGATACCGCTCAGCGTTACTTCCAGCAGATGCATATATAAGATGCATATATACAAATTAACGAACTGAAAACGATTAGTAGCCGTTGGGGACGTTCTTAAACGACCAGTCAAACAAGAACGTCCCCAACGACTAGGCATGAAAAAGGCAAGGCATAGACCTTCTGGTCATGCCTTGCCTTTTGAATGACAAATTGTCGCCCTGGATGGCGCGCAGCGTCGACCGGCCCGCCGTTCGTCAGAACGGCGGAACCTCTAGAGCAAAGTGACGCTAAAGCTGCGGACGTCCGTCTCGCCCGGCGCCAGCGTGATGGTGTTGACCTTGTGCTCAAAGACGTCGTCCTCGGTGTCCATGGTGGTGTGACCGGTCCAGGGCTCGAGCGCCACAAACGGGGCGTCGTTGGCGGCAGACCACACGCCGATGTACTTAAAGCCCTCAAAGTCGATCTTGACGCCATGGCCCGACTTGCGACCGCGCAGCGTGAGCGTGGAACCCGGGGTATCGGTGAACATGATGGCATCGTTATCGAAGCTGCGGTGCGTGATGGGCAGCACGTCCGAGTTATCGGGAGCCTTGTAGCTGTCCTCGAACGTCATGAGGCCATCGGGCGTGATGATGGGGGCCTCGTTGGTCCAAGCCTCGGTAAATGCCAGCTCGTAATCCTCGAATGCCTCGTCCTCGGCACCGGGAGCGGGCACGTTAAATGCAGGGTGGCCGCCCACCGAGAACGGCAGTTCTACGTCGCCGGTGTTCGCAACGGCAAAGGTCTGCGTGAGCGTGGCGTCGCCGGTTAGGGCATAGGTCATGTTGAGCTTAAAGTGGAAGGGGAAAGCCTTGAGCGACTCGGGCGTATCGGTGATCTCGTAAGTTACCGAGGAGCCGTCCTCCGAGACCTCGACCAGCTTGTGCTCGACGATGCGCGCGAGTCCGTGGCGCGGCATCTCGCAGGTGCCAGCCGCAGACGTCGCCGTGTTGTTGCGCAGTGAGCCCACGATGGGGAACAGAATGGGCGCATGCTTGCCCCAAAAGGCCGGGTCGCCCTGCCACAGATACTCGTTGCCGTTGAGGGCAAGGCTCGTGAGCTGGGCGCCCATGGAATCGATGGCCGCGGTGAGGCCGCCGCGCTTGATGGTAGTAACGGTAGACATGCTACTTCCTCCAAAAGTAAACAATAGTGTCGAGGGCTATTGTCCCACTCTTGGCGGCGGGACGGGACGGCAGGCGATTATTGAGTAGCCATAGCGGAATGAGCGGCGAGTGCCTACTGGGTATCCACGTAAAGGTCGAACCCGCCCTGCGGTGTAGTGTCGACCGTGTCGGGCGCCTGTGAGTTAAAGTTCACGGGGACCATGCGCTTTGAGGCGCGGAAGCGCGTGCCGTCGGTGGCGACGGGCGGTTCATCGACGGTGAGCTCGTAGTCGCCGGGCTTGAGCTCGATGCCGTCACCAGCGGAATTGACGTATTGATACTCGTCGATCGTCTGCCCTTTGAGCGTGCGCCCCACGATATGGATGAGCATTTGGCTGTCGCCGCGCGCGGTGTCCCACGTCGCGCCGTCCTTGACCTCGACCGACACATGTACCGAGCGCGTGCGGCCGAGCGATTGCTCGACAGACATCTCGACCTTGGCGGCGTCTTTTCGCTGTTGCTCAACATGGCTCCAGACGTTTCCAATTACCGAGCATGCGATAACGCCGGCCATGAAGGCGATAAGGATGGGGCCGAGCGGAGAGCGACGTCCTGCATCTTCCTCGCGAGACAGATTGGGGCGACGTGTGGGCGCGGGCGCCTGGGCACCCTGCGAGGGCACGTCGAGAATACTGAAGGATGCCGTGCTGTCGGGATCGATGGTGTGACGCGGCTGCGGGGTCTTTGCCGGCGAGATCGACATGTCGGCTGGCTCGCCGAGCGTGGCCGTAGCGTCGGCCTTGGCCTCGTCTGCCTCGGCCTGGGCCCAAGCTTGTTCGAAGGTCAGGGGCTCGACGGAATCGAGGGCGGCGTCCGAGTCGGCGGCGACGTCGTTGCCGGTCTCGTCCTCGTCGCTCGACACGTCACGCGGCGTAGGCTCGTCCCACCCCTCGTCCGGAGCCTCACCCTCGCTATACCACCATTCAAAGTTATCGATATCCATACGGGGCGCCCCTTAGGCCTCGCAAATAAACACTTGTTAGCCTTATACCCCCAGACGGCACGAGGGCTCGCACGGAATGCGAAAAAGGACTGCTCCTTTGTCGCATCGAAACGGATCTGTTTGCGTTTAGCCGCGGGTAATCTTATTTCTCAACAAGAAGTCGACTGCCCCCACGATTCTGATGCCATCGATGTCCGTTGGATGGTCGCCATCCCTGACAATCAGGATCTTCTCATACGAATCAGGAATTTTTCCTAGCGTGCTTAGCTTGAGCGGTCGCAGCTCGCGTTCTCTCGTCGCCTCGGCATCGATCCGCTCGGTAACCTGGATATATTTGCGGTCCGATCCCTCGCCGATTGCGACAAAGTCGATTTCCCCCGCGCGCAGATGGCCGCAAAACACTTCGTATCCTTCAAATACAAGCTGGTTGTAGATAACGTTCTCGAGCATCCTTCCGCTATCGCTACCTCTATATCCGTCAAGATAGCTGCGAATTCCCGTATCAGCTATGTAATATTTACCGCCTGTCTTAAGAAGCTCCCGCCCCTTGATGTCATACCTTTTTACTTTGGTAAACAGGTACGTCTCTTCCAGAGCGTCAATATATGCCGACACCGTCGATGCGTTGGTCTTACCGCCCGCCGATTCGTTGAGCGTCCCTACGATTTTGTTGACCGAGGTTTGGTTGGAGATGTTGTCTGCCAGATACGCACAGAGCCGCTCGAGAACATCGCGCTTGGTGATAGCTCCGCGACCCCTACGCGTCGCACGCGACAGGATATCGCGCGCGACGATCGTCTGGTAGAGGCTACGGATATAGTCGCGGCACAGCTCACGTCTCGGCTCATCATGGGCCAGAAACGGCATGCCGCCATAGGTTATGTACTGCTCAAGCACGGTATTTGAATTAAGGCGATCGCCCGTTTTGGAAACAAGTTCGACCCTCTCACCAAGCCCTTCAGCGGCGACCGCATCAATCGAGCGAAAATCAAGATATTCGCTAAACGTGAGAGGCTGCATCTTGACCTCGACATATCGGCCCGAGATAAGCGTTGCGAGCTCGCTCGATAGCAAAAAGGCATTGGAGCCCGTGACATAGATATCGCACGGCAAATCCACTCGGAGCGAGTTGACCGCCTTTTCCCAACCTTCGACATTCTGGAGCTCGTCAAAGAACAGGTAGGGATGATCGATGCCGTCGATGCGCTCCCGGACCATACGATAAAACGTCAGATAATCCGTAATTCCCGTGTACTCTAGAGATTCCATCTTAAAGGTCAGCAAACGCTCGGCTGGCACCCCCTGTTGCGCCAGATAGTCCCTCATCATGTCCAATAACGTTGATTTGCCACAACGGCGTATGCCCGTCACGATTTTGATGAGGTCGGTATCCTGAAAAGCAATGAGTCGATCAAGATAACGGCTTCGGCGAACGATATCCATAGAGTCTCCCTAGCGCCCGGCCAGACATGAAATCTTATAAACTTGCATTTTTTGCAAGTTTATAAGATGTTACCTTAGAAACTTGAAGAATTTGCAAGTTTCTAAGGAATGGAATGTGACAAAAGGACTGTCCCTTTGTCACATCGAAGTTGCGGTGGAATAGTTCCTGTTTGCACACCTACTCGAGCTATTTAGGGACTATTTCACCGCAAGTCATTTGAGGGCGACGGGGATTTGGATACAGCAGAAGTCCTCTTGGTGAGACTCGTCGTAGCTCGTGGTGTCCAGGTAGCAAAAATCGAAAGCGTTGCCGATGGGCTGGAGCGCATGTTTGTCCATGCAGGCGACGATGGCGCGGATACCCTCGGGCTCGTACGGCATGCCCCAGCGGCTCATGCATAGATACGTGCCCTCGGGCAGCACCTCGACGCCGATCTCTACCAGCTCGGCAGGATCGCTCGGCAGCGTTTCCTCGGCACCGCGCGGCAGCACGGCAAAAGAGCCGGCACCGGCGATGGGGTCGTCGGAATGCAGTGCCTCTCGACGCAGCATGGCACCCCAACCGCGCATGGGGCGTGTGCCCGTCAGTGCACGCATGCGTAAAATCGCCCGCATAAGCGTGGGATGAAGCATCGAGCGGCCGCGCTCGATATCGCCCGGGAACTCCTCAAAGACCACGTAGCGGCGCTCAAACTGTTTGAGCTCCGGCTTGCCCTCACGCTCGCGCCAGTAGACCGCTTCGTCGTAAAAGCTCAGGCGCTCCTGCACGCTGGCGCGCTCGGCTTTGAGCCCGGCAATCTGTTCGTCGAGCGCCTGCACCCGCGAGCGCAGGTGGTCGGTCATCTCTCCAATGTCGAACGTCGAGGTCAGGCGGTCAATCTCGTCGAGCTCCAGCCCCAAGTCGCGCAACATGCAAATCAGGCGCATAAGCGGAATCTGCGTGGGCGAATAGAAACGGTAGCCCTTTTCGTTGACCACGGCGGGTTTAAACAGACCGATCTTGTCGTAGTAGATGAGCGTTTGGCGTGAGACGTTAAACAAGCTCGCCATCTCGCTAATCGCATACATACCCGTCTGCATAGGTCCTCCCGACACACCAAAGCCCGCCGCCCACAGGGGCAGCGGGCTCAAACACTACTCGTATCCTACCCTAAAGATGCCTATGACCAGCGCTTATAGTTTTCGCACGACACGCCAACAGCTTCGAGCGCCTTGGCGGCGATGTGATGCACTGCATCGTCGAGCGTGGCGGGGCCGTTGTAAAACGTGAGCATGGACGGCATGAGCATGACGCCCGGCACGCGCGCCAGGCGCGCCATGTTGTCGACATGGATCGCACTGAAGGGCGTCTCGCGCACCATGAGCACCAGGCGGCGCTGCTCTTTCATCTGCACGTCGGCCGCACGCAGCAACAGGTTTTCGCTGTAGCCGCTCGCAATGCCGGCGAGCGTCTTCATGGAGCAGGGCGCCACAATCATGCCGGCGACCGGATAGGTGCCACTTGCGATGGCAGCGCCGATGTTCTTGTTGTCGTAGACCACATCGGCATGCGCGGCAAACTCGTCGAGCGTCATGCCGAGCTCCTGCTCGATGGTGATCTCTCCCCCGCGCGTGACGACAAGCGCCGACTCGGCACCGGCCTGGCGCAGGCACTTGAGACACTCGAGGCCCAGCGCAGCGCCGCTGGCACCAGAAACGCCAACGACAATGCGACGGGAACGGACAGAAGACTCAGGCATGACAACTCCTTAGCTATTTGATAGGGCTACTTACTAGAAGGCGAGCTCGGCGGCCCACTTCTCTTCATCGATCTCCATGAACTGCGAGCGGATGAAGTTCTTCTTGAGGTTGAACGGAACCGTGCAGTCGAAGATGGCCTTGCAGGCGATGCCGTGCTCGCGAATCGAAGGATCGAACGCGGGGTCGTTGGACGGATCGAGCACGTGGCAGTGGCAACCGGGGATGGTGATGAGGTCCACGTCGGCCTGGAAGCGCGTGGTCATGGCCCACATCACGTCGCTCATATCGAAGATATCGACATCCTCGTCAACAAGGATGACGTGCTTGAGCTCGGAGAACGCCGAGAAGGCAAGCATGGCGGCGTTGCGCTGACGGCCCTCGTCATTTTTGCTCGACTTCTTGAACTGCATGATGGCAACGAACTTGCCGCCGCCGCAGGGAGCGGCGTGGACGTTGAGCAGGCGGCCCGGGATGGCGGTCTCGACCATCTTGTAGATGGAAGCCTCGGTGGGGATGCCGGCCATGGACACGTGCTCGTGCGAAGGGCCGATGCAGCTCTCCATGATGGGGTTGACACGCGTGGTGACGGCGGTGATCTTGATCACCGGGCAGACCTTGGCGCCGCCGGTGTAACCGGGGAACTCGGGCATGGCGTAGCCGTGGCCGTTGACGTCCTCATTGATAGTCTCGTCGTGCATGAGGTAGCCCTCGAGCACGTACTCGGCATTGGCAATGCACTTCTGCGGAACGGTGACGCAGTCGGCAAGCTCGACGGCGTGGCCGCGCAGGGCACCGGCGATCTGCAGCTCGTTGAAGCCGAGCGGCGTGGTGGGAGCCTCGAAGCCGCAGCACATGTACACGGCGGGGTCCAGACCGATGGAGATGGAGATGGGCATGTCCTCGCCGCGCTGGCAGTACTCGTCAAAGAACGCGCCCAGGTGACGGCTGCCCGGGGTGATCCACATGGCAAGCTTGTCCTTGTCGACGCAGGAGAAGCGGTGGATGGTCACGTCGGACTGGGTGCCATCGGGGCTCGTGCCGTAGGCGAGGCCCATGGTGATGTAGGGGCCACCGTCGACGGGCGTGTTGGTGGGAGCGGGAACGATCTTGCGCAGGTCGAAGCCCTCGTCGGTCGCCTTGTACACGACCTCCTGGCAGTCGACGTGCTTGCCCTCGGCGATCTGCTCAGGGGCGATCAGGTTCTCGAAGCGCTTGCCGATCTCGAGGCCCAGATGCTCCTCGTCCAGATCGAGCAGGGCGGCAACGCGCTTGCGGCTGGCAAGCATGCCGATGCAGACCTTGGCGTCGTCAAAGCCCTTAACGTTGTTGAAGACCATCGCCGGGCCCTCTTTGGTCGGACGCATGACGGTGCCGCCGGCACCGACGTGACGGTAGACGCCCGAGACCTCGGCATCGGGATCGACCTGGGTGTCGGTCTCGAGCAGCTGGCCCGGCATCTCGCGCAAAAAGTCGAGTGCAGAACGCAGGTCGTGGATCTGGGAAGCATCGGTAGTGGACATGGCATGCTCCTTTCGGGAGAGTGCCCGACGGCGGTGTACCGCCGGGCGGGGTAACGTAATGGGGCCACGGCGCTCACAAATGGAGCGCTCGACCGCTCGAAGTTCAAGTGCTTGGCTGCTTACAGCCGGAACGCCCGACCGCTTACATCAGGCCAAAGAGGTGGAACCAGGCGGCCTCGACCAGCACGACGACAAAGACGACCGCGGTGAGGGGGATGCCCATGCGCATGGCCTCTTTGGAGGTGTAGCCGCCGGCGTCCTTGCCTTCGCCGATAAGGATCGGCAGGTTATGGAACGGCAGGATGTAGTGGATGTTGATGGACGTGAAGACGATGAGCGCCACGGCGAGCGGGCTCACGCTGGAGCCGGCGGCAAAGCTGATGAACGCCGGCACGCACACGCCGAGCACGGCCATGACCGAGCCCATGAACATGTGGATGATCATGGAAAGCGCGGCGACGAGCAGGGCGAACAGGAAGATGTTCTCGGGCACGGAGCTGGGGAGCACGACGTCGGCGATCCAGGCGTTCATGCCGGTGGCACCGCCCACGGAGCCCACGGCCATGGCGGCCGTCAGGAACATGAGGGACTTGATATCGACAGCGTTCCAGCTGGCGGGGGTGAGGACTTCGCCAATGATGGGCATGGCGAGAGCGACACCAATGGCCAGGGTGACCCAGCCGATGTAATCGCCCGAAACGGTGAGCCACAGCGCGATGGCGATGACAAGCCACACGATGGTGCGGATCTCTTTGACGGAGAGCTTGCCGAGCGCGGCCTGCTTGGCCACGATCTGCTCGCGATCGTAGACGAGCTCCTTGCTGGGCTTAAAGAGGAAGAGGCCCAAGAACAGGGTGCACAGCAGCGCGACCAGCATAGGCACGCTCATGTACAGGAACCAGTCGACGAAGGACGGGCTCATGCCGCCGGCCTCGGCACTGTACTGTGCAACGAGGGGGTTGAGCGTGGAGTCGCCCGTCAG
Organism: Collinsella sp. CLA-JM-H32B; assembly: GCF_040098065.1. Lineage (NCBI taxonomy): Bacteria > Bacillati > Actinomycetota > Coriobacteriia > Coriobacteriales > Coriobacteriaceae > Collinsella > Collinsella sp. CLA-JM-H32B. The sequence continues at coordinate 14,681 of NZ_JBBNNA010000017.1, read as the reverse complement.
GAAGAACATGGAGCCCGGGGCGGCAGCGGCAAACACGAGGAAGCCGAGCTTGCCCTTGTCGTCGTCACCGTAGCCGGCGGACTCGGCGATGACCGAGACGACGGCGAGGATGAGGAAGGCGCGGGGGAACGGATGCGGGATCAGCAGCGACAGCACAAAGGTGAGCGCGAAAATCGAGATGATGAGCGACTTGGCGTCGCGCACGAACTTGAGCATGAACGCGTAGGCGATACGCTCGCCCAGGCCCGACTCCTTGACCGCGCTGGCGATGAGGTAGGCGCCGATGACGAGCCACATGGTGGCCTTGGTCCACGAGCTAAACGTAGAGGCGACCGTCGCCGAAATGCTCGCGGCGCCCGTGTCGTCCACGCACACCTTGAACAGGACGAGCAGCGCGCAGTAGAGTAGGCCCACAAAGCCCGGCTGTGCCACGCCACATGCCCAGAACACCACCGTGGCGAGCGTCAGTGCCAGACAGGTCTGACCGCCGACCGTGAGCTCGACCGTCGAGCTCAGCTCCGCCAAAGGAAGAAACTTCACCAGCAAAAAGACAACGATACCCAGCACAAAGCCAATTTCGCGCTTGGTGATCTTAAACGCCTTCTTTTCCGCTTCCATCTCCCCACCTTTCTTGTTGGGGGCGCTCCGGATTCGCAGCCACGTTGCCGCTTAAAAAGGGGCGCCCGTTATCGGACACCCCTTACGTTGCGCTGTGTTGCGGCAATACAGTCAAGCGGATTTTTTTGGATGAGAAGCGATTCCCTAGACAAAAACCGTCACAACATTCGACGCTTTTCCTCGTTTTCGAGATTTTCGCCGAATGTTGTGACGGTTTGGATGTGACAAAGGGACTGTCCCTTTGTCACATAGCGAGGGCCGTACGGATGGATGGGTCGCTGAGAGCCTCGCGGAGCCAGGGGGCCAGCTGCTCGGGGTGACCCTGCAGGTAGCCGTCGAGCTCGGACGGGGCCACGCGGCGCAACTCCGAGATCTCCTCTTGGTTGATATGCAGCTCGCCCGGCTCAACATGGGCAAGGTAGACCTCGCACCATTCGCACTCGCAGCGGCCGTCGCCGTGGTCCTCACGGTACACCACGTGTCCGAGGTGCTCGAGCTGATCGGGCTCGCGTGTAATGCCGAGCTCTTCGTTGATGCGGCGCACCGTGGCGGCCGCGACGTCTTCCCCGGGGAGCGGATGGCCGGCACAGCTATCGGCCAGCACTCCGCCCCACAGTCGCTTGAGCGGACTGCGGCGACAGAGCAGCAGGCGCGCGTCTTCGCCCCGGCCCTCGACCAAAAGCGTCAGAAATGCCTGATGCAGGATGCCCTCGCCGGCATGGGCATCGATGCGGTCGACGGGGCCAAGCGCCTCGCCGGTCGCGGCATCGACCGCCACGACCTCGGCGCCCGCGCCGCCCTCATCCCAACCGGCGCGCAGGATGCGCGCGGCGGCTTCCTCAAGCGCGGCGATGAGCTCCTTGGTGGTATCGAGCACGCGCTGCAGGTCGTCCCCGCTCGCCTGTTCAACATGAAAGCCCGTGCTTGCAACTACCGGCACGTCAAAGCGCGTGGCCAGCGCCGCCGCGATATCGTGCGCCGGGATCTCGTCTCGATGGCACGGAACGGCCAGGATGCTCACCGTCGCCGTACGGCCGGGCTCGGGGCGCGGAATGGCCTGCGCCGTGGCGCCCAGGTGCGCAAACTCCGGCGAGCAGGCGTACACCGCCATGCCTCGCGGCGTCACCGTCAGCTGGGCCTCGAGCGCAAACTTGCCCTCGCCCACTGCAACCTTTGTCGTGTGCATACCCATGGGATCTCCTGTCGCCCGCGATGTACCTGAGACCATCTTCGCCTGTATTGCGACTATACAGGCAAGCTCTCCATGTGACAAAGAGACTGTCCCTTTGTCACATTCTGTTAGAGTTGCAGGGATTGAATCCCGCTTATTCATGCGACATTGGAGTGACAACCTTGACCGCCGCAACCACGCCTAAAAGTAAGCCAACCGCCGCCGCGCTCTCCCCCGCGCGTACCAAGCTCTGCCTGGCGCTGCTCGTGCTGTTGGGATTCTCGCTCGGCTGCTCCGAGTTCGTGGTCATCGGCATCGAAAGCGACTTGGCAACGGAACTCGGCATATCACTTGCCACTGCGGGCCAGCTCATCAGCGTGTTTGCGCTCGTCTACGCTATCGCGACGCCGGTGCTCGCGCTCAGCACGGGGCGATTCCGCCGCTACCAGCTGCTCGTGTGCTATAGCGTCGTCTTTGTGCTCGGCAACCTGGTCATGGCGTTGGCCCCCAACTTCCAGGTGCTGTTTATCTCACGCATTGTCCTGGGCTCCGTCTCGGGTGCGCTGCTCGCCGTGGGCGTGACGTACATCCCTGAACTGCTGTCCCCGCAGCAAACTTCGCTTGCCATCTCGGTGGTATATGGTGCGTTTTCCGTGGCAATGGTCTTTGTCACTTCGATCGGCAAGTTTGTGGCCGACACGCTCGATTGGCACGTGGCCATGTACGGCACGCTGACCTTTGCCGTTCTGATCTGCGGAGCGCTCGTGGCGTTTATGCCGCGCGCTGGGCAAACCGACGAGCCTGCCACCTTTCGCGAGCAGGCGGGTCTGCTACGCGAGCCGAGCATCATCACCGGCATGCTCATCTTTTTGTTTGGCGTGGGCTCGGTCTACGTGTTTTACGGCTATGTGACGCCCTATCTGGAGCAGGTGCTGGGCATGGGCACGGTCGAAGCCAGCACCACGCTTATGGCCTACGGCGTGTTCTGCCTGATCTCGAACATCCTGGGCGGATGGATCGATGCGCGCTTTGGCATGAAGGCGCTGCTTGTGACGTTTGTGCTGCAGGCTGCGGCGCTGCTCGGGCTGTTTGCTGTGGGCGGCACCATGCCGCTCGCGCTGGTCTTTGTCTTTAGCTTGGCGCTGCTCATGTACCTGTTCTCGGTGTCGTGCATCACGCACTTTATGGACGTGGCACGCAGCCGCCATCCCAAGTCGATGGTACTCGCGAGTTCGGTTGAGCCCATGGCGTTTAACGTCGGCATTTCGTTTGGCACCGCGGTAGGCGGCGCCGTGGTAAGCGGCGTTGGCATTGCGTACGTGGGCGCAGTGGGTGCCGCGTTCTCGCTTGTGGCCTGGGCGCTCACGCTGGTGACGATTAAGCTGGCTCGCTGGGAGCGCAAGCGGGCGCAGGCGTAGGCGCAGATGCGATACTCGAGCTTGATGATGGCGATCGAAAGGAAACCGCATATGCAATGCGTACTGTTTATCTGCTATGGGAACATCTGCCGCTCGACGATGGCCGAGTCGGTGTTTACCGAGCTGGTGCACCGCGCCGGGCGCGCGGGCGAGTTTGTCATTGATTCTGCCGCGACCTCGACCGAGGAGATCGGCAACCCGCCGCATCACGGTACCGTTGCCAAGCTACGCGAGGTTGGGATTCCCGTCGTCGCACATCGCGCACGTCAGGTACGTCGCGCGGAGTATGGCGACTGGGATCACATTGTCTATATGGATGCCGAGAACGCCCGTGGCCTGCGTCGCATCTTTGGCGACGACCCCGACGGCAAGATCTCGCGCCTGCTCGATTGGACCGAGCGCCCCGGCGACGTGGCCGACCCCTGGTACACCGGCAACTTCGATGCCACCTACCGCGACGTGCTCGCCGGTTGTACCGCTATGCTCGAGCAGCTGTAGGCAAGCGAGGTCGCGGGCCACGTCTTCGGCGCGAAATGAGCGTGGATAATCTCCCGCATACAAATTGAGCGTGGACAATCTCCCACTTTGAGCGCTCAAGTACGCTCTAAACGGGAGAAAATCCACGCTCGACTACTCGTCGACGATCTCGGCGAGCCAGACGTTCAGTGTATCGACTTCGGGGCAGCAGAACTTTGCCGTGCCGGGCTCGTTGCCAGGCACGGTTCCGCCATAGCGCAGGATATCGATATAGGGAAAGCCCACATGGCAGGCCATGGCGCACATCTTGCCGCGGTCTCGGTCGAAGTCAAAAACGTCGCCGGGCTTGTGACCATGGTGGCAGCGGCACGCACCCAGCTGGTCCACGCAGCTCACGCGGATACGCGGACGCTTGCCACGCGGCGCGCCGAGTGGCTTGTTCTCGCCCGCAGGCTTGATGCCGCCCTCGCCAGCATTACTCATGGTCAACCACATCCAGGCAGGCCTCGATGGGAAGGCCAGCCGACTTGTCCTCTTGGTCGGCATTGCGCTCGATAAGCTCAGCCACCACACGCATGGCATCGGACGTCGCGCGCTGCAAACTCCAACCTGCCATAACGCGGCCGACGAGCACCGCCGAGAACGTGTCGCCCGTGCCCGGGAAATAAACCGGAATGAGCTCAAAGGGAATCGTAAAGTACTCCCCCGCCACATGGTCGTAACCGATAACCGCGTTCATGCCATTGACCACGGCGCTCGTAATGACCACCGACTTGGCACCCAGCTCGCGCACGGCGTCCACAAGGGCGCGGGCCTCATCGGGCGTAATTTGCTCGGCAATAGGCCTATCGGCAAGCAGACACGCCTCGGTATAGTTGGGTACCGCGTAGTCTGCGCACTCCAGCAGGTGCCGCATAAGGCCAATCGTGGACTCGGGCACGCCCGCATAGAGCTTGCCGTTGTCGCCCATGATGGGGTCGACGAACACCTTGGTGCCCTTTTGCGCACGGCGGTGGCAAAAGTCCGAGATGATGCGCGTCTCTTCCTCGGTCACGATAAAGCCGGTCGAGATGGCGTCGAACTCAAAGCCGAGCTCCTCCCAGATGGCGAGGCTCTGGCGCACGTACTCGGTGGTGTCGTGGATGTAGAACTTGGGATAGTTGAGCGTGTCGGAAACGAGCGCCGTCGGCAGGTTATGGATACGGTAGCCCATGTGAGACAGCACCGGCAGCATGGCGGAAAGCGCGACCTTGCCGTAGCCGCACATATCGTTAATCAGCAGCAGCTGAGTATTCTTCATGAGAGTCCCCCTTAGGTCGGGCGCGGCGCAACGGCGCCACAGTGCAACTAAGTGTAGCGCAGGGGACGTTGCGAGCGGAGTCGAGCAGTGCGAAGGGCAAATTGTTGCGGAAAGGTTACGGAAAATGATCCCTTTTCCTCCGTCCCCAAGGGATTGCATGCACCGAAACGGACCGTGGCGGAATCACAGGTTGAGGACGGACAGCGAAAACGTTCCTAAGCGAGCAAGGTGGCGTGAAAGAGGAGGGCATAGGCCTTGTGGCCATGCCAGACGATTGAACGCCAGATTGCCGCTTAGGAGCGTTTGCAGCGTCGAGCGGTTACGGCGTTTGGCAAAACGCCGTAACTTAATAAGTTTGGTACCTTGACATTGATTTCTCACGCTCCTAAATTGGTTAGGCACAAAACAATTCCACTACCTAACTAAAGAAAGGAGCAACACTAATTCATGTGCGATGAACCTCTTAACCTTTGTTCGCACGAGCCCGGCGGTGACCCGTCGCAACCGGTAGACATACCCGAAGCGGTCAGCGCTGAAGACAAACTCGCCAAGCGCATCCTGAGCGGCCTGGGCTTTTGCGGCCATTACATGCATTTTCATGGCGGAGGCGTGTCCGGCAAGGCACCCATCATCTGCCTGCTGGCCAAGCAGCCCGGCGGCGAGATGTCGCAGCAGGAACTCGGCATGCACTTTGACCTCAAGCCGGGGTCGCTTTCCGAGATCCTGTCCAAGCTCGAGCTCAACGGCCTCATCGAACGCAGCCGTAACCCCAAGGATCGACGGCAACTCACCATTCGCCTGACCGAAACCGGCCGGGAAAACGCCCGCATCGACCAGGCGGCCCGCATCCGCTTTAGAGAACGGGCCTTTAGTGCCCTCACTCACGACGAGCGCGAGCAGCTCGCCGAAATGCTCGAGAAAATCCGTGTAACCTGGGAGGAACTGGATGATTAAAACCCTCATGGGCAGCATCCGCGACTATATGAAAGTCGCTGTTGCCACGCCATTGCTCGTGCTTGGCGAGGTGCTCTGCGAGATGCTGATTCCATTTATCACCGCCAACCTGATCGACGCCATCAAAGACGGCACCACCGTAGCCGAGATGCTTCCCACCGCAGGCTTTTTGGTGCTCATCGCGCTGACGTCGCTTGCTTTTGGCGCCGCTGCCGGCGTCACCTGCAGCCATGCGAGCTGCGGCTTCGCCAAGAACCTGCGTCACGACCTGTTCTACAAGATCCAGACGTTCAGCTTTGCCAACATCGATGAGTTCTCGAGCTCCTCGCTCGTCACGCGCCTGACCACCGACATCAACAACGTGCAGCAGGCCTTTATGATGATTATCCGTATCGCCGTGCGCGCGCCGCTGGTATTGATCTTCGCCTTTACCATGGCGTTTATCATGGGCGGCAGCGTCGCCATGGTCTACCTGGTCATCATTCCGCTACTGGGCTTTGGACTGTTCTTTATCATCTTTAAGGTGCGCCCCATCTTCTCGCGCGTGTTCCACAAGTACGACGCACTTAACGAGTCTGTCGAGGAAAACGTCACCGGCATGCGCGTGGTCAAGAGCTATGTGCGCGAAGACTTTGAGAAGGAGAAGTTCGCGACCGCCGCGCGCGACGTCCAGATGGACTTCACCCGCGCCGAGAAACTGCTGGCCTTTAACAACCCCATGATGAACATCTGCGTCAACGGCGCGTTTGTCGTCATCATCTACCTGGGCTCCAAGCTCATCATCACGAGCCAGGGCACGCTGTTCGATGTGGGCCAGCTCTCCTCGATCTTTACCTATGGTTTCCAGATCCTTATGAGCCTGATGCAGCTGTCGATGATCTTTGTCATGGTGACCATGGCCGACGAATCGGCGCACCGCATTACCGAGGTGTTGGCCGCCGAGCCCACGATCGCCAATCCCGCCGAGCCCGTGCTCGAGGTTGTCGACGGTTCCATCGACTTTGACCACGTGAGCTTTAAGTATTCCGCGCATGCGAAGCGCCAGGCGCTCGACGATATCGACCTGCACATTAAGAGCGGCGAGACCATCGGCATCATCGGCGGCACTGGCTCGGCCAAGTCCACGCTTGTAAACCTCATCGCCCGCCTATACGACGCCACCGAAGGCACCGTGCGCGTGGGCGGCATGGACGTGCGCGACTACGACCTGGACGCCCTGCGCCACCAGGTCGCCATGGTACTGCAGAAAAACGTGCTGTTTAGCGGCACCATCGCCGAAAATCTGCGCTGGGGCGACCCGAATGCCACCGACGAGGAGGTCCGCGAGGCGGCACATCTGGCCTGCGCCGATGAGTTTGTCGACGGTTTCCCCAAGGGCTACGACACCTGGATCGAGCAGGGCGGCTCCAATGTTTCCGGCGGTCAGAAGCAGCGCCTGTGCATTGCGCGTGCCCTGCTGCGTCGCCCCAAGATCTTGATCCTGGACGACTCCACCAGCGCCGTCGACACCAAGACCGACGCCAAGATTCGCGCAGGGCTGGCAAGCTATCTGCCTAACACGACCAAGCTCATCATCGCCCAGCGCATTAGCTCCGTGCAGGACGCAGACCGCATCATCGTCATGGAAGGTGGCCGCATCGCGCAAATCGGCAACCATGACGAGCTGCTTAAGACAAGCGAGATCTACCGCGAGACCTTTACCTCGCAAAACAAGATGTCTGCCGAGGGCGAAGGGGCCGTCGAGGCCGACACCGAGGCATCCACAACGCAAGCTCAGACCCAGGAAGGAGGCGAGGCACATGAGTAAGGCAACGACCGCCGAGCGCGCGCTCAACCGCAAGGGCGGCACCATGTCGCGCCTCATCAAGACGCTCTTTGGCTTCTACCCCGTGCTTTTGCCCCTCGTCGTCGTCGGCGTGGTGCTCTGCGCCATCATCAACTCCATCGGCGCGACCTTCCTTCAGAGCGCCCTGCAGATTATTAGCGAATCGTGGCAGTCGGGCGATTGGGAAGCCGCACAGCCCAAGATCGCACAGCTCGTGACTACCCTCGCCTGCATCTACGGCATCGGCATCCTGTCTTCGCTCTTCTGGAACCGCGCCATGGCCATCGTCACGCAGGGCTCGCTCGAGAAGCTGCGCGAGAAGATGTTCAACCGCATGCAGGACCTGCCGATTCGCTACTTCGACACGCACCAGCGCGGCGACATCATGAGCCACTACACCAACGACATCGACACGCTGCGCCAGATGATCAGCCAGTCGCTGCCCAACCTGCTCATGACGACCATCGTCATCGTCACGGTATTCTTTATCATGCTGTACTACAGCGTGTGGATGTGCCTGGTCATTGTGGCCGGCGTCGTCTTTATGACCTTTATGACCAAGCTGCTCGGCTCCAACTCCGCGCGTTTCTTTATTGCGCAGCAGTCCGAGCTCGGCGTGGTCGAGGGCCATATCGAGGAAGTCATGAACGGCCAGAAGGTCGTCAAGGCATTCTGCCACGAGTCTGCCGCCGAGGCTGATTTTGACGAGCGCAACGAAAAGCTCTTCGAGGTCTCGCAGAAGGCCAACATGTACGCCAACATCCTCATGCCTATCCTTATGAACCTGGGCAACCTGCTCTACGTGCTGGTCGCACTGGCAGGCGGCATTTTCCTGGCGCTGGGCGTGCCCAACCTGAGCATCTCGGGCATGACACTGTCCATCGCCGTCGTGGTGCCGTTCCTCAACATGACCAAGCAGTTCTGCGGACAGATCGGTCAGATCTCGCAGCAGATCAACGCCGTGGTCATGGGCCTCGCCGGCGCCGACCGCGTCTTTGAGCTCATCGACGAGGAGCCCGAGGCCGACGAAGGCTACGTGACGCTCGTCAACGCGCAGGTGAACCCCGATACCTGGCAGCTCGAGGAGGCCGACCACCACACCGGCATGTGGGCGTGGAAGCATCCGCACCGCGCGACCGGCGAGATCGAGTACGTACCGCTGCGCGGCGACCTGGTCATGGACAACGTCGACTTTGGCTACACGCCCGACCACGAGGTGCTGCACGGCGTGTCCGTGTTTGCTAAGCCGGGCCAGAAGGTCGCGTTTGTCGGTGCCACCGGTGCCGGCAAGACGACCATCACCAACCTCATCAACCGTTTCTATGACATCGCCGATGGCAAGATCCGCTACGACGGCATCAACGTCAACAAGATCCGCAAGGCCGATCTGCGCCGCTCGCTGGGCGTGGTGCTGCAGGACGTGAACCTGTTCACCGGCACCGTGATGGATAACATCCGCTACGGCAACCTGGACGCCACCGACGAGGAGTGCATCGCGGCGGCCAAGCTCGCGGGCGCGGACGACTTTATCACCCGCCTGCCCGACGGCTACGACACGATGCTCACCGGCAACGGCGCGCAGCTGTCGCAGGGCCAGCGCCAGCTGATTTCGATCGCACGCGCCGCCGTCGCCGATCCGCCGGCGATGATTCTGGACGAGGCCACGAGCTCCATCGACACCCGCACCGAGGCCATCGTGCAAGCGGGCATGGACAAGCTCATGGAGGGTCGCACGACGTTTGTCATCGCGCACCGCCTGTCCACCGTGCGCAACTCCGACGCGATCATCTGTCTGGACCACGGCCGCATCATCGAGCGCGGCAACCACGACGAGCTGATCGCCAAGCGCGGGTATTACTACCAGCTCTACACCGGAGCGTTTGAGCTGGAGTAGCTCAAAACAGCCCCAACGCTCCCAACGGAGTTCCCCGAGGGAGACGGGGTGTTTACTCCGTGCTCAAACATTCTCGCTTCGCTGCGAAACTGCGCGCGGAGCAAACACCCCGTCTCCCTCGGGGAACTCCTACGCGCAGCCTTTTCTCGCAGCCTAAAAAGAAGTGGTGAGGCCCTGGCCGTTTGGCCAGGGCCTCATTTTGTAAGGAGTCAAAAAAGTCCCGTTCCAGGTGAGCTACTTGAGGAGTTGGGCCATGGCGTTCACGAATTTTTGGACTTGGAGGGTGGGCTCGAGCGGGTAGTGCAGAAAGACCGGTACCTCGCGACCGCACAGGAACGGCACGCCCACAAAGGCCGGGTGCACCCCCGACCACGCTCCGCAGGTGAGCACCGCGTCACCCTTTTCCTCCGCCTCGTTAAAGAGCGCAAAGTCGAAGCTATCCACGTCGATCACGTCCACGCCGCCGTCGGCCAACAGGTCGATGCGCAGGCTGTCCATGGCGTCGTTGCCGTGGCGGAGCACGCGCAGGCGCATGCCCTCCAAGTCGGCGACCGTAATGCGTGTCTTGCGCGCCAGCGGGCTCGTGCGCGGCACGTCGATATAAAACGGCACGTTGACGATGCGGAGCTTTTGGCAGGTGTCGCCCCAGCGCGGGGTCGAAAAACTCGACTGCACCACATCGACCTCGCGGCCCAAGCTGCGCATGACGGATTCGCGCTCGTCGTAGAGGTCGCTTACCGGCGCGATCTCAAATCGCAACGATGGCTCCAGCTCGTGGATGCCCGTCCACATCGACAGCGTTTGGCGCCCCGGGCACATCATCGACACGCCCAGGCGCACGGCACCGCCATCGCCCGCCGCGCGTCGGGCACGGCGCAGCGCGTCCTCGGACTGCCGCATGATCGAGCGTGCGTCGTCCACCAGCAGAGCGCCCGCCGGCGTCACCTTGACGCCCGAGTGCGAGCGCTCGAACAACGTGACGCCAAACTCGGCCTCGAAGCCCGACACCTGCTTGACGAGCGCCGGAGTCGACACACGCAATTTTGCCGCCGCACGCGAGAAGCTTCCCAGCTCCGCGGCGGCCGATATGGCCTCGAGTCGTCGATCGTACACGTCAATCTCCCGTTTTCGCGCCCGTGACCGCATGGGGCCACAGGGGGTTGTTTTCGCAGGTCACGCGCTCAATTGAGAATAAACTGCATCGCACAGTGTAAACCTACGGTTAACGCTATTCTAACAAATATGCAATTCACCTGCGCAAATGCAAAGCATACGATAACCAGCGAAAACCACGTGGGTCGGTTAATGGGAGCGACCCACCGGGAGGCACAAGAAGGGAAGTTCCTATGAGCAACTGGCTTAAGCTCGAGGGCGATGTCTGCGCCGTGACTGGCGCACTCGGCGGTATGGGCGTCGAGATCTGCCGCGAGTTCGCCCGCAACGGCGCCAATGTCGTCCTGCTCGACCTGGACGAGGAAAAGGTCAAGGCCGCAGCCGCCGACCTCGCCGCCGAGTTTGGCATCCACGCCGAGGGCTACAAGATGAACGCCACCGACGAGGCCGAGGTTCAGGCCGCCGTCGATGCCACCATCGCCGACTTCGGCCACGTCGACGTTCTCGTCAACACCGCCGGTATCCTGCGCTTCGCAGCCATGGAAGACCTGCCGCTCTCCGACTGGAACGAGGTCATCAACGTCAACCTCACCGGTTACTTCATCACCTCGCAGCGCTTTGGCCGTGAGATGATCAAGGCCGGCCAGGGTCGCCTGGTGCACATCTCGACCGTTGCCAGCCACTCCCCCGAAACGTTCTCGGGCGTGTACAGCTCCACCAAGGCGGGCGTCAACATGATGTCCAAGATGCTGGCTGCCGAATGGGGCCCCTACGGCGTGCGCTCCAACTGCGTCGAGCCCTGCTTCGTCAAGACCCCGATGTCGGCCAACTTCTATGCCGACCCCGAGGTAGAGAAGAGCCGCAGCCGTCTGATCGCCACGCGTCGCATCGGCGAGGTCAGCGATATCGCCAACGCCGTCATGTTTCTGGCGTCCAAGCGCTCGGACTTTACCACCGGCGACGCCATCAAGGTCGACGGCGGCTTCTCCAACATGATGGGCGACCTCACCGCCAAGCCCGGCGGCCGTCGCGCATACGCCGACAACTACCTTAAGAACAAGGGTGTCGAGCTCTGGTCCGATGAGTCCGGCGTCGCCAAGCCGACTGACCAGTAAACCAACCTAACAGGGAGGCCCCGCGGACACGCCCGCCCCTCCCCCGTATCGATGAGAAAGAGTCCAATGGCTTCCACCAACTCCAACAAGGGTCGCGCCGTCGTGCTTTCCGCCGCGTGCGTCACCATGTTCTTCATCAGCTCCATCGCGCTGTATTCCGTCGTGAGCAAAAATCTGCTCGCCGTCTACCCCGAGTGGTCGAGCGCCCTTACCTGGGCTTTCCCCGTCTTCCAGACCATCATGGCCGTGACGGGCATCTTCGCCGGCCGCATCTCCGATAAGATCGGCCCGCGCAACGTCGTGATCGCTGCCGCCGTGTGCTACGGCGTTGGCTGGTTCATGTCCGGCACCGTCACCGAGCCGTGGCAGTTCTACCTGTGGTTCTCGCTCGTCGCCGCCGTCGGCAACGGCCTGGGCTACAACCCGGCGCTCACCACCGGCCAAAAGTGGTTTATCGACAAGAAGGGCCTTGCCTCTGGCATCACCCTGGCCGCTTCGACCGCCGGCCCCGCCGTGCTGTCCCCGGTGCTCGCCTCGCTGCTCATCCCGAGCCTGGGCATCTTTGGAGCCCTTAAGGCGCTCGGCGTCATCTTCTTTGTGACGATTGCCGCCTCCGCCCTGTTCCTGAAGGCCCCCGAGGCCGGTTGGCTGCCCGAGGGCTTCGAGGCCCCCAAGGGTGGCGCGCATGCCGGCACCTTCGGTGACCTCACTCCGGGCGAGATGGTCAAGACCCCGCGCTTCTGGGTTCTCATCGTCACCTTCGCCTTTGCCGCCACCGCGGGCACCCTGCTCGTCGGCAAGGTTGCCTCCATCGCCGCCGTCCAGCTCTTCGCCGACCCCACGAGCGCCGCGGCCGTCGCCCTCGGCGGTGTGGTCGTCTCCGTCAACACCTGCGCCAACCTGGTCGGTCGTCTGTCCTTTGGCCAGATCATCGACAAGCTCGGCGCCTATAAGTCGCTGCTCATCAGCCTTGTCGTCACCATCGTCGCGCTCGTCATCATGTCGATGAGCTTTACGCAGAGCATGTTCTTTGTGGCACTCGCCCTGCTCGGCTTTAGCTTTGGCGCCCTGCTCGTCATCTACCCGCCGCTCACCGGTGGCGCCTTTGGCACCAGCAACATCGGCGTCAACTACGGCATCATGTTCCTGGGCTATGCCGCTTCCACCTGGATCAGCCAGCCCATCACCGCCGTGCTGTATCACGCCGAGGCCGGCAGCGCCGCCTACCAGCAGTCTTTCTACGGCGCCATTGTGATCGCCGCCATCGCCGTCGTGCTCACCGTCTACATGATGGTCTCCGACAGCAAGAAGAAGTCCGCTTAGTTTTACCGATGCGACAAAGGGACAGCCCCTCTGTCGCATTCCACCGGTCACCAGTATTAAGGAGTCGAAATGTCTGAGCTCAACCCCGTCCGCATTGCCGTTATCGGCGCCGGCGCCATGGGCCGCAACCACATCCGCTTTGTCACCGAGGAGCCCGAGGCCGAGCTCGTCGCCATCGCCGACGCCTTTGAGGGCGCCCGCGCCACGGCCGAGGCCGCCGGCGTGCCGTTCTTTACCGATCCCGCCCAGATGATGGACGAGGTCAAGCCCGAGGCCGTCATCATCGCCACCCCCAACGACCTGCACCTGGGCGTTGCCCGCGAGGCCGTGAAGCGCAACATCGTGCCGCTGGTCGAAAAGCCGATCTCCAACGACCTCGAGGATGCCCAGGCCTTTGCCGCCGAGGCCGAGACCGCCGGCGTGCCCGTACTCGTGGGTCAGCACCGTCGCCACAATCCCTTCGTCAACAAGGCCAAGGAGATCATCGAGTCCGGCGAGCTGGGCAAGCTCACCGTGTCGAGCTTCCACTACATGATCTATAAGAATGACGAGTACTTCGATGTCGAGTGGCGCCGCAAGAAGGGTGCCGGCCCGATCCTGGTCAACCTGGTGCACGACGTCGACCTGCTCCGCTACCTGCTGGGCGAGCCCGTTGCCGTCCAGGGCATGCAGTCCAGCGCCGCCCGCGGTTTTGAGACCGAGGACTCCGCCGTGGTCAACGTCCGTTTTGCCGATGGCGCGCTTGCGAGCATGACCATCTCCGACGCCACCGCCAGCCCCTGGAACTGGGAGGCCACCGCTCGCGAGGATCCGCAGTACCGCCCCTTCGACGCCGACGCCTACTTTATTGGCGGAACCTTGGGTGCCCTTTCGCTGCCCCGCCTGCACCAGTTCTCCTACGACGGAGCCTCCAACTGGCACAAGCCGCTGCAGATGGAGATTCCGGCCGTCGACCCGGCGCTGCCGCACAAGATGCAGCTCAAGCACTTTGTGAAGGTCGTTCGCCGCGAGGTCGAGCCCGTCGTGACCCCCGCCGACAACGTTAAGACGCTCACGCTGCTTAACGCCATCAAGGAGGCCGCCGAGACCGGCCAGCTCGTCGAGCTGTAATGCCTTAAGAGCGGCCGCGGCAGAAACCCCATGCCGAACCCCTCGGTCCGCCACAAATATGCCCCTCTTCTTTGCCCCGCGAGCAGCCTCCTGCCCGCGGGGCTTTTTGCTACCTTAACGACGATTTTTCTGGGGCGGGGGCTATTTTGCACCTCGGCTTGATTCGTTCGCCACCAAATGGGCCTATCTACTACGTTTAACCGATTACCCTCAACCATGCCGAATTTCGCGAAATTAAAACCGACGCTCCTATAAGTTGTCAATAGGCAGTTTGCGGGAGCGCTCCCTTCAATTCGCACAGGAGCTCGTAATACCTCCTCTCCAGTTTCGTCGACCGCCGTCTCCCATGTTCCAGGTGACCGA
>NZ_JBBNNA010000016.1:0-50049 GCF_040098065.1 Collinsella sp. CLA-JM-H32B | reverse complement strand
AGACCAACCGCCGCATCGTCGACGTGATCTCCGACGTCAACCTGGCCTACTCCGAGCACGCCCGCCGCTACCTCAAGGACACCGGCTGCGCCCCGGAGCGCACCTACGTCACGGGCTCTCCCATGGCGGAGGTCCTGCGCGCCAGCCTCGAGAAGATCGAGGCCTCAAAAGTGCTCTCCGAGCTCGGCCTGGAGCCCAAGCGCTACATGCTGCTCTCCGCCCACCGCGAGGAGAACATCGACACCGAGGCCAACTTCACGAGCCTGTTCACCGCCATCAACGCGCTCGCGGAGAAGTACGACATGCCGATCCTGTACTCCTGCCACCCGCGCTCCCGCAAGCGCCTGGAGGCCACCGGCTTTAAGCTCGACCCGCGCGTGCGCATGCACGAGCCCATGGGCTTCCACGACTACAACTGCCTGCAGATGAACGCCTTCGCGGTGGTGTCCGACTCCGGCACGCTGCCCGAGGAGTCCAGCTTCTTCGCGAGCGTCGGCCGCCCGTTCCCGGCGGTGTGCATCCGCACCTCCACCGAGCGCCCCGAGGCCCTGGACAAGGCCTGCTTCACGCTGGCCGGTATCAGCGAGCGCGGCCTGCTGCAGGCCGTCCACACCGCCGTCGAGCTCGACGCGGAGGGGTCGCTGCCCGAGGCCCCCGTGCCCGACTACGCCGACGAGACCGTGTCCACCAAGGTGGTCAAGATCATCCAGAGCTACACAGGCGTCGTGGACAAGATGGTGTGGAGGAAGGCTGGGAGGTAAGGCGTGTCAAAGAGGGTCCTATTCATATCGTCTTTCCAATTCCCCGAGGGCGATGCCGGAGCCACCCGGCTCCTTATGCTGGCTCGCGCTCTTCGGATGCAGGGATGCGACGTTGAACTCTGCGGCATGGGTGACGAGTCAGTGTTCGACGGCTTTAAATGCTACACGCTCAACCCTTATCCCGATAATAAGTTTCTTAACTGGGCAATGTGGAGGCTGATGGGCCAAAGGGCTGCTTCTTTCGTGCGCGCACACGTCGATGAGTACGACGCTATCGTCTTCTCTTTTCTTCCTGCAAGGTCGCTAGAGGCGATGAAGGCGGCGTGCCGAAGCCGCGGAACTGTCTTTGCCGGGGATTTCACCGAATGGTTTGAGCCCGAGCAGTTCCCGAAGGGCGAGCGGGACGGTGGGTATCGTGATCACATCAGGCTTCTCAAGCAGGCCGTTGACCCTGCTGTCAAGGTCATAGCCATCAGCAGCTATCTCCAGCGCCATTTCGAGGCGATGGGCTGTAACGTCCTGCGCGTCCCCGCCGTCCTCGATATCGAGGAACTTGCGCCGCGCGATATTTCAGTCCGGCCGAAGGGCGAGGTGCGTTTGATGTACGCGGGATCGCCTGCAAAGAAGGACGCGCTCCACATCGTGCTCGCGGCGATAAGCGAGTTGTCCGCGGAGGAGAGGGGGCGTCTGCGACTTGACCTGTATGGTGTGACCGATGGTCAGGCGCGCGGGCTTATGCGTGACGGTGAGCCTTTGCCGGAGTGCGTTCGTGCTCACGGCCGCGTTCCGCGCTCCGAGGTCATCGAGGCGCTGCATTGCAGCGACTTTACCATCTTGATGCGCGACCCCTCGAAGACCTTCGCCCAGGCGGGCATGCCAACCAAGGTGACAGAGAGTCTCGGCAGCGGCGTCCCCGTGATTTCGAACCTAACGTCCGACCTTGGCGAGTTCCTTTCGGAGAGCTCGAACGCCGTCGTGGTCGATGGCTACTCCGCGAGTGCGTGCGCCAACGCCCTGAGGCGCGCCATCGTACTTTCACCTGCCGAGCTTGCACGCATGCGCGGGGAATCGGTTTCGACTGCAAGGCAATTGCTTGACTACCGCGCCTATTCCAACCAATTGGCCTGCTTTCTGTTTGGTGAGAAAGGATTTTAAGAATGCGCTTAGCCTGGGTATGCAACAAGGCCCCTTTGCCGGTTTCGCGAGCCGCCGGGATTGACGGCGGTGTATTCGGCGGATGGCTTGACTCGACCGCGTCGAGTCTCTTGGGCATGGATGGCACGGAACTGCTCGTCCTCTTCCCTGGCGGGGAGGAAGTGTCTGGACATGCGGGTGCCTTGTCCTTCTGCTCGTTTCCCGCGGATGTTCAGCCATCGTGGTTCGCTGATAGACTGAAGGCCTTCAAGCCTGATGCGGTGCATGTATGGGGGACCGAGGCCCCGCATTCTCTCAAGGCCGTCGAAGCTGCCTGCAAGCTAGGGATCGATGCCTCGACGGTGGTCTCGATTCAGGGCCTTGTGTCGATATACGGCCGATATCACTACTCCGAGGGCGTCCCCGAACCCGTGATGCGCCATCCGAGCTTTGGGGATTTCATTCGCCGCACGTCGCTGGAAAAGGCGCGCCTGGCCTTCATCCGTCACGGTGAAGCCGAAAGGGAATGCCTCAGGCTTGCCAAGCACGTTATCGGTCGCACCGAGTGGGACAAGGCTTGCGCTTACCAAGTGAACCCGAATGCCAAATATCATCACTGCAACGAATCGCTGCGCGACGAGTTCTACGCCGGCGACTGGAAATTGGATGCCGTTGAGAGACATAGCCTTTTCGTCAGCCAGTGCTCATATCCCGTAAAAGGCTTCCACTACGCGCTTCAGGCACTTTCCATGCTCAAGGCTGACTATCCAGACGTTGTCCTTTACACCACGGGGGAGACCGTCTTTCGCGACAGTCTCAAGCGCAACCTGGGGCGCAACTCCTATCAGCTGTACATCGCGCGCCTTATAGACGAGCTTGGGCTTCGAGATAACGTTAGGTTCCTCGGTCCGCTCGATGCGCATGCGATGCGTGATCGCTACCTACGCACGCATGTCTTTGTGTCGCCCTCGACTATTGAGAATTCGCCTAATTCTGTCGGGGAGGCGATGTTGCTCGGCTGCCCAGTCGTCTCGTCGAACGTTGGTGGGGTTTCCGATCTGCTCGATCATGGCAAGGAAGGCTTCCTCTACCAATCGAGTGCCCCTTATATGCTTGCCTGGTACGTCAAACGACTGTTTGACGATGATTCTTTGGCTATGGAATTCTCCCATGCTTCGCGTGAACGTTCATCCAAGACTCATGATAGGGACGCCAACCTCTCTACATTGCTTCGCATCTATGAATCGATTTCTTCAAGTGGAGGGTCTTTCTCGTGAATGAATACGTCAAAAGTGACGCTGTGAGGTATGGCGTCGTTCCAACCTTTCGAGGAGTCGCTTCCGAATATCTTAGAAACAAGACGTTTCGTTGGCAGGTTGCATTCAGGCTTGTGAACTCTACTGGTATCGAAAAGCTAATCGGTGCGTTTCTCTGGAAGATCAATCGCAACCGTCAGAACATTCAGATTCATCGTAGAGCCACCGTGGGTTACGGCTTATATATTGGACACAACGGTCCCGTTGTCGTAAACCCCACTGCTATCCTGGGCAACAATGTTAATTTATCCCAGTTCACGACTATCGGAGCTATTGATGGTGATGCTGCGGTTATCGGGGATAACGTCTATATCGGTCCCGCCTGCAGCCTAGTCGAGAATGTTCATATCGGAGACAACGTCACCATAGGTGCTGGGAGCGTTGTCACGAAAGATATTCCAGCTAATGCCACGGCGGTCGGTAACTACGCCAAGGTCGTCAACTTTAATAACCCTGGAAGGTATGTGAGGAATAGATGGGAAGTGTGATAGCAGCATCAGGAAAACGAAGATCTGCCACGAATCGTAACTCAAACATTGAGTTTCTACGCTTATTGGGCATGGCATGTATTCCCCTTAGCCACTTTCCCTGGGATTACGACTCTCTTTCCTCCGCTTGCACTCCGGGGGGGGGGATAGCGCTGTTCTTGGTGAATTTACTATCCAACTTCGGTGGGCTTGGTGACTGTCTGTTCTTTGGCATCAGCGCATGGTTCTTATCTGAGGAGATCCAGGGACTTGGGAAGAACGTCAAACGCGTCTGCACGCTCGAGGCGCAGCTTTTGTTCTATGGGACAATCCTATTTGCGACAACGTTGGCGACTCAATGCGCAGTAGGAGGTTCTTTCTCGCTGGGCGGTTTGTGCCACGCTTTGTTTGGTGCTTTCTTTCCCTTGATGTCTTCGCATTGGTGGTACACAACGAGCTATGCGATTTTCCTGCTGCTCTGCCCCTTTTTAAACGAGGGGCTTCGTTCGTTGGACAAACGGGCACATTCGCTTCTTTGCTTTGTCCTGTTGCTTCTCTATTCTCTGTTCCCATTTTCTTTTCTAAATGGGTTAATTCGATTCGATATGTCCTATTCAGTTTGGCTATTTGTTTACCAATACGTATTAATAACCTGTCTTCGATGGCATTATTCAGAGTTTCTACTGAATGGGCGCCTGGGAAAACGATTGTTGGCATTGGGACTTGCGTTGGGAATCGGGACACAGGTTCTGTTTGGGTTTCCGTTGCTGATTATGGGCAAATCTATGCTTAGTCATCAGCTTTGGCTTAATACACCGGCGTGCCTTCCCCCGATGTTTCTCGCGCTTGGTGCGCTGACAATCGCATCAACGAAAAATCCCCGGACTAATCTGATTATCAATAAGGCGGCTACCGGCACGCTGGCCGTTTACCTTATTCTTACTGACACGGTAGCATCTCGTCTGATCGGCGGCGCCGTGGGCTCTTTGGGCCTGAATGGCATGGCGTATATGATGTTCTCGCTGGCTGTGGCGATGGGAGTATTCGTTTTTTGTATTCTCTTTGATCTTCTACGCCAAAGGCTTATGAGGCCCTTTTGTTCGATGATAAACAGAGCTGCGGAGTGGGTTATCGTGCTTCTGCACGAGATAGCAATGGCTACTTATGGGAAATGCTTGCGGTTGGGAAGGGACTAGCAAATAGTCAATTTCAGTATTTGGGAGAAACATGAATAAACAACGTCAGTCAAATTTCGAGCTGCTGCGTATTGTTTCGATGATTTTAATAGTTTTGCATCATTTGGGTTACTATGCGCCGGCTACCGCTGACGATCCCATTAAGACGGGTGTTTTATTGCTTCTTGCATGGGGGGGGAGCTCGGTGTAAATCTGTTCATTCTGATATCTGGTTATATGACAGCTTGCTCGACCTTCAAATCCAGATCGCTGTTGCGCGTGGTATTTGAAACAGTGTTTTATTCAGTAAGCATTCTTTTGCTTTATCTGATCTTTAATCCAGCTGTTGTTGACAGCGGCTCTAACGTTGTCAAGTCTTTCATTCCTTGTATTAGCTCAATGTATTGGTTTGTAACTTCATATATCGGCATGGTTATTGTTAGTCCGGTCTTGAGGCTACTATTGAATAAGCTCAGTCAAAAGCAGCTTTATAGATTTTTAATTTTCATGTTTGTCCCTTTGTCGGTTATTCCGACGTTTACCCATATGGATTTTATTGTTAATGGGTTTGTATGGTTCGTTTATCTATATCTAATTGCTGGATATATTCGTCTTTGGGGGATTTCGTGGTCTAGGCGCCTGGATTATAGACTGATTGGCATTTGCTTTGCCGTCATCTATATATCCAGCTTTGTAATATCTTGCGCTTGTGGAGTTCGCAAGATGCCCCTTACTGCAATGAACTCGATTTTCATGCTGTGCATATCCGTTTGCGTGTTTAGAGCTGCATCGGAACTAAAAATTGGTTCAATCCTTTCTATCAATATGCTGGCATCTGGTTCTTTCGCTGTTTATTTAATACATGAAAACTGGCTGGTGAGAAAGACGTTGTGGCCGTCTCTTGCCTCGATCTATAGTTCTCCCTCTATCGTGTTGCTATTCGAGGGCATTATTTTCACCTGTGCGTTATATGTTGCTTGTGTTCTATTGGATCTAATGAGACAGAGGTTTTTTGAACAGCCTTTGTTTAAATTTATCGACTCTTGTTTCGTCGGACGTATGCTTGATTCATTTGATGAATGGGTTAATTCAATCGAAGGTGAATAGTCCGGTAAGGCAGAAATTACTTATCGGATTGAAGGAAGTGCGAATTATCTTTCGGGGCATCGCTGCCGGTCGGTGCCCCGGTGCCGTGAAGATTATTTCGCAAATTGTTTTATTCGGCCAGCAGTGGGTGGGCCCCGTCCTCCTGCAGAACTCCGCGAGGTTGCATGCCTGCGGGTCGAACCCGTCGCCCTCCTCCGCGGCCATCTCCCGGAGCGCCGCGTCTATAATCTCCTGTAGGTCATCGTGTCTCTCGTTCACCTCTATGGTCCTCCTAACGCCGGCGTGTTGGCGCCACCAGCGTAGTGGCGGCGGGGAGGCGCGGTGGCCATTATTCGGTAATCGGGATTGGTCAAAATCGTTTGACTATCAGTGGCTAAAATCGCCCGGCGCTAACAGTGCCTATTCCAATCCGCATGTTGTTAGGGATGCGCAGGTCCTTGTTCTGCAATTGAGTGCTTGCTAAAACTGGCCTTTTTGCTGTTTAGCATTGACTGAAAAGGGAATAAAGTTTCCTGCCCATCGCGAATTGGCGATGGGGTGCGCTACTGCCGTCAATATAGCAAACGACGAAATTCCGACGTTCGCAACATTGACGCCAGCGTTGCCTGCGGCTAGCCGGATAAGGGCTTCGATGGTCATAAGTACCAATTCCTCGCTTTCGTCTAGTATGCCATAGGCAAGCATTGTTTTAGGTGGCCGCGAAAGCGTTGGTTGCACTTGCTGCGCCTTTGATTAGCCTGTCCGGGGAGGGTTAGCCGCCGCTTGTTGATCCGGACAGGTTGATTTATTTGGGGGTATTTTGGCCGAGTTCGATATTGCTCGTATTCCTCGATATAGTTCCAAAAGCTCATATGCCCATTTTGATTATAGGGTTTCTTTTGCCGAAGCTCAGACCAAGATCCTAGATCCAGGGTACGTTTCCGACCACGCGTTCTACCCTTTAATTTCCAACGAGATCATTACTGTTCGGTATCGTGGAGGTAAGCGAAGCTACAAGGTTCGCAATATCGCTTATGCCTCGCATTTTGATCATCGCGTCTTCCAGTACTACTCTTATCTTTGGTCGGACTTATATAACAAGAAGGCTATTGCCGAAGAGTTTAATGAGGTTGCCGTAGCATACCGCTCTTCGCTTTCATCAGACAGCGCCGTAACTGCTGCCAGCAATATTTCCTCAGCTAAAAAGGCCTTCGATTATATACGCGAGCAAGATTCGGCTTTTGTGGTTACGGGTGATTTCGAGAGCTTCTTCGACAATTTAAATCATGCTCATTTAATGACGTCGTTGCGTTCGTTGTTTCCCAGTGGACGCTTGCCGGACGATCATTATCAAGTCATTAAAAATATCCTCCGCTATTCGTGCTGGCCTATTGCTGATTTGGCTGCTCGACATGAATTGCCATGGCCAGCAATCGATCCTACTCGGGATAAAATGATCAGCGATGCAGCTATCGAGCTTCGGTTCAAGTCTATTCGCGAACTTAATAAGCTGGATGTTATCTTGCCAAAGTCTGAGTTTCTTGTAAACAAAAGTAAGGTTATCACCAGACCGTGGAAGCGAACGGGTATTGGGCTGGGAATTCCTCAGGGTCTTGCCGCAAGTGGAGTGCTCGCTAACATCTATATGGCCGATATCGACATGAAAGTCAAGCTTGCCGTTGAACGGGTTGGCGGCTTGTATCTTCGCTACTGCGATGACTTTATTATTGCCGTTCCAAAGTCTGGCTTTGATGCACTTGTAGAGGCCATCAATCTAATGGCCGATGTTGATTCCGTTAAACTGCAGCCTGAGAAAACCAAGGCGTTCCGGCTTGATGGCGACGGAGTTGCTCAGCTTGATTTTGAAAGCGTTCGTGCGGGTAAGGTCCTTTCGTACTCCGGTGCACATCCGGTGCAGAAAATCAGTTTCCTGGGATTTGACTTTGACGGGCGCGTTGTAAGACTTCGACAGTCTACGGTTGGAAGGTACTACAAGCGTCTCAATAAGGCTGCCGCAGCGATTGCGCGTTCTAATCAGGGGGAGGGGAGACATGCGTCCAAGAAGCGGGTCTCTGCTCTGTATCAACATTATTCGCCACTTGGTATTAAGGGAAGAAGGTTGTGCCCATCGGGTGATGCGGACCCTTCTGCATTTTTTCGCTATGGGAACTTTCTATCCTACGTGGCGAGAGCCCAGAAGGCGTTTCCAAATGATCCGATTCCCCCCGATGAGGCTAAGATTTACAGGAAGATTAAACGCTTGAGTGCTCGGGCATTTTGCTGCTATAGCGCCGATCGATTTCGACTACAAATAGACAATTAATTAAACCAATTAGTAGTTGCCCTTAATCGTTGCCCCTGCGGGGCTTCGCCTTACAACTTTTCAATGTCAATTGCTTGATATTCTGTTCACTAATAAAGAATGACCGGTGGGGGGCGTTATGCACGATAAACCATGGCTTACTCCTGAACAACAGATTGAGCATTTGGAGCGTAAGGGCGTAGCGTTCAACTTGATGAGCAAACAAGAAGCTCTGAGTTATTTAAAACATAACAATAATTATTTCAGGCTCCGGTCGTATAACGTTTAGTATGACGTAAGAAATGCTGTGACAGGACTTAAGCTCCAAGATGTGAATGTTAAGGCTGAGCTATCAAACGATCGGCTACAGCATATTGCGACTACGTTGTACCTTCACAGCACTATGGCTTCAATCGGGGTAAGGAGTAATAAAGGAAAACAGCTGCGCAGGCTAGCTGAAAGAATGTATCGCAACGAGAGCTACTATCTTCGTAATGACCAAATAAGAACTGGTTTCGCATTTATTAGCGGCCTGATTAATGGCTGGTTTGTGAATTAGAAAATAGTCTCTTTTGGGAACAAGACTATAGCTATAATACTCACTCACAATACAAAGAAGGTTGATACCTTCTTATCGGGGATGCATCCACTGGGTGTGTCCCCGTTTTCTTTTGATTGAGTAAGACGAACTGTCTGTTTGAGGCGGGGAACTCCTCATGAGTCCAGCGTTTATCGTTGTGCCCCGATTATTCAATATCAATGTTGGTATGCGTTTTTGGGCGTGATCGCTATTACGTGCGGGCGCTAGGGCCGGCGTGGTCCTCTGCAAAATTCGATGACTATATTTCAGTCAGTTCTCTTATTAGGTTACAGACGGTTGTTTCTATTGAGCTTCCAGAGGAAATACATGGGGTTCTCTTTTGCCTTGGCTTCTCGCAAGAAATCTGCGGATTGAGATGCAACGGCCCCTATGCCGTCAGCCCCGAGGATGGTCATGACATCACAAGGTGATGCGACTCCGTATTGCCCCAATGTAAAGCTTGCAATTCCGATAGCGGCTTCAATGCCTGCGGAGGTGACTAATCGGGATCGTTCGTTTTTCATCACCAAAGATATCTTGTGAAGCTCGGGCTCTATTAGGTCGTTCTTTAGGTCAGTTAATGTTGAACTGTCGATGGGCCTTTCGCTCAGGCCTTTGGACAAGGTATCCCTAAACACAAGAAACGACTCTTCGTTTCTAATGCGGCAATCAAGGATGCTACGCAATGTCGCATTTTCAGCAATGGGGAGGGGACAAGATAACCGGCGAATGGGTAGGGTCTGATCCTTTCGAGGATAAAGGGTGGAAGTTGCGGACTCGAGGAACTCAATCTGAGCGGGACGAGTGGTTAAATACGAGCTATTCGAAAAATATGGATTGACGAGGGCTTGGAAGCAATCGTTCAACAATGGCAGTAAGAGAGCCACAACGCCACCGTTTTCCAGCATGTCTCTATCCAATCGCGTTTCGCCTTGGCTTGCATAGAGCGATTCGTATTCAGACGGGATTTCCAGGAAATCGACATCTATCTCCTCATGGGACCCATATGCATCCATTCCCTCAATCGCTACATACAGAACCCCATCCGGCGCTCGTTTTAAAGTGCACGTGGTAGAGGAGCAAAATTGTCGTACGAGATCATCCCAATAACTCGATATCAATCCTTTTGCTTTTGACTCTCTTTCGATTTGTCGCGCCAGGCATTTTTCGCAAAGAGGAATATAATTGCTCGAAAATCCGAGTATTCCAGCTTTGACTATGTCTTCGACTCGCATAGTCAAATAGATCCCGAATGCAAGTTCATCGACTGAGACATAATCATCGTGCCCCATTTCGAATGCCGAATCTATAGGACAATGAATCAGGGTTTTATCTGCATACAATGCTGAGAACTTTGCTAAGTGGTAAACGTTTTGCTCTCGACAGGCATAGTCAGTGCAGGGGAATTTTCCCCCTTCAAGGGTGGAGTCAACAGAAAAATTGAATAGGGATTGATTTTCGAATTTTTCGATTGGGATAAGGGGTGCAAGGCTCCTAGTGAAGGCGTCGAACCTCCTTTGCCCCAGTTCTTCTAGGTACGCATTTATTTCGGCAAGAGAGCTGTTCTTGAATGCGGCTAGATAAGAATAAAGGTCATCGTATGCATGAGTCGTCATTTCGCTCACCTACACTAAATCAAAGATGAAAAGAAATTTGTCGAGCTTTTGGTTGTAGGAAATGTCCGTCTTTCCATCCTTGATTCTATCAGCAACGGGGAGGCAAGGAGGCAGGAGCTCGGCAGCCTATACTCGACCGTTCAGAAGCGCGTGTACGAGATCCTGTCGTGACGCGCGAGCAGATACGAGAAGGGCTGACGTGGGGTGTGGCCACGCTGCTGGCCGCGCTCCTATGCCTTTCGATTTCGCCACTCGTGCTACTGTTTGCGTTTGTATGGCGTTTGGGCAAAAAATTAGGGCCGAACCGCCAAACGGCTCCGCCCTTATAAAACCCGGAGGTTTTGACATCTGATGCCATTTTGGGCGAGCGGACGCCCAGGTGTCAACGATTTTCTAGACAAAGTCGAAATGCGACACGAGCGCGTTGTTGCGCGCGTAGAGGTGTCGCGCAAACTTCGGGAGCTGCATAGTCTGCAAGTTGCGTACGGGTATGCGGCTCAAGCTTGCGAGCGACTCTTGATTTGATATGTCTTAGAGCATATGATCATAAGAAAACTCTGATATTCAATTCAAAAACAACGATAGGATGTTGAGGACAATGCTTTGCCAGTTCACCTTTAGGAACTACAGGTCCTACCGCGACGAGGCGGAGCTGTCCATGCAGGCGACGCCGATGAGGGAGTTCGAGCGTTCCCTCATCGAGTGTACCGACGGGCAGAGCTTCCTGCCGGTGGCCGCGGTGTACGGCCCCAACGCCGGCGGCAAGTCCAACCTTCTCGAGGCCCTCGACTACGTGCGATCGGCGGTGGCCAGGCCGGTCTGGCTGTTGTCCGCCCGCGCCGACGCGCCCGAGGGGGAGCGCCCCACGATGGCTCGCTGTTCGGCGTTCGCGTTCGACGACGTGTCGGTCGCCGAGCCCACCGAGTTCGAGCTCTACTACCGCGCAGGCGAGCACGAGTACCGCTACATCCTGTCCGTGCACGCCGACGAGATCGTGTCCGAGGGGCTGTGGCGGCGCAAGCTGGGCGCATCGCGCACGGCGATGCTGTTTGAGCGCGAGGGCGCAGAGGTTGACCTCGGCCCTACGCTGCGCAAGCTCGCGACGGCCGCGACGTTCAACCCGAACCTGCCGTACCTGTCGTTCCTCTGCATCAACTTCGACGCGCCGGTGGTCAAGGAAGCAGCCAGCTGGTTTCTCGGTGGGGTGTTCCTGAACTACAACAGCTCTTATCTGGAGCGGGCGCTCGAGCAGATGCTCGACGAGGCAGACTCGCCCGAGGTCACGCGCTTCCTGCGCGCCGTGGACGTGCGCATCGGCGGCTTTAGGGTGGAGAAGGCCCCCGAGGGGCGCGGCCAGCGCGTCTTCGTGAGGCACGACGTGGATGGCAGGGGCTATGAGCTGCGGCTGCCCGAGGAGTCGGCCGGCACGCAGAAGCTCATGGGGCTGGCGGCGTTTTTGCTGGCAGCGCTCGAGCGCGGCAGCACCGTGATCGTCGACGAGCTGGATGCCAAGCTGCACCCGAAGCTTTTGCGCTACGTGATCCTGCTGTTTAAGGACCCCGAGGTCAACAAGCACGGCGCGCAGCTCATCTTCTCGTCGCAGGACGTGTCCACCATGCGAAACGACGTGTTTCGCCGCGACGAGATATGGTTCGCAGCGCGCGGCGAGGGGGAGGCCAGCCAGCTGTGGTCGCTCGCCGACATCCACGAGGCCAACGGTAACCTGGTCAGCAAGAACGCAGCCTTCGACAAGCAGTACCTGTCGGGCCGTTACGGCGCCGACCCGTACCTCACCCGCATCGAGGAGTGGGACTAGCATGGTGGCGAAGAAGGCGAGGGACTGGCGCAGCGGCAGGCGCGAGGGCCGCTCTCGCATGGTCCAGATGACGCACCACCTCGTGGTGAGCGAAGGCAAGGAGACCGAGCCCCGCTACTTCGAGGGCGTGCGCGCGGCGCTGGATGCGGCGAACGGCCGCAAGGTCTCCATCGTCGTCAAGGGAACCGGCAAGCACACGCTCGACCTGCTCGGCTTCGCCGTCGAGCACTGCCGCTACGCGCCAGAGACGTTCGACCACGTGTGGCTCGTGTTCGACAAGGACGACTTCCCAGCGGCAGACTTCGACGCGATGGAGCGCAAGTGCGCCGAGCTCTCCGACGGGTCGAGGACGTTCCATGCGCTGTGGTCGAACCCCTGCTTCGAACTGTGGCCGCTCCTGCACCTGCGCTACACGTCGGCTCCGATGTCGGCGGCGGAGTGCCAGAGGGCGCTGTCGCAGGCGATGTCGAAGGGGTTCGGCGTCGACTACCGAAAGAACATCGACGGGCTCTTCGACCTCATCGAAGAGAATCGCGAGGAGGCGTTAGCGAGGGCCGCGCGCCTGGACGGCCACCACGACAGCCTCGGCAACATGAGGCCCTCGGACCGGAACCCGGCGACCAGGGTCGGGGACATATTCGAGGAGCTGGGGCCCTACCTGGGGTGAAATAAGTTTCGAGAGCGAAAGGAGCACTCGCATGAACAGTCGCCATCGTGACCTGCGAAGCGCTCCTTGAACTTATCGATTCCCCTCATGATCGCCTCCAAGCACTCGGGTCATAACGTTCTCGATTTCGCCCGCGACGCGCGGGCCGTCTCTCTCGTCGACGGCTGCGGGATTCCTCAGGAGAACGCGGCGGTCGCGGCGCTTCTCTTCATGAAGCGATTGACCGTGGCGGTGGGCGTACTAAACTAACGCTACATAACAAAGCCTTTGGGCTTATCGGGGCGGGATTGCGCAAGCGGTTCTGCCCCGTTTTCTTTTGACATCTGGCTGCCGAAGGATGTAATTTCGGAAGTGCGGGGAAAAATCGCAAACCTTCGAGCACAACGCGATTTTTAGGAACAAAACCGCAGGTCGCGGAAGCGTAAAACGGGGGTCTGGTCAGCATTTCTTCGATTTTCCCCGCACTTCCGAATTTGACCGCTTGCCACACCCCGATTACGTCTCAAAGTGCCGCAAAAAGCCGTGTTCCTGCTTGATTTTGCTCAGGAATTATGCCTGAGGGGTAGCGGTTCGCTATTCTGGGCCGTGCGCCGGCGCGTGCAGGGCTCTTTGGCTCGGGCGAGAGTCTAAAGGATGAAGTTGGCATTCAAGGTTCTAAAGGCCGATTTGGGAGATTCGTGGTTATTGGATTGACGGCCCCCGAGTTCTCCCTTAAAGTAACTGTTGTGATGAGGCCTTGCGACGGTACGTCCGGCTTGGTCCGTGGGAACCGCCGAAAGGCGGTTTTCGCGTTTAAGGGGCCCATATGGATAAGCCATTTAAATCTATTGCCGAGCAGATTGCTATTCTTGAAAGCCGTGGGCTTGAATGCGATAACGATACTCGTTTAGTTCTGGAGCGTGAGGGATACTACCCGGTTGTTAACGGCTACAAGGATTTGTTTCTCGACGAACGGGGAGACCCCGGCCAAGAGCTTTTCGTTACAGGGGCCAAGTTTTCTGATATCTATCGTTTATTCGAATTCGATCGAACGTTGCGCCTGCTGATGTTTGAGTATTTTAACAAGGCGGAGGCAGTTCTTAAGACCGTCTGCTCTTATCGGTTTGCTATGGCTCATAAAGATACCCCAGAAGCATACCTTGACAGAGAATCCTATCGTGCTGATGCCGGCTATCGAAAAAAAGATCGACACGCTTATCGGTGATTTCGAGAAGGTACTATGTAGGTCTAAAAAATGGAAAAGTGATTATAAAAGGGACTACATTCGTCATTACGAAAATAATCACGACAATACGCCTGTATGGATTCTTATGAATTATTTGATGCTTGGTCAGGCATTCAAGTTTTACGAGTTCCAGCCAGAAAGTATGAGAAATTCCATTGCCAAGTCGTTTTCTGATCTCTATTCCGAGACGCATGAAGTCGATAAGCACATCAGCCCTCGTAGGCTAAGACTTGCATACGATCACATTAAAGATTTTCGAAATATCTGCGCGCATGACGAGCGTCTGTTCTGCGCTAGGGTATCTCCATCTTGCGATGTCAATTTGGTGGGTGTCTTAGGCGATCTTGAGCTAGTGCTAACTGAGGACGATTACAAGATGCTACGTCGTGAAATACTGCTTGAAACTTTTAAGTTAAGTGACTCACTCAGCGGAGATGCCAGTGCAAGGGTTCTTTTTGCTATGGGTGTCAATGATTTACCGAGCGTGTTTCCTAAGGAAATATTAGGGTTGTAATCGATGTGTGCGATTTGATGCTTGCGTTGGTGGAAACCTTACACCATCTCCTTGTGATGGTGTAAGGTGTTGTGCTGCAATACAAAAGCTTTTCGGGAGCTTTAAGGGTGACGCTTTCAATGGAGAGTGTTGCCCTTTTTATGAGTTTAATGATGCATATTTAGACGTTTTGATAATGAGGTTGCGCGAGATGCCCTGATATACCTCGTCAGTCAGGCGTGAAGTTGGGGCGTCATATGTTTGCTGCCAATAATTGAATTGACCCCTTGGTACCCGGGCGATAGAGTAAATAAGCGGTATTGACGCAGTCAACCTACGGGCCTGCGTCCTGCGGAGGGGCGGCTGTTCCTTTGGATGGCCGTCTCTCTTCATTATGCTCATGATAAGTAACTCTATTAGGCCAAGGTCGGCAGACGTAAATACGTTAATGACATCCCAATGGTTTGGATATCATTAGCGTTATCTGACAGAGAATGAGTTTTAACGGTGTATTAGGGACTAGTGTGAGTGCAGAAGATATCAGGCTTACCGATGAGGATGATGGGAAGAAATGCCACAATCATCACCTTATAGTGATTGGCAACGGCTTCGATCTTTCCTGCGGTTTGGCGTCTTCGTTTAAAGATTTCTTTGAGCCTCGGATGAGAGTCGTCGACTCACTTGTTTCGGAAGAGGGCTCTTGTGATTATGAAGCCATCAAAGCGAGAGACCTGACTGCTTGGGATCTAATTCTTAGAAGCCGAAAGGACATGGAGGCAAGAGCCTTCAATGTGAATTGGTGCGACGTCGAGACGGCTATTGCCAATGTGTTTGGCATCAACCTGCCCGAGGACGGCATCGACGATGAGGGCGTTATGATATCCGACTATGCCGTCTCGTTCGGTTCTTTGCAGGACTACCTATATCTGGCAGATGAAGTGAACACTCTCAATGCAAGTGACTATATCGAGAATCGGGTCGATGAAATCGAACGGCTTAGAGACGGCATCGATGATGGCGATCAAGGGGTTCTATTGGAGCTGGGCATTGAAGATTCAGGGGACTCGGATGCCTCAGAGGTATATTCCGCTTTATTCAGAGAGGGCTCTCATCTTTTGGGACATAGGCCCAATCCTTGGACCGAACGTGTGGAGCGCTATCTCGCTTGTGAGTACCCTCAGGTTCTTAAGGATCCTGAGGGGCAGTTGTCTTCCATCCTCATGACGGAACTTGAGCGTATGGAACATTGCTTTAATTGTTATCTCAAAGATGAGGTTGCCTGCAAAGATGGCTATTCGGATTGTTCGGATAACTTAATGCAAAAGCTGATTAAGCATACCTTGGTGGTCGATGGTATGCCCGATGATGCAGTGACTGTTCTCAACTTTAACTACACGTCTCCATATCGGTGGCTTAAACAGCAGTTTGGGGATGCCGCTCTTGTCAATATCCACGGCACGCTTGACGATGAAAGTATTTTCGGAATCGACGGTTCCGGCAATTTGGATGATCGGGATATCCTCCCGTTTACCAAGACATATCGTGTGTTGAAGTCTGCTCGAGGGGTTCCAAGCGGCTCGATTGCTTATCCTTCGCAAAGGGGAGGGGATGGTCTTGAGACATCTTCGATAGTCTTTTTTGGCCATTCGCTTTCGCGGGCCGATTATTCTTACTTTGAGTCCATTTTTAGCACGGTGGATTTGTATAGCGGGCATACCATCCTGGTCTTCCTATACTCAAACTACGCCAAGGGTGTTCGCGAGTCAGAGGTGGCCAAAGTGCTTGCCCTCCTTGATTACTATGGCAGTTCGCTCGGTATTGCTGGACATAGCAACAATCTCGCGCACAAGCTCATGCTGGAGGGCAGGCTCGTCGTTCGGGAGATTTAGGTCGATTTGCCTATGTCGGAAATGGGTCGGCTCTGAAAGTAGCCGCTGCGGTATGATGTCCTAGATGAAAAACGAATGCCTGTTATAGGCCATCGTTTTGCAAGGGGGTTCCTTCCAAACGGAGGGCATCCCCTAGTTTAATTTAGATGGAAATTGGGATGAACGACTGCGTTGTCAATCGTCGCCTTGTTGGGCCGCTTGAAGTTACGGTAAGATGTTTTCAGTGATACAGTCGCCGTGGACTCTAAGTGAGGCGGAGACAAAGAAGGGTCGTTGTTCGGTTTCCGGCAACGGCCCTTTGACGTTTCCGCGACAACTGGATGTTGTCGCGGATGCCTTCATTGCTGCGTGGGCTTTCGATCTGGGTCAGTAATTCCAGAAGTATGCGGTAAATTTCGGAATTCCTGAGCACGCTGCCCTTTCGCGCAGAGAAACCGCAGGTAGACATGTTGCGGCATCCCGGTGTGCTCGGCAAGTTTTGAATTTGCCTCATACTTCCGATTATTGGTGGCTTCAGAGCGGATTTTTAATGGCTCATACAGGTTTTGGTTGCATAACTTTTCCGCAATGGCGTATTTAATGCGAGCCTCCAGTCTCTTGCCGTAATATAATTACGGCAAGAGACTGGAGGCTCAAATGCTTAAGCGATTTACTGTTGATGGATACAGGAATTTTCCGGTTCCGGTTACGTTTGATTTCTCTGCTTCGCGTGATTATCAATTTGCGGAAAACAATGTACGCCTCGGAATCGTGACGAATGCGCTTCTTATCGGAAGAAATGCATCTGGTAAATCGAACTTCGGAGCATCATTGTTCGATATAACTCTTGGGTTTTCGAAGCAATTGGATTTTTCTAATCAGGAAGACCGTTTGTATTTAAATGCGGACTGCGGTCGAGGTACCGCTCGCTTTACCTATGATTTTGAATTCGACGGTCGTGAGATTCGCTACCGCTATGAGAAGATTGCTCCACGGGCATGGCTTCATGAGAGTCTCGCAATCGATGGTGAGTGCATCTTTGATTTTAATAATTACAAGGGAGTATTCGAAGAAAAACACCTTGATCGAATCGGGGCCGATGGGGTCAACTTTGAGTTCTCCGACTCCTCCTTGAGTCTTCTGGCATACATTACGAGTAGCCTTCCGACTGACGTTTTAGGCGTTTTGGCCGAATTGCGACATTTTGTCTCGCGTATGAGGCTGATTCGAATGGACGACGTTCGCGTAAAAGGCATCGAGACAAGAAGAGTTATAGACCGAATCATTCGTGAAGACAAAGTCGCTCATTTCCAGTCGTTTATTCGCGACTTTGGAATTGATGAGAACCTTGTTGTTGTTAAAGAGCCCGACGGTACGTCCGTTCTCTACTTTGATCACCCCATGCGATACATTCCGTTTGTAGAGGCCTGCTCAAGTGGCACAAGGACCCTGGTCAAGCTTTTTTCGGAGCTAGAGCTGAAGGAATCGGCTAGCTTTCTGTTTATTGACGAGTTTGACGCTTTTTGCCACTTTGAGATGGCTGAGAGTCTTCTAAAGTTTTTCGCATCTAAGACGTCCTGTCAGATTTTGTGCTCGACGCACAATACTTCGCTTGTAAAAAACGGTGTCATGAGGCCTGATTGTGTCTATCAAATCTCTGTAAAAGACGGTATTCGAACGTTGGCTGATTCTACGGAACGCGAGCTGAGGCTTGGAAATAACATAGAGAAGCTTCTTCGTGCTGGAGAGTTTGACTAGTCATGCGAAGCATACCGCGATTTCGATCCGCTCAAATACCTATCATTGGAAGATGCCGTTGTTCCTCCTGAGGTCATTTCTGGTCATCCGTCTTACAAGGAATGGGTCGCCCGAAGAGGAGATTCGCTTGCGGATATTGGACGGCTAGATGGTTATACCTTCGCAGGCGTAATAGCCGTTCACGCTGTGAGGGCTCTAGGGATAACTAACGAAAAAAAGACTGACTTTGATTTGGAGCGCGCCGATGATTTGGCTGAGATGGCCGCCGGGGTTAATCATTCTGTGCTCCTAAAAAAAGAGATTAATCGTCTTAATAATGATATGCTTTGTGCCTGCTGCACCTGCCTTTTCTTTATTGCAAATTGGCCCAAGAGGCTGAATGATATTTGGGGCAAAGCAACTATGCGGGGCTTGGGTATCCGTTTGTTCTAAAAGTTTTCCTTCGACTCTTTCCCGAAGTATGCGGCAAATTCCGGAACCCACGAGCACACCGCCCTTTTTGCGCAGAGAAACCGCAGGTATAGGCGTTGCGGTATCCCGGTGTGCTTGGCATGTTTAGAATTTGCCGCATACTTCCGGTTTTTGCCCCTGCGGCAGGCCGTGTCAACTTATATCCTCGATTAGATAATGGACAGAACAGCCAATTCCGTCTTCATACTAAAACGCCGGCAGGGGCGAAATTGCTCCTGCCGGCGTTGGCGTGCCTGCTTGTGCTGTTTTCGGTTCGCGAAGAGGCCCGTTTTGGACCCTTACGCCTCCGTCGGCTCCACGCCCAGCTCGTTGCGGACGAGTTCGAAGGCCGCGGCGATGGCCTTGTCCATGTCGTAGTACTTGTAGCCGCCCAGGCGACCGGCGAAGATCACGTCGCCCTCCTGCGCCGCCAGCTCCTCGTACTGCTTGTAGAGGGCCTCGTTCTTGGCGTCGTTGATGGGGTAGTAGGGCTCGTCGCCGGGCTTCCAGTCGGCCGGGTACTCGCGCGTGATGACGGTCATGTCCTGCGTGCCGAACTCAAAGTGCTTGTGCTCGATGATGCGCGTGTAGGGGACCTCGCGCTCGGTGTAGTTGACCACGGCCACGCCTTGGTGGTCCTGCTCGTCGAGCGTCTCGGTCTCAAAGCGCAGGCTGCGGTACTCCAGCGTGCCCAGCTTAAAGTCGTAGAACGCGTCGATGGGGCCGCAGTAGATCGTCTTGGCGGCGATATCGGGCTCGGCGGCGATCAGTTCCTTGTACTCCACGCCGCAACGCACCTCCACGCCCTCGAGCATGTTGGCGACCATCTTGGTGTAGCCGCCCATGGGGATGCCCTGGTAGCGGTCGTTGAAGTAGTTGTTGTCGTAGGTAAAGCGGCAGGGGAGGCGCTTGATGATGCTCGCGGGCAGGTCCTTGCAGTCGCGGCCCCACTGCTTCTCGGTGTAGCCCTTCACGAGCGTCTCGAAGATGTCGCGGCCCACGAGGGACAGCGCCTGCTCCTCAAGGTTGGTCGGCTCG
Source organism: Collinsella sp. CLA-JM-H32B (assembly GCF_040098065.1). Classification (NCBI taxonomy): domain Bacteria; kingdom Bacillati; phylum Actinomycetota; class Coriobacteriia; order Coriobacteriales; family Coriobacteriaceae; genus Collinsella; species Collinsella sp. CLA-JM-H32B. The sequence continues at coordinate 30,297 of NZ_JBBNNA010000016.1, read as the reverse complement.
CCGATGTTCTCGGCGGCCACCTGCTCGGCAATCTTTGCCTTGGCGTCGGCCGGCGTGACGACGCCCGGCCACATCTTGGCGAAGGTGTTCATGTTGAAGGGCATGTTGTACATGTTGCCGTGGAAGTTGGCGACCGGCGAGTTGACGTAGTTGTTGAACTCGGCAAAGCGGTTGACGTAATCCCAGACGTCTTTCATGGAGGTATGGAAGATGTGGGCGCCGTAGCGGTGGACCTGGATGCCCTCGACGTCCTCGGTGTAGATGTTGCCGGCGATGTGGTCGCGGCGGTCGATGACCAGGACCGACTTGCCGGCGCGCTTGGCGGCGTTGGCAAAGACGGCGCCCGAAAGGCCGGCACCGACGACGAGGTAATCGTACTGGGACATGGATATGCTCCTTTGTATGTCAATCGAACAGGTACTTAAGTTTTGGGACAAACAAACCTGATTATTTTGTTCCATGGATTAGTGTAGCAGATGTTCTTTCAGCAGCTTCAACGCATGGGCGTAGCCCTGGAGGCCTTCGCCGGTGATAGTGGCAAAGCAGGCCAGGCGGGCGTAGCTTACCTGGCGGAAGTCCTCGCGCGTCTCGACGGCACTGATGTGGACCTCGACGGCGGGGATGGCGACGGCCTTGAGGGCGTCCAGGATCGCCACGCTCGTGTGCGTGTAAGCCGCCGGGTTGATGACGATGCCGTCGACCTTGCCGTATGCCTCCTGGATCTTGTCGACGATGCTGCCCTCGTGGTTGGACTGGAAGACCTCGACCTCGTCGAAGCCCTGTGCGGAGCCGGCCTCCTTGCAGATCTGGACCAAGCGGTCGTAGTTGTCGCTGCCGTAGATGCCCGGCTCGCGAATGCCGAGCATGTTGAGGTTAGGGCCGTTGATAACGAGAGCTTTCATGGTTGCTTCCTTTGTGGTCGGACTGGGTTGAATGGAAAACCACCACGAAGGGGCCAATGAACTGCGCCCTTTGTGGTGGTTTTTGTTAGAGAGCGGGTGGGAGGGTGTCGAGGAGGGCGCGGGCGGTGTTGGCTGCGCAGTCGCGCGAGTCGATGATGTAGTCGGCCCAGGCGCGGTAGCGCGGCATGCGCTGCTCGGCCAGCTTGTCGATACCGTCGCGGGCGGTGATGGGGCGACCCTTGTGGGCGAGCTCGTCGAGCTTACGGTTGAGCATCACAATCTGGCTGTTCTGGTGCAGCAGCGGGTAGTTCTCGTCTCGCGTGACGACGCCGCCGCCGGTGGAAAGCACCAGGCCGCTGCGCTTGGAAATGTCGGCCAGGGCCGCCGTCTCCTGTTCGCGGAAGGCCGGCTCGCCGCGCTCGACGATAAAGTCGGCGCAAGGCATGCCCAGATGCTTCTCGAGGGCGCGGTCCAGGTCGATGTGCTCGCGGCCGGTGAGCAGGGCGATCTGCTCACCTACGCGGGTTTTCCCCGAGCCTGGCATGCCGATCAGGGCAATGTTCTGCTCGCGGCGAGACAGGCGCTCCGTCACGTCCAGGATGCGCTCGCGCGGGGTAACCTGGCCGGTATAGCGCTCAACGGCTTGCGCCGCCTGAGCCACAAGCATGAGCAAACCGCCGATGCAGTCGATGCCGCGACGCTCGGCCTCGAGCATGAGCCCCGTGCGGGCGGGGTTGTAGACGATGTCGATGACGCCCTCGAGCGCGTCGAGACCCTCGAGCGTGCAAGGCGCGTCGGGGCAGTGGGGGAACATACCGGCAGGTGTGCAGTTCACGAGCAACGCGGCGTCGGACTGCTGTGCGATGTTGTCGTAGTTGACCTCGCTTGTGCGGCCGACGGGCACCACGATCGCTCCCAGGTCGCCCAGCACCATACTTGCCGTGGTACCGGCGCCGCCGGTGGCTCCGAGCACGAGGACCTTCTTGCCGGCAATCTCCACACCCAGCTCCTCGACTAGGCACTGGAAACCGAAGTAGTCGGTGTTGTCGCCGCACAAGCGGCCATCGGGCAGACGTGTGATCGTGTTGACGTTGCCCATGCGTTCGGCGAGCGGGCTCAGCTCGTCCAGGTAGTCCATAACGGCGCGCTTGTAGGGGATGGTCACGTTGGTACCCTCCCACTCGTCGCCCGTTATAAAGGCTGCGAGGTCTTCGGGCTCGCGCTCAAAACGCACGTACTCAAGCCCCGCGAGCTCCTTGTAGATGGTCGGGGTGTAGCTGTGGCCCAGCACGCGGCCCAGCACCCCGTAGGGGCGGGTAGTGGCGAGGTCAGTCATCTAGAGCACCTCCGTGTAGCTGCCAAAGTAGGTGAAGCTCTCGCATACGTCGTCAATCGAGTCGAGCAGATCGTCGAGCGCCTTGCTGCCAAAGGGGCAGTCCAGATCGAAGTAGAACATAAACTCAAAGTCGCGACCGGGGATGGGGCGGCTTTCGAGTTTGATGAGGTTGATGTTGAGTGCGTAGAAGCGCTCGAGTACGCGATAGAGCGCGCCCGGTTCGTTGGCCGTGGTGATCATGAGCGAGGTACGGTTGGCGCCGGGGAAGACGCGCGGCTCGCTGCTGATGACGACAAAGCGCGTGTAGTTGTTGTCCGAGTCCTGGATGTTGGGCTCCAGCACCTCCAGACCGTAGAGCGCCGCGCAACTGCGCGAGGCGATGGCGGCGACGTCGGTGCGCTCGGAGTTGGCGACCATCTCGGCCGACATGGCCGTGTTGGGATACCTGGTGGCGTGCAGATCGTGCGCCTCGATAAAGCCGGCGCATTGCGCGATGGCCTGACCGTGGCTATAGACCTCACGAATATCCTGCAGCTTGGTGCCGGGCTTGACGAGCAGGTTGTGGTCAATCTTGAGGCGCAGCGAGCGCACAATATGGAAGTTGAACTGCGCGAGCAGGTCGTAGACCGCGTTGACCGAGCCCGCGGTGGAGTTTTCGATGGGCAGTACGCCAAACTCGCAGAAGCCGTCGCGTACAGCGCGCATGACACCTTCGAAGGTCTCGAAGAACGCGATATCGGGCACGGCAAAGAGCTTGCACGCGGCGATCTGGCTGTAGGCGCCCTCTACGCCCTGGCAGGCGACGCTGGCAGTCTGGGGGAAGGGCGTGTCGAAGGCCTCGGCAGTGGCGTGGGCCTTTTGCGAAACCGTGATGCCCTTGAGCTCATTGATGTAGCGCTGCTGCTCGGCCTTGCTCATGCTCATGAGGAGGCGGAACAGCGTGATGGTCTGCGCCTCGTAGCGCTCGGGCGCGCGGCCGGCAAGGTTGTTGAGCTTGGAGCGCTCGCGGGCAGGGTCGAAGACGGCCTTGTCCATCTCGATTTTTGATTTGGCGACCTCGGTGGCAATGTCCATGCGTTCGACAAAACTGTTGAGGAGCGTAGTGTCGATGCCATCGATGGCCTGGCGAATATCGGCAAGGTCCATGGAGGCCCCTTTCGTGAATCGTTGGCCGGGGTAGTTAATTTGGGACGGGGCTTTTTTAGCTACCCTTTGACTGTCGACGAATCGATGGGTGCCGGGGCAAATATCGACTGGCATGTGGGGGTAGCTAAAAAAGCCCCGTCCCAAATTAACTACCCTTGGGGTTGGTGGACTAGCGTTGGGCGGCGTCTTCTAGGAGGGCGTCCCAGATGGCCAGCGCCGCGGCTGCTTCGGCTACGGGGACGGCGCGCGGGACGATGCAGGGATCGTGGCGGCCGTGGACCGAGAGCTCGGCATTTTCCATAGCGTCCATGTCCACCGTCTGCTGCTCGCGGCCAATGGAGGGCGTGGGCTTTACGGCCATGCGCCACATGACGGGTACGCCGGTTGAAATGCCGCCCAGGATGCCGCCGGCGTTGTTGGACTCGACCTCGATCTGGCCGGTCTCGGCGTCGATGCGATACGGATCGTTGTTCTCGCTACCACGCATGGCGGCGACGGCAAAGCCCATGCCAAACTCCACGCCCTTCACGGCGGGAATCCCAAACGCGATCTGCGCGATGCGGTTCTCGATGCCGTCGAACATGGGGTCGCCGATGCCCGCGGGCAGGCCGTAGATACCGCACTCCACGATGCCGCCGATGCTGTCGAGCTCGTCGCGCGCGGCCAGGATCTCCTCGCGCATGCGACCGGCAGCTGCGGCGTCAATGCACGGCAGGTCGTTCGAAAGGATCGCCTTGCGGTCGGCCTCGCGATAGACCATGTCGTCCATGGGCAGATCGGAGATGCCACCGATCTGCGCGACGTGCGCCATGACCTTGATGCCGCGGGCCTCGAGCGCCTGCAGCGCGATGCCGCCCGCGATGCACAGGGGCGCTGTCAGGCGGCCGGAGAAGTGTCCGCCGCCGGCGACGTCGTGCATGTTGTGGTACTTCACGCGTGCCGGGAAATCCGCATGGCCCGGGCGGGGCTTGCGGCGTAGCTCGGAGTAGTCCTTGGGGCGCGTGTTGGTGTTCTCGATGATCGCGGCGATAGGCGCGCCCGTGGTGTGTCCATCAACTATGCCGGCGATAATGTGGGCGGCGTCGGCCTCGCGGCGCTTGGTCGCGGTCTCGTCACGGCCGGGGGCGCGACGGTCCAAAAAGGCCTGCAGCTGATCCAGGTCAACGGCGATACCTGCCGGAATGCCATCGAGCGAGCAGCCGATAGCGGGGGAGTGCGACTGGCCGAAGATGCTTAAGTGCAAGACGTTGCCAAAGGTCGAGGACATGCTATTCCTCCTCGAGCGTGACCTTGCCGCCCAACAGGCGGTAGTGGTCGAAGAAATCGGGATAGGACTTGTTGACGGCCTCGGCACCGTGGATCACGACCTCGCCGGTGGCGCGACTCGCGGCGATGGCGGCCATCATGGCGATGCGGTGGTCGTTGTGTGAATCGACCTCGCCGCCGTTAAGGGCATCGACGCCCTTGATGATGAGGTCGTCACCGGCGATGCGCACCTGCGCGCCCAACGCGGTGAGCTCGCGGGTGGTGGTGACCAGACGGTCAGATTCCTTGATGCGCAGGCGCGCGCAGTCACGGATGAACGTGCGGCCCTGAGCCAGCGATGCCACGGCCGAGATGACGGGCACCAGGTCCGGAATGTCGTGGGCGCTCATCTCAAAGCCGGCGAGCTTGTCGGACTGTACGGTGGCGGCGTTCGTGGAGCGCACGATGCGGGCGCCAAAGCGCGAAAGCGCGGCGAGCACGTTGCGGTCGCCCTGTGCGGAGCTCAGCGACACGCCCTCGACGGTGATCGGGTCGGTGCCGATGGCGCCGGCGCACAGCCAAAAGGCGGCGTTGGACCAGTCGCCCTCGACGGCTACGCTGCCGGGCGTGCGGTACGAGCCGCTGTTCACGCGGAAGTTCGTGACCTCGGGCTGGCCGTCCTTGGCCGGAATGCGCTCGACGTTGACCTCGACACCAAAGGCCTTCATGGCCTGGATGGTCAGGTTGATATAGGGGCGGCTCTCGATAAGGCCGGTCACCTGCACGCAGGAGGGCTGGGCCAGCAGCGGGGCTGCCAGCAGCAGGCCGGAGATATACTGCGAGCTCACGTTGCCCGGAAGCACAAAGGTGCCCGGGCGCATGCGGCCGCTCGTCTTGAGCGGAAAACCGCCCAGGCCCTGCAGGTCGCAACCGGCGGCGATGATCTCGTCCGAAAGCGGGGAGAGCGGGCGGGCGCCCAGGCGGCCCTGGCCCACGAAGGTGGCCTCCGCGCCCAGCGCGCAGGCGACAGGCAGCATGAAGCGCAGCGTGGAGCCGCTCTCGCCGCAGTCGAGCGTGCCGCCGGCAAGGGCCTTAAGCAGGCCAAATTCAATGCTCTTCATAGTGGGGTGGACCTGGAAGCCGTCCTCGACGGTCTCGATGCGAGCACCGAGTGCCGTGAGGCAGCGCACCGTGGCCTCGATATCGGCGCAGGTGGTGTTGCAGGTAACGTGCGTCTCGCCGTTGGCAAGCGCGGCGCAGATGATGAGGCGATGCGCCATCGATTTGGACGCGATGGCGGGAACGGTGCCCTTGAGCGGGGACGGGGTGATGCGGGCTAACATGCGGATGCGTCTCCCTTCTGGCCGAGGCCCTCGGCAATCAAATCGTGGAAGGTGGAAAGCGGCGTGCGGTCGATGCTGCAACGGCCAATGTCGTGCGGAATTACCAGGTCGATGGTGTCGCCCGCGCGCTTTTTATCGTGGAGTGCCTCGGCAAAGACGGCATCGGCCGAAAGCTCGCAGCGGGTCTTGAGGCCGTGGCGCGCACAGAGCTCCTCGATGCGGCCAGGCAGCTCTGCGTCGCAAATGCCGTGCAGGGCTGCGGCGCGCGTGATGATACCCATGCCAATCGACACACAGTTGCCGTGGCCGAGCTTAAAGTGCTCGCAGGCCTCAACGGCGTGCCCGGCGCTGTGGCCAAAGTTGAGGAGCTTGCGCTGATTGGTTTCGCGCTCGTCGGCAACGACCACGGCGCGCTTAATGTCGATATTGCGGGCGATGATGAGCGCCACACGGGCCACGTCGCGGTTCAGCAGCCCTAGCGTGAGCGGGGTCTTCTCAAGCTCGGCGAAGAGCTCGGGGTCGGCGATCACGGCGTGCTTGACGACCTCGCCGCAGCCGTCGGCGAACTGCTCGGGCGTGAGGGTCGCCAGGCACCCCACGTCGGCGATGACCACGCTCGGCTGCCAAAAGGCGCCGGCCAGGTTCTTGCCGGCTGCCAGGTCGATGGCCGTCTTGCCGCCGACCGACGAATCCACCATGGCGAGTAGGCTCGTCGGGATCTGCACAAACTTGCAGCCGCGCATGTAGGTGGCGGCCACAAAGCCCGCCATGTCGCCCACGACGCCGCCGCCGAGCGCCACGATCACGTCGGAGCGCGAAAGCTCGTGCTCGGCCACAAACTCCAAAATGGCAACGTAGGTCTCGGCACGCTTATGGGCCTCGCCGGCCTCGAAGGTGCAGATGCTTACCTCGTAGCCTGCGGATTCGAGGCTCTGCTTTACGGGCATCTGGTAGAGCGGTCCCACGTTGGTGTCCGTCACGATGACGGCGCGCGAGCCGCCGGCGGTGGCTCGAACGAGCGGGCCGGCCTCTTCCAGCAAAAACGTGCCCACATGCACCTGGTAGGGGCGTGCGGTGTCGATATCGATGGTAATCGCCATAAGCTTCGGTCCTTTCGACCTGGCGTGATAGGTGGTCTAGTGGGAGGCCTCGTCGTCGAGCGCGCGCTTGATGCGGTCGCCCTCGGCAAGGAGGTTCTCCAGATAGCGCTGGTCGCGATCCTTAAGGGCGCGGCTGTAGGCGCCGAGCGATTCGATCAGATGGTCGATCTCGAATGCGAGCGCATCGGCGTCGTCGATCATGAGCTCGGACCACATCTGCGGATTGAGGTGCGCCACGCGGGTGAGGTCGCGGTAGCTGCCGGCCGAAAAGCCGTGGTGGACCTGAGCGGTCGGGCTCTTAACATAGGCATTGGAGACGACGTGCGCGAGCTGGCTCGTAAAGGCGATGACGCGGTCGTGCTCGGCGGCGCTCGTTACGCTGAACTTGCCAAAGCCCAAGGGGCGCACCATCTCGCGCACCTGGCCCAAGAGCTCCAGCTTAAGTGCGTCGTCCACTGCGGGCGGTACAAGCACGAGCGGTGCGCCCTGGAACAGGTCGGCGCGGGAGTGCGCGTAGCCCGAGAACTGCGTGCCCGCCATGGGGTGCGCTCCCACAAAGTAAAAACCGTGCTCGCGGGCAAGCTCAAAGGCGCGCTCGCACACGATGCCCTTGACGCCCACGGTGTCGATCACCACGGGGCCCATGATGGCCTCGGTGTCGGTGGCGTCGGCGAGTGCCTGGGCGTGCGCCTCGAGCCACTCGATGCAGGCCTCGGGGTAGCATGCCAGGACGATGATGTCGCACTCGCCGAGCGTCTCGTCGTTGAGCTCGCCGGTAACGGTTCCCATGCTGGCGGCTGTCATGACATCGTCATCGGGGTCCCAGGCCAGCACGCGGACGCCCGCCTGCGCATAGCCGCGGGCAAAGCTGCCGCCGATGAGACCCAGGCCCACGATGCCGGCGCACTTGGGGCCACCCTGGTTAACGCGTGCGTTTCTCACCGTACCCATGGGCTACTCCTGAACGGTCTCTTGGCAGACGACCTCGCGGATGGCGCGGATGCGGCGCATGGTGTCGTCGAACTGGTCGGGGGTGAGGGCCTGGGCACCGTCGGACCAAGCGTGGCTCGGGTCGTCGTGGACCTCGATCTCCAGACCGTTTGCGCCGCAGGCAGTCGCGGCGAGCGCCATGGGCTCAACATAGCGGGTGTAGCCGGTGGCATGGCTGGGGTCGGCGACGACGGGCAGGTGCGACAGGTGGTGCAGCACCGGCACGGCGTTGAGGTCGAAGGTGTTGCGGGTGCGGGTCTCGAAGGTGCGGATGCCGCGCTCGCACAGGATGACGTTGTCGTTGCCCTCGCTCATGATGTACTCGGCTGCCATAAGCAGCTCGTCGACGGTGCCGGACATGCCGCGCTTGAGCAGGATCGGGGTCTGCGTCTTGCCGACCTCCTTGAGCAGGGGGAAGTTCTGGGCGTTGCGAGCGCCAATCTGCATGACGTCGATCTTCTTGTCGAGGAAGACCTGCACGTCGCGCGGGTCCATGATCTCGGTGACGATCGGCATGTCGAGCTCGGCGGATGCCTCGCACAGCAGGTCCAGGCCGGCGGGACCCATGCCCTGGTAGGCGTACGGGGAGGTGCGGGGCTTGTAGGCGCCGCCGCGCAGCATCGTGGCGCCGGCGGCCTTCACGCGGCGGGCGATGCGGATGAGGTTCTCGCCCTCGACGGAGCACGGGCCGGCGATGACCTGGAACTGGTCGCCGCCGATCTTGACGCCGTGGCCGCAGTCGATGACGGAGTCCTCGGGGTGGAACTTGCGGTTGGCGCGCTTGAACGGCTCGGAGACGCGCTGCACGCGCTCGACGACGTCCATGGACTCGAGCAGGAACGGGTCGATCTTAGTCGTGTCGCCCACCAGGCCGATGATGGTCTCGTTCTCGCCGCGCGAGACGTCGGTCTTGAGTCCCTTTTTCTCAATCCAACTAACAATGTGGCTTACGGCCTCGTCGCTGGCGCTCTGCTTTAAAATCGCAATCATGGTGTGCCTCTCACCTCGATGGATAGCCCTTGCAAAAACGGCCCGCATCGCGAGCCGTATTATATGGTGCATGAGAGTTTATACTATCTGACTCGCTTTTGCCGCCTAAAGCGCGCCGTCGCGGCGCGTCTCCCACGTAATTGCAAAGCTTTTTCTATTATTTTGTTAGCCCGTGGCGCACTTGGGTATAATGCCTACCGTTCGCCCTATTAGCTCAGGGGATTAGAGCGTCTGCCTCCGGAGCAGAAGGCCGTTGGTTCGAATCCAACATGGGGCACCATCGAACGTAAGACCGTCCGAACCTCGCATGGTCCGGGCGGTTTTCTTATACCGACGCGACATGATGGGACGTGGTATGGCAACAACGGATATCGAGCGCGGACTCTCGACCGCCGAGGTCGAGGAGCGCATCGCCGCCGGTAAGATCAACCGCAACATGGAGCTCAAGACCAAGTCGGTCCGCGAGCTCATCATCGAGAACCTCTGCACGCTGTTCAACTTGATCAACGTGGTCTTGGCGATTTTGGTGTTGCTGACCGGTTCGTTTAAGAATCTGACGTTCCTGTTCGTGGTGTTCTTGAACACGGCAATTGGCGTCATTCAGTCCATGCGTTCCAAGCGGATGGTCGACAAGCTTACGCTGCTCACCTCTAAGAAGGCCATCGCGGTGCGCGACGGCGCCGAGGTGGAGCTCGACCTGGACCAGATCGTGCTCGACGATATCATTCGCCTGGGGCGCGGTGACCAGATTCCCGCCGACGCCGTGGTAGTGTCGGGCGAGGCGCTCGTCAACGAGAGCCTACTGACGGGCGAGAGTGATCTTATCAAAAAGCAGCCCGGCTCCGAGCTCATGAGCGGCAGCTTTATCGACTCAGGCCTGCTGCGCGCCCGCGTGATCCATGTCGGCGCCGATAACTACGTGGCAAAGATCAACAACGAGGCCAAGTACGTCAAAAAGGTCAATTCCGAGATCATGAACGCGTTGAATGCCATCGTGCGGTTCGCGAGCATTATCATGATTCCGCTTGGTCTGGCGCTCTTTGCCTCGAGTGTGAGCGAGCTGTGGGATGCCGCGGGAACCCCGGGCGATAGCGCACTTTCTTGGTGTTTCTCCGAGCTGCTGGCCGGCCGTGTGCCTTCTTCGGCGCTGCTGTCCACGGTTGGTGCCCTGCTGGGCATGATTCCGCAGGGCCTGGTGCTGCTGACCTCGTCGGTGCTCGCGATCGCCACGGTGCGCCTGGCGCGTCGCAAGGTGCTGGCACAGCAGCTCTACTGCATCGAGACGCTCGCGCGCGTCGACGTTTTGTGCCTGGACAAGACGGGCACCATCACCTCGGGCCGTATGGAGGTCGAGGGCACCTACCCGCTGCCTGTTGAGGGTGTTGGCTTTGGCGCGGACTCGGACGAGGCGGCTGTCCCCGTCGAGACCACGGTGCTCGACTTTGCGCTTGCCAACGTAGCACGTGCGACCTCGGCAGATGCCAACGAGACCTGCCAGGCGCTGCTCAACTACTACGCCGATCGTCCGGTCGAGGTGTCCGAGCCGCTGTCGGTCATTCCGTTCTCGTCGTCAAAAAAGTGGAGCGGCGCGTCGTTTGCGCAGGGCTCCTATGTGATGGGCGCCGCGCAGTTTGTGCTCTCTGATCGCGCATTTGCTCAGGTCGAGAATCGCGTGGCCGAGCTCGCCGACACCTGCCGCGTGCTCGTGGTGGCGCGCGTGGACGGCTTTACGCCCGATGGCGATATGGTGGGCGAGGCCGAGCCCGTGGGCTTTGTGACCATCCGTGACGAGATCCGCACCTCGGCGGCCGAGACCATCGGCTACTTTAACGAGCAGGGCGTGACCCTCAACGTGATCAGCGGCGACGACCCTCGTACGGTGTCCTCGATCGCGCGCGTGGTGGGCGTGCCCGGGGCGGATGCCTACGTGGACGCCACGACGCTCGATACGCCGTCCAAGATTGATGCGGCGGTGGACCGTTACCACGTCTTTGGACGTGTGACGCCGCAGCAGAAGCGCGAGCTCGTACAGGCGCTCAAACGCCGCGGGCACACCGTGGCCATGACGGGCGACGGCGTCAACGACGTGCTGGCGCTCAAGGAGGCCGACTGCTCCGTGGCGATGGCCGCCGGCTCCGATGCCGCGCGCAATGTGGCCGAGATCGTGCTCGTCGATAACGATTTCGCCTCGATGCCCGCTGTGGTGGCCGAGGGCCGTCGTTCTATCAATAACCTGCAGCGCTCTGCCGCGCTCTTTCTGACTAAGACGCTGTTCTCGATGGGCCTGGCCGCGCTGTGCATCGCGCTGCCGCCGTACCCCTTCGAGCCCATTCAGATGACGCTCATCAACTTCTTCTGCATCGGCGCGCCGGGCTTTGTGCTGGGCCTGGAGCCCAACAACGCCCGCGTGAAGGGGTCGTTCTTGACCAACGTGCTTAAGCGTGCGCTGCCGGCGTCGATTGCGGTCATTTTGGCCGCGGCACTCGATATCTTTGTGGCACGCGTATTTGGCTTTAGCCAGCTTACGCTTTCGACCATGTGCCTGCTCACGTCGTGCGCGGCGAGTGTCAGCCTGATCTGGCGTATCTCGCAGCCTCTCACGCCCTTGCGCGTGGTGCTTTTCGTGTTTGTCGTCGCCGGTATTTTGACGGGCGTTATCGGGTTCCCGGGGCTGCTGTCCATCGCCAATCTGTCGATGGGTCAGATGGTCATCTTGGCGGTTATCGTTGTCTTTACCTGCGCAGTGTTCTTTAAGCTTGCCACGATGATGGACTCGCTTAAGCCCCGTCGCCGTCATGCGGCTACCGGCTTTGGCCGTGGCGTGCGCGTTCGCCTGGGTCGCGGCGGCGGCAAGGTGAGTTCGACGGGATCGACTGCCGGGCGTTTTGCCAAGCGCGTTGCCGCCGATATGGCGCAGCGCCGTGAGGCCCGCACTGTCCGCGAGGCCGAGGCTCGTGCACTCGAGGGCGTGGCCCAGGCCCAGCCCAAGAAAAAGAAGGGCGCCGGTGCCAAGCGCTCCCGCGTGACCAAATCGGCCCAGGGCATCAAGGTATCGATGCCCAGCAAGAAGAATAAGCCCGTAAAGAAAGACTAGCCCCAACGCCTCCCTAAGTTGCGGTGAAATAGGGACTGTTTAAGCGTTCTAACCTCCTATTCAGTCCCTATTTCACCGCAACTTAGGGGTGAGCGGGGATGTTGAATTGGTGCCTTGCGCTTGTGGGGCCGTGTCGATGTTATGCTCTAACCTCAATTGTTTGAATTGCTTCGGAAAGAGGATGCCGTGATCTGCCCGCATTGCCTAAAGACCATCGAGGACGGCGCCTCGTTCTGCCCCTATTGCAACGCATATGTTGGTCCGGGCGATGGCCCCGAGCATACCGAGTTCGTGTTCTGCGACGGCTGCGGCGCCCGTCTGTCCCCGCATGACCGTACCTGTCCCAAGTGCGGACGCCCCGCGCCAGGCATCCTTTCCGAGGACGCGGCCGCATCCGACCTGGCCGCAGGGCGCACGGCCGGCTTTCCGCGCCTGACGCAGGAGCAGATCGATACCGAGGTGCCCCACGCACCGGCATCTGCCGCGGCGGTGCTCTCCGACGCAGCCGACCCCAACGAGACCTGCGTGCTGCCTGCCTTCGATAAGGACTTTGGCATCCCCAAGGTTGATATCCCCACGCCGGTGTCCCTGCGCGATGATGCCCAGCCCAAAAAGCAAAAGCCCAAGCGCAAGGTTCACCCCGACGAGGATGCCTATCACAAGCACAAGCGCCATATCCCCAAACCGCTCATTGTCATCGCGGTGCTCGCCGCTGTGTGCGGTGGTGTCTATTGGTTTGTGACTGCCGATCCCATGGGCGTCATGCCCGGCTTCTACGACCAGTTTGGCCAGGCCGCCAAGACCACCTTCCCGTCGCGCCAAAAGGGCGAGGCAACCGAGAAAGAGCCCAAGCAAGAGGATGCGTCCGAGGTCGTTCAGGAGGAGACCGTCTTAACCGACGACCAGCTCTACACCAGGCTCGACGGCCTGTACCAGACCATCGTGTCGTACAGCGACGATGATCAGATCGGCGAGGTCATCGATTCGTTTAATAACGGCTATCTGCGTACGCCGCTTTCCACCCGCCAGGAGCTGTCGCAGAGCGCCTATGCCCTGCGCGACCAGATTAAAAGGACCCAAGATGAGCTCAACAACCTCAAGGTTCAGGACGACACGGTCTATGCGGAGGACATCGATCATCTAAAGCAGCTTGCCCAGTGGATGTACGAGCGTGTCGACGTGATCTGCCAGAGCTGGGATATCTCGCTGTCCATTCCCGACGGCGAGTCGCTGAGCGCCCGTCAGAGCGAGATCCTGGCGCCCATCGCACAAGGCGGCAACAGCGCGCTTAACCAGTACGACGCCAACGTGAGCGCCTGGAGGCCGCAGCAGCGTTCGTAATTTGTTGCCCTCCGGCGGCATAACCTGCGTGCGCAATTGATGGAAGCCCGTGCTTATTGCTACAATTCGTACAAATATGCTTTAAACGCACGAGGAAGGAACCACATGTTTGGTTTTAAGAAAGAGCTCTATACGCCCGAGTACCAGCTCGTCGGTGACGAGTGCGCGGTGATCGAGACGTCGAAGGGCACCATCAAGGTCAAGTTTGACGGTGAGGGCGCCCCCATCCATGTGGCGAACTTCTGCGAGCTTTCCACGATGGGCTTCTATGACGGCCTTAAGTTCCATCGCTATGTGCCCGGCTTTGTGATCCAGGGCGGCGACCCCAATACCCGCGATATGTCCGGCGCCGACGTCGCTGCCGGCCTTGAGGGTCCCGACGGCATGCCCGGTACCGGCGGCCCCGGCTACTGCATCAAGGGCGAGTTTGCCACCAATCCGCGCAACAGCCATGTTGACGGCGCGCTTGCCATGGCCCGCTCTATGGATCCCGATTCCGCGGGCTCGCAGTTCTACTTCTGCCTGGGCGCCCAGCACAACCTCGACTCCGGCTATACCGTCTTTGGTACCACGGTCGAGGGCCTCGACGTCATCTCGCAGCTGCGCGCCGGCGACGAGATCGTTCATGTCGAGATCGTTCACGAGTAAAGGGGACTTCCTTGAATAGCCAGCTGATCCAACAGGGCCGCGCCGCTTATCGCGCGGGTGATTTTTCCGCTGCCGCCCAGATGCTTGGCGCGGCAAAGACTCCCAACGAGATCATGGGTGAGGCCGACCACCTGCGCGGCAACGCCCTGATGCATCTGGGCATGTACGCCGAGGCCGCCGAGGCCTACGCCGCCGCCCTCAACGACGGCGCCTATGGCAAGCGCGGCGCCCTGCTCACCAACCGCGGCAAGGCACTCGCCGCGGTGGGCGACTACGCCACGGCTGCCCAGGCGTTCTCTGCAGCTACCCAGGACGCTTCCTACGCCACGCCTTTTAAGGCCTACCTGGGTCTGGGCAACGCGCTGTTCCAGTCGGGCGACTATGCCAACGCCGGTACTGCCTTCCGTCAGGCTGCCATCGACGGCGCCAACCCGGCTCCTGCCGCCGCCCTCGGCGATCTGGGCCGCTGCTTCATCAAGCTCGGTCGCCCTGCGGACGCCGTTGAGACCTACCGCACGGCTATCGACTTTGCCGGCCCGCGCGACGATACGCGCGCCCTCAACGCCGGCATGGGCCAAGCGCTTTCCGCCGCCGGCCGTCCCTCCGATGCACTCGATGCCTTTAACGCCGCTACCGCCGACGGCATCTACCAGCTCACGCCCGAGCAGGCTGACGAGCTTGCCCGCGTGCACGACTCGCTCGCCGCGCTTTCGGCCCAGACGGCCATGTCCACGGCCCCGGCTCCCGCGATGGACGCTCCCGCTGTCGACCCGCTCGATCCCACGGGCGCGACCGGTCAGTTTATGCCCGACCCCTCTGACACTGGCTTCTTTACGCTGTCTGAGTCCGAGATGGTCCAGCAGGACCGCAAGCAGGCCAAGGTTCGTCGTCGCCACCGCCACACGGGTCTCAAGATCTTCCTGGTAATGCTTCTGCTCATCGTGATCGCTGCCGGCGGTCTTGGCTATGCTTATACGCGCGGCATGGGCTGCCCCTCGCAGGAGTCCGTCATCACCGACCTGTTCCAGGCTGCCGGTGACGGCGATACCGCCAAGGCCGAGTCCTGCCTGGCCTCGAGCCTGTCCGAGGACGCCAAGGCGATGATCATCTCCTCGATCCCGCAGGGCGCCACCGTCTCCATCGAGGGCATGGATCAGTCCATGACCGAGACCACCGCCAAGGTGAAGGCTTCGCTGTCCAAGGGCGGCGAACAGGAGTACACCGTTAAATTCGTGCGCTCCGACAACCATATCGGTTGGGCCGTTTCCTCCTTCGATATCGATTTCTCGGCCGCTGACAACCAGTAGTGACCTTATGAGATTTGGCTCTGCCCGGCGCTTCACCGCAAGTGAGGTGCCGGGCTTGCGCTAGTATGATGGGCTAGTAGTTTTCCAGCAATCATCCAACACATCAGGAGTTGCGTTGTTTTCTTTGATGGATATGTTCTTCGGTAGCTATGCGGGCGATCTCGCCATCGACCTCGGCACCGCCAATACGCTCGTCTCCGTGCGCGGCAAGGGCATCGTCATCCGCGAGCCCTCCGTTGTCGCCATCGACAAGAACGACGAGCGCATCCTGGCAGTCGGCATCGAGGCCAAGCGCATGCTAGGCCGTACGCCCGGCAACATCGTGGCCGTTCGTCCCCTTAAGGACGGCGTCATCGCCGACTTCGATGTCACCGAGGCCATGCTTCGCTACTTTATCGACAAGGCTTCCGAGAAGCGCTATCCGTGGACTCCGCGTCCGCGCGTCGTCGTCTGCGTTCCCTCCGGCGTCACGTCGGTCGAGAAGCGCGCCGTCTTTGAGGCCACGATCCAGGCAGGCGCTCGCCAGGCCTATCTGATCGAAGAGCCCATGGCGGCCGCCATCGGCGCCGACCTGCCCGTCGAGGAGCCTACGGGCTCCATGGTCATCGATATCGGCGGTGGCACCACCGAGGTCGCCGTTATCGCTATGGGCGGTATTGTCGTGTCGCAGTCTATCCGCATTGCCGGCGACGAGTTCGACCAGGCTATCCTCACCCATGTTCGCGATGCTTACAACCTGGCTATCGGCGAGCGCACGGCCGAGGACATCAAGATTAAGGTCGGCTCCGCCGTGCCGCTCAAAGATGAGCTCGACGTCGAGGTCAACGGCCGCGACGTTATCACGGGCCTGCCCAAGACCGTGCGTATCGAGAGCGAGGAGATTCGTCGCGCGCTCAACAAGCCGCTCGACGAGATGGCCAAGGCCGTTAAGGACGCTCTGGACGCCACGCCGCCCGATCTTGCCTCGGACCTTATGTACTACGGCATTCTGCTGACCGGTGGCGGTGCGCTGCTACGCGGCCTTGACGTGCGCCTGCGCGACGAGACCGGCGTTTCGGTCAACGTCAGCCCCACGGCGCTCGATAACGTCGTAAACGGCTGCGCCCGCGTGCTCGAGGCCAACGCTTTTGACGGTGGCTTCGTCCAAACCAATGCTTAATTTCCAAAAGGTGGATTCCATTTGGCACGATCTTCGGGTTTCTCTCCAAATCTGAATACCAAGCGACAATCAACGGGTATGCGCCCGTTGATTGTTTTCAGCCTGATTTCGGTGTTGCTGCTCACGTTTTATATCCGTGAGGGCGAGGCCGGGCCGATTCATGCTGTGCGCTCGGGTGTAACGACGATTACCTCGCCGGTGCGCTTTTTGGGCTCGGCTGTGGCGGCTCCCTTCAACGCGATCGGCAACGTGTTCTCCAACCTCACGGCTTCGCAGGAGTCGCTCGCTGACCTCAAGAAGCAAAACGAGGTGCTGACCTCTAAGGTCGCAGAGCTTTCCGAGGCTCAAAAGACTGCCGAGCGCCTGGAGGGCCTGGTCGGGCTGCAATCGACCTACAACCTTAAGTCGACCGCCGCTCGTATTGTCGGCGCGTCGGGCGATGCCTGGACCTCGACCGTTACCATCGACAAGGGATCTGCCGACGGCCTGACCATCAACATGCCCGTGACGAGTTCTGCCGGTGTTATCGGCCAGATTATTGAGGTATCGGCCAAGACCTCTACCGTGCGCCTGATTGGTGACGAGAACTCGGGCGTGTCGGCTATGGTGCAGGACACGCGCGCCCAGGGTATGCTGCAGGGCCAGCCCGATGGCACCCTGCGCCTTGAGTACGTGAGTGTTGACTCCGACGTCAAAGTCGGCGACATCATCGTGACCTCTGGCATTGGCGGCGTGTTCCCCAAGGGCCTGCCGCTCGGCACTGTTTCCTCGGTGGAGAAGTCGGCCAACGATGTGTACTACACCATTGTGGTGCGTGCCCAGACCACGGCAGAGAATAACGAGGAGGTGCTCGTCATCACCTCGTTGACCGACGAACAGTCGGCCTCGGATGAGGACGTGAGCACCGCTAATAGTACGCCGCAGGGAACGTCGCGCGATGCTGCGACCAAGACGAAGGACGAGAGCTCGGATGACAGTTCCGACACGTCCGAGACGACCGATTCCGGCTCGAGCGAATAGGGGGCATGTCCATGGATCTACACGAGCAGGGGGCGAGCTCCCGCACGTTTGTAATCGCCGCCATTGTGTGCGTGCTGCTGCAGGCAGGCCTGGCGCCGCAGATCTCCATTGCGGGCGGTCGCGTCAACTTTATGATTATCCTGGTGTGCCTGAGCGTGTTCTCGGGCGATCCCACACGGGCTGTCGTCTGCGGTTTTTGCAGTGGCCTGTTCTATGATCTTTCCGCTGCCGTTCCGGTGGGCGTTATGTCGCTGCTGCTGACGGTGGGCAGTTTTGCCCTGGTGCACAGCGCGGCCGGTCAGACGAGCGGGTCCCCGAGCGCGCGCGGTATTACCGTGGGCGCCTTCGCGCTTGCCATCAATGTGGTCTACAGCATCATCTTGCTGTTTATGGGTCTGGAGACGAGCTTTGTGGTGGCTGTTTTTGGACACGCCCTGCCGTCTTCGATCCTGACGGGTCTGGTTGCCATTCCGTTTTTGATGTCCGGTGTCGTGCCGCAGTCCGGTTACGGATTCTCCGCACGCGGTGGTCATCAGACGGGTATGCGCTTTAAGCCCAAGACCCGCAAACTCAAATAGGGGAGGCTCAAAGATGTCTTCCCAGATGACGGTTATCATCGCCGGTATCGTGCTGGTCGTGGCCATTGTGGTCGCGCTGGTCATCATGCGCCGCGGCGATTCCCGTTTTACCTACGACACGCAGCATGGAACGGCCCCGCGCGCCACTGAGGGCGAGGGCAATACCGCCGCGACCGCCTTCAAGGGTCGCTTCTCCATCCTCACCGCCGGCGTGGGCGCGATGTTTGCCGCGCTCGCCGTCAAGCTGTGGGGCATGCAGATGGTCTCGTCGGACTACTACGACAAGCAGGCCAAGAGCAACCAGACCCGTACCGTCACCACGCCGGCTGTGCGCGGGCGAATCCTTGATCGCAATGGCGTGGCACTTGTGCAAAACCGTCCCTCACTTGCCGTTGTTGCCTATCGCGACCTGGCCGATGACACCGTGCTGGTGCATCACCTCGCGAATGTGCTCGGCATGCCCTACGTCGCGGTTCTGCGCAACATTCAGGACAATTCCGAGGGCGCTCAGAGCCTGCATACCATCGCGACGGACGTGCGCCGCTCCACGGTTGCCTATATCAAGGAACATGCCGGCGAGTTCCCGGGCGTGAAGATTGCCGAGCGCACCGAGCGCCAGTACCCGTACGGCGAGACGGCTTGTCACATTTTGGGCTATACCGGCACCATTACCTCCGAGCAGCTCGAGGCGCAGAACAAGAAAGCTTCGGGCGATAACGATAGCGCCGCCGGTCAGATTACATACCAGTCGGGTGATATCGTGGGCCAGGCGGGCGTCGAGAGCTACTACGAGAACTTGCTGCAGGGTATTCGCGGCGAGCAGACGGTGAAGGTCGATGCTTCGGGCAATGTGACCGGTCAGGCCGGCGCCGTGCCCGCCAAGGCCGGCTCCGACATCAAGCTCACGCTTGACCTCAAGATTCAGCAAGCCTGCGAGACGGCGCTTGCAAGTGCCATTGAGCTCGCTAAGACCACAGGCCACAGCGACGCCGGCAATGGTGCCGTGGTGTGCCTCGACCCCAATAACGGCGAGATTCTGGGCATGGCCAGCGAGCCCAAGTTCGATCCTTCGGTGTTTATCGGCGGCGTCTCCAACGATGTTTGGACCGAGCTCAACGATGACGAGGGTTCGCATCCGCTGCTCAACCGTGCCATTAGCGGCCAGTACATGTCGGCTTCGACCATTAAGCCGCTCTCGGCGCTGGCTGGTCTTGAGTTTGGAACCTACACTTCAACGCAGACAACCAACTGCACCGGCTATTGGACGGGTCTGGGCAAGTCGTGGGGCAAGCGTTGCTGGCTTCAATCCGGACATGGTGTCATGACGCTGCAGTCCGGTATCGCCAATTCCTGCGACCCCGTGTTCTACGACATGGGCAAGGCGTTCTTTTATGACGAGCAACATCCCGAGGGCCTGCAGGAGGTCTTTCGTCGCTGGGGCCTGGGCAAGACCTGCGGCATCGACCTGCCGAGTGAGGGCACGGGCCGTATTCCCGATGCCGAGTGGAAAGAGTCTTACTTTACCGACGCATCTGCCGAGGACCGCAAGTGGAATGCCGGCGATATGACCAACATTGCCATCGGCCAGGGCGACATCCTGGTGACGCCCCTGCAGATGGCGTGCGCCTATATGGGTCTTGCCAACGGCGGCAAGCAGTATGTGCCGCATGTGTTTTTGTCAGCCGTGTCGCGCGATGGCGACGGCGACGCCTACAAGTACAACGGCAAAGGCAAAAAGAAACGCCTTCAGGCCAAGATCAACAGCGATTCGGATTTGGCTCTTGTTCGCAATGGCATGCACGACGTGATTTACTCCGCGTCGACTTCGACCGCCGCGCACTTTAACTCCCTGACCCCCACGGTCTACGGCAAGTCCGGCACGGGCGAGAAGAGCGGCGAGGACGATTACGCGTGGTTTTGCGCCTACGCGCCGGCCGATGACCCCAAGTACGTGATTGTCACCGTCTTGGAACAGGGTGGTGGCGGCTCCGATACCGCGCTGCACGTCGTGCGCGATGTCCTCGGTGCGATTTATGACGAGCCCGACACTTCGACGGCTACGGGCGATTCCTCGGTTCGATAGGAGGTTGCGATGGACTTTTCGCCGGCGGACCTGTTCCGCTCAACCAAAACCGGCTCTCGCAGCAGCCTGGACCGCGTTAACAAGCAGCTCTCGGCCTCGCGCGGCACGTTCCGCCAAAAGGTGCACATCGGTGTGCTGCTGGCTGCCGTTGCGCTCGTTGCCTATGGTGCCATCATCATTTGGTCGGCCTCGCAGTTTAAGGCCGATGCCTCGTTCTCGCGACACCTGCTGGGCATTGGCATTGGCGCGGTTCTGGCGGTACTCGTCTGGCGCACCGACCTGCGCGGCATTTCCAACTTTTCGACGGCCCTGCTCGTCATCGATCTCATCGTGATCTTCTCGCCTAAGATTCCGGGCCTGTCCTATACGGGCGGTCTGGGCATGACGGGCTGGATCAAGATCCCCGGTGTCGGCCTGACCTTCCAGCCCGTTGAGCTCGCCAAGCTCATCACCATCTTCTTTATGGCCACGCTTGGCTCGCAGTACAACGGGCGTATCGATACCGTTCGCGACTACATTAAGCTCTGCGGTATGCTGTCCATTCCGTTCTTGGCCGTCGTCGCCATGGGCGACCTGGGCTCGGGCCTGGTCGTGCTGGTCTCGGGTGCCATCGTCATCTGCATGAGCGGTGCACGCCGCGAATGGGTGCTGTCGACCTTGGCCCTGCTGGTTGGTTTGATTGCGCTCATCTTGGCGCTCGACTCGGTCTTTGATTCGCTCCTTGGACACGACGTGCTGATCAAGCAGTATCAGATGAACCGTCTGACAGTCTTCATCGACCCCGACAAAGCCGATTCGGATGATGCCTACAACCTGCAGCAGTCGCTCATTGCCGTCGGCTCGGGTGGCTTCTTTGGTAAGGGCCTGGGCCACGCGACTCAGTCGGCCGGTGGCTTTCTACCCGAGTTCCACACCGATTTCGTCTTCGCCTTCCTGTCCGAGACGTTCGGCTTCTGCGGCTCCTTTTTGCTCCTGTGCCTCTACGTGCTGCTGATCTTCTCGACGATCCGCGTTGCCTTTAAGTGCGAGTCATTGTTCTTGCGCCTATCGTGCGTGGGTATCGTCGGCATGTGGGCGTTCCAGACCTTCGAGAATATCGGCATGTGCATTGGCATGATGCCGATTACCGGTATTCCGCTGCCGTTTATTAGTTTTGGTTCGTCGTCGATGATGATTCAGTTGCTGACGGTGGGTATCGTACAATCCATATGGCGGCATCGTTCGGGCGCCGCGTAACCGCTGGAGGGGTTTGCCATGAAGATTCCCGTAGATAAGTTGACCAGCGCTTTTAAGATGGGCGCGTCTGTTAAGAAGGATTCCGATACACCGGTGCGTGTCTCGGTTTACCTTGATTCGACCGCGTCTCCCTTTTTGGTCGAGACGGTGCGCGATGCCTTTGTGCCGCAGACGACTTCGGGCATTGTGCGTGTTGATCGCCTGGGGGAGGACCGTATCGTTCCCAAGGCCGATACCGACGTGGTGTTGGTCCTCTCGTGCGGATCCGACCGCCTGGAGAGTGCTGTGCAGGAGCTCGTGATTGCCGGCGCGCCCGTGTGCGTGCTTGCCGAGTCCGCCGTCGAGGTGCCGTTCGTTGAGGAATCTACGCCCATGCTCGGCGTGGTGGCGGCGACCGATAAGACCTATTTGCTCGAGACGCTTGCCCGCTGGATCCTCGATCGTACGGACAAGGAGACGGCTTTTGCCGCCAACTTTGCTTTTATGCGCATCGCGGCGGCAAATCGCATCATTACCTCGTGCGCGCTCACCAACATGGCGACGGGCGCCTTGGTGTTTTTGCCGGGTGCCGACTATCCCGTGATGGTGCTGGCGCAGGTGGGCATGCTCTTTGAGCTGGCGGCCATCTTTGGACGCGGCATTAAGCCCGAGCGCGGCTATGAGGTCGCGGGCGTGCTTGCCGGTGGCCTGGTGATCCGCGCCGTCACCCGCGCCCTGGTAAAGCAGACGCCGCATATTGGGTTTGCCGTCAAGGCGCTGACCGCCGCCGCGGGCACCTATGGCATGGGCCGTGCGCTCGTTTCGCTGTATGAGCGCGACATCGACTACAGCCGTGCCAACGAGGTGGCTGCCGCCACGTTCTCGCGCGTCCGCGACCTGGTGACCATGGTCGCCGGTGCCACCCGTCCCATGAGTCCTTTCGAGGATGCATCCGATCTCGCTGCTTAGGGGTTTCTTTTGCGCGTTCCATACCAAGACTGTTTTCATCTGATCGACCCGTTGCTTGCAAAGGTCGAGAAGCCGAGCCGCTATATCGACCATGAGTGGGGCACGCTCTCCAAGGCCGATGCCGATTACCGCTGCTGCATGATCTATCCCGATGTCTACGAGGTGGGCCTGCCCAACCAGGGCATCGCCATTCTCTACAACATCCTTAATCAGGCCGAGGGCATTTCCTGCGAGCGCGGCTATGTGCCGTGGCCCGATATGGGCGATGCCATGCGCGAGGCTGGTATCCCGCTGCTGTCGCTCGAGGGCGCAGCGCCCGTGGCCTCGTTTGATATCGTCGGTATGCACGTGCCGCACGAGATGGCCGTGACAAACTTTCTCGAGGCGCTCGATCTCGCTGGCATTCCGCTGCTTGCGGCCGACCGCACCGAGGACGATCCCATTATCATTGCTGGTGGCCCCTCGGTCTATAACCCCGAGCCGTATGCGGCCTTCTTTGATGCCATTCTGATCGGCGAGGGCGAGGAGTCGCTGCTCGAGATCTGCCAGCTGCATCGCCGCTTGCGCGACGAGGGTGTCTCGCGCGCCCAGATTGTCGAGCAGCTCGCGACGGTCGCCGGTACCTATGTGCCGTCCCTGTATGAGGTGCGCTATGACGAGCCATGCTCGCCGCATGGCTACACCGTGCCGCGCGAGGGCAAGGACGTCCCGCCGGTAGTCTACAAGCGCGTCGTCGAGGACTTTGGCGCAACCAATCCGCTTTCTCAGTCGTGCGTGCCGTATGCGCAGCTCGTCCACGATCGCCTGTCTATCGAGATCCTGCGTGGCTGCGCCCGCGGCTGCCGTTTTTGCCAGGCCGGCATGACATATCGTCCGGTACGCGAGCGCTCGGCCGACCAAATCGTGTCATCGGTGATCCAGGGCTTGGAAAAGACTGGCTATGACGAGGTGTCGCTTACCTCGCTTTCGACGACCGACCACTCCTGCATCCGCGATGTGCTCGGTAGGCTCAACCGTCGCCTGGAGGACACGGGCATTCGCGTGTCCATTCCGTCGCAGCGCTTGGACTCGTTTGGCGTTGATATGGCCGAGTCGGTCGCCGGCGAAAAGAAGGGCGGCCTGACGTTCGCGCCCGAGGCGGGCAGTCAGCGTATGCGCGACATCATCAACAAGAACGTGACCGAGGAGGACTTGGATCGCGCGGCCAAGGCGGCCTTCGAGGCCGGCTGGAACCGCATGAAGCTTTACTTCATGATGGGCCTTCCCGGCGAGCGCGACGAGGACATCGTGGCTATCGCCAACCTGGCCGATCACGTGCTGGAGCTCGGCCGCTCCGTGGTGCCCAAGGCGCGCCGCGGCTCCATCTCGGTGTCTATCTCTGTTTCGGTCTTTATCCCCAAGGCGGCAACACCTTTCCAGTGGTGCCCGCAGCTCGATTACGACGACGTCAAGCGCCGCCAAAAGCTGCTCATCACGAGCGTGCGCAACCGCGCCGTACGCGTGCATTACCACGATGCCGAGACCTCGCTTATCGAGGCCGCGCTCTCTCGTGCCGGTCGCGATATGACGCCGGTCATCATCGACGCCTGGCGTGCGGGCTCGCGCTTCGACGCCTGGGTGGAGCACTTCTCGCTCGACAACTGGAAGGAGGCCGCTGCCAAAAACGGCATCGACCTCAACGAGCTGGTGCACCTGCCCTACGAGCTGGACTGGCGCCTGCCCTGGGAGCACGTGAGCCCCGGCTGCTCGCGCGGCTTCCTCGAGCGCGAATACCGCCGTTCGCTCGAGGGCGTCACGACGCCCGATTGCACCCGCACGTCGTGCACCGGCTGCGGAATCTGTCCCACGCTCCACGCCAAGAACGTATTGATGGGTGATCGCGCATGAGTGAGCGCTTGACCGACAATCCCACGCTCTTTAGGCTGCGCGTTCGCTACGGCAAGCGTGATCGCCTTAAGTATTTGGGCCATCTGGAACTAATCCATACCATTGAGCGCATCGTGCGCCGTGCGGGCCTGCCCTATGCCGTGACGCAGGGTTTCTCGCCGCATATGCGCGTGGGCTTTTCGTCGGCGCTGCCCGTGGGCACGTCGTCGACCTGCGAGTGGTATGACCTGTTTATGACCGAGTTCGTCGCGCTTGACGAGGCCTTTGAGCGCCTGGCCGCGGCGTCCCCGGCAGATTTGGCACCCATCGAGGCCGCCTACATCGACGTGCGCACGCCGGCGCTGACGGCTCAACTTACGCGTCTGTCGTACCGCATCGACTTGCACCTGGACCCCGAGGCCCCCGTGAGCGCCGACGAGGTGCGTGCTGCGATCGACACGCTGCGCGCGGGTCATGGCATTGACTATGCGCGCGGCAAAAAGAGCAAGCGTCTTGATCTGGACCATACGCTCGTTGGCTATGAGCTCGCGGCGGGGGAGCGTGAGGACCATCTGGTGCTCATGCTCGACACCCATGCCGACAACGAGGGCTCCATGCGTCCGGAGATTTTGCTTTCTGCTGCTGATGTTTTGTTGCAGGGCTTGACCCCGGGCGTCGATGCACCTATTGTTTCCACCGGTATGCAAGACCTCGTGACCATCTGCTCCTACGATGTCGAGCGTCAGAATCAAGCATGCGAGGACGACGAGGGCCGACTCGTCAGCCCCATACCTGTGCGAACTTGTGGATTTGCTCCACATACTCGTTGACGGGGGTATTATCGCCTGCTACTATATTCGGCTGTTGCACTAACTGATGCATGAAGGGCAAGTAAACATGTACGCAATCGTTAACACGGGCGGCAAGCAGTACAAGGTCGCCACCGACGATGTCATCACCGTCGAGAAGATCGAGGGCAATGAGGGCGACAAGGTCACCCTGCCGGTCATCTTCCTCAACGATGGTAAGAAGATCGTCACCGATCCCGACAAGCTGGCCAAGGCCAAGGTTACCGCTCAGATCGTTGAGCAGTTCAAGGGCGAGAAGCAGCTGGTCTTCAAGTTCCACAAGCGTAAGCGCTATCGTCGTCTGAAGGGTCACCGTCAGCAGCTCACCAAGCTGAAGATCGTGAAGGTCCAGGCTACGTCCCGCGCCAAGAAGGCTGTCAAGGCAGAGGCCGAGGCTGTTGCCGAGGCTCCCGTCGCCGAGTAGATTACACTCGTAACGAAAGAGTAGGTATACACAATGGCACACAAAAAAGGACTCGGTTCCTCCCGTAATGGCCGTGACTCCCGCGGTCAGCGCCTTGGCACGAAGCGCTTCGCCGGCCAGACGGTAACCACGGGCACGATTCTCGTCCGTCAGCACGGCACGCACATCCACCCGGGTGAGAACGTTGGCCGTGGCAAGGACGACACGCTGTTCGCGCTGGTCGATGGTACCGTTGAGTTCCACAAGGGTATCAAGCACAGGGTCAGCGTACGCCCGCTCGCGAACGCGTAATTCACCCTTCATAGAGCACATATGTGGGAGGCACTTGAGTTTTAGGATTCAAGGGTCTCCCTCTTTTTGTAGGAGGCGATTCTGTTGTCACAGTTCACCGATATCAGCCGCATTAACGTGTGCGGCGGCGACGGCGGTGCCGGATGCATGTCGTTTAGGCGCGAGGCCTTTGTCCCCAAGGGCGGCCCCGATGGCGGCGACGGCGGTCGCGGCGGCAATGTCGTCATCCAGGCCGATGCTCAGCTGTCTTCGCTGATCGATTACCGCTTTAAGCATCACTTTCGTGCCGAGCGCGGAACGCACGGTCAGGGCGCCCGCCGCAACGGCAAGAGTGGCGAGGACCTGATTCTTAAGGTTCCCATGGGCACCGTGGTGCGCGAGCTCGATCCCGAGACGCAGACCCCGATGTTCGAGATTGCCGACTTGGTGCATGATGGCGAGCGCGTTGTCGTGGCCCCTGGTGGCGCCGGTGGTCTGGGCAATACGCACTTTGTGACATCGGTGCGCCGTGCGCCCGCGTTCGCCCAGTTGGGCGAGCCGGCCGAGGAGCACTGGATTGAGCTCGAGATGAAGCTCATGGCCGATGCCGCGCTCGTGGGCTTCCCCTCGGTGGGCAAATCCTCGCTTATCGCGCGCATGAGTGCCGCCCGACCCAAGATCGCCGACTATCCGTTTACCACGCTCGTGCCCAACCTGGGTATGGTGCGTGCCGGCGAGTACTCCTATGTCGTTGCCGATGTCCC
Source organism: Collinsella sp. CLA-JM-H32B (assembly GCF_040098065.1). NCBI lineage: Bacteria > Bacillati > Actinomycetota > Coriobacteriia > Coriobacteriales > Coriobacteriaceae > Collinsella > Collinsella sp. CLA-JM-H32B. Next base: position 3,659 of record NZ_JBBNNA010000016.1, on the reverse strand, counting down.
CGGCCTTATCGAGGGTGCGAGCGAGGGCAAGGGCCTGGGCCATCAGTTCCTGCGCCACATCGAGCGTACGGCACTCATCATGCATGTCGTCGATATGACGGGCGGTTTTGAGGATCGCGATCCGGTCGAGGATTATCGCATCATCAACCGCGAGCTCGAGCAATATGGCGCCGAGCTTTCGGAGCGCCCTCAGATCGTCGTCGCTAACAAGTGCGATGCGCCGGGCACGGCTGACAAGATCGCTGACCTCAAACGCGCTGCGCTCGACGACGGACATATGTTCTTTGCCGTGTCTGCTGTGACGGGCGCCGGCCTCAACACGCTGATGCTTGCCGTGGGCGAGCAGGTGGCCAAGCTGCGCGCCGAGTTGGCTGTCTCCGATGAGCCGGTCGATCTGCGCGACGATGAGTGGGAGCGCCGCCGCCTGCAGCGCGAGAAGCGGTTCCGTATTGTTCAGGAAGAGCCCCATGCCTTCCGCGTGGTCGGTCGCGCCATCGAGCGTATGGTCATCCAGACCGACTGGGAAAACGAGGAAGCCGTCATCTACCTGCAGCATAAGTTTGCGCGCATGGGTGTTGACGACGCGCTCGAGAAGGCCGGCTGCCGTGCGGGCGACGAGGTCCGCATTTGCCAGCGCGCCTTTGACTTTGAGGGCGCCGAGGACTTCTCGGAGTACGAGGAGGAGCTTGAGGACGAAGGCGTTGAGGTTATTGACGTAGCGGCCGAGGGTTCGGACGTGGCTGATGTCACCGAGGGTTCCGAAGGCACTACCGAAGTCGACGTTGTTGAGACCCCGGAGGGCGAGTAAGCCATGTCGCTGCGCGGTGGAATCGGTCTGCCCGAGCTTCCTCTAGAAGACGGGCAGGAGTTTAGGCTCGGCATTATGGGTGGTACCTTTGACCCGATTCATTACGGGCACTTGGTTACCGCCGAGCAGGCGCGCGAGTCGCTCGACTTGGACGCCGTGCTCTTTATGCCGGCCGGCTCTCCCGCCTTTAAGCTCGACAAACCGGTGACGCCTGCCGAGGACCGTTATGCCATGACGGTCCTCGCCACCGCTGCGAATCCGGCTTTTTTGGCGAGCCGTTTCGAGATCGACCGTCCTGGCGTGACCTATACGGCCGATACGCTTCATGCCCTTCGCGACTTTTACCCGCCTCAGGTAAAGCTCTACTTTATTACGGGCGCCGACGCGATTATCGATATTGTTACCTGGCATGATGCCGACCGAATCGCCGAGCTTGCCACGTTCATTGCGGCGACGCGACCGGGCTTTGATATCGATACTGCTCGCGCGCGAATCAAAGAGTCGGGCCTGCCGTTTGACGTGCGCTATATCCAGATTCCGGCGCTGGCGATTAGCTCGACCAACATTCGTAAGCGAGTTGCCCGTGGCATGAGCGTGCGCTATCTTACGAGCGAGTCCGTGCTCGGCTATATTCGCAAGCGCGGGCTGTATACCGATCTGGGTCAAGAAGATTTTGAGTGATGGGGGTCTACGTTGTCGGTAGAGGATCAGTTTGAGGGCGATGAGCGCGCGCTGCTCAAGCGCATTCAAGAGCTGCTCGATGTGCGTATGAAGGATAAGCGCAAGCGCTACGTGCATTCGCTAGGGGTTGCCGAGACCGCGCTGCACCTAGCCGAGGTATACGGTGTCGACCGCTTTAATGCCGCTGCCGCCGGCCTGATCCATGACTGGGATAAGGTGCTCTCCGACGACGAGCTGGTCACGCGCGCTCTGCATTACGGCATTAAGATTGCCGGCTCTCCGTCTGCCGCGACGCCGCTTTTGCATGGACCGGTTGCCGCCTATGAGCTTCCGCAGCTTTTTCCCGAGCTGTCGCCGGCGGTCTTTCAGGCTGTCGACCGTCACACCGTGGGCGCCTGCGACATGACGCCGCTCGATATGGTGGTCTTTGTTGCCGATGCCATCGAACCCAACCGCCATGGTGATTATGCCCACGCGCTGCGCAAGATGGTGGGGGAGTCGACGCTTGACGAGTTGTTCTTCTCCTGTTTTGCACAGGGTCTGGTCTATGTGATCCAGTCCGGGCGCTATCTTTATCCCACGGCTATTACGATTTACAACCATTACGCCCAGCTGCGCTAGCTCGGGTGCGTCTAGAAAGAGGTATTCCATGGCCGACGAGACCATGACCGACGAGCAGATTCTTGAAGGTGTGGAGCACAAGAGCTTCGTTGCCACGTCCGACCGCACTGCCGCCTCGCTGTCCGCGAGCGGTGTCGCCGCCGAGGATGTCGCCCGCGCCGCCGCGCAGGCCGCCTACGACAAGAAGGGCGAGGACGTGCAGGTGCTAGATCTGACCGAGCTCTCCGACGTGTGCGACTACTTTGTGCTCGCCACCGGTACCAATAACCGTCAGGTCGATTCGATTGTCGACGAGATCGAGGAGAAGGTCGCCGAGGCTTGTGGTGAGCACCCGTTCTCCATCGAGGGCCGCGAGCAGAAGACCTGGATGCTCATGGACTACGGCTCGGTCGTCGTTCACGTCTTCACCCCCGAGGCACGCGACTTCTATCGTCTCGAGAAGCTCTGGGGCGACGCTCCCCAGCTTCCCCTCAACCTCCTCTAAATGATTTTTCTGGGACGGGGATAAATAAATCATTCCTACCGTTCACCGAACCGCTCATCTTTGTTGGGCGGTTCGGTTTTTTCTTTTCCCTTCTTTTGTATGCTGTAGCTATCGCAAACTCGGAAGGGAGGGCTTCGATGACTCGCGTTGCCCGTGTGTTATCCGAACTCGGTCATTATCATGTTATGGTCAAAGGTTGTGCTGACCAGCTGATCTTTGAGGACGATGACGACCGCTACTATTTCCTCAATCTGATGAGTCAGCGATTTACATCCGACCATATTCGGTTGCTTGCTTGGTGTTTGATGGACAATCATGTGCATCTGCTATTTGATGACCCCGAAAATCAAATGAGTGCTGCGATGCACGCCATAGATACAGCGTATGCGATGCGATTTAATTTGAAGACAGGCAGGCGTGGGCCAGTTTTTCAAGAACGCTTTAAGAGTGTTGTTATTTCCGATGATGGGCAGTTGCTCCGTTGCGTTCGTTACATTCACGACAACCCAGCGAAGGCAGGCATATCTTCTGCACCCATGTATCGGTGGAGTAGCTTCCACGAGTATTTCGGTACGCCTGAAATCTGCGATTGCAGTGATATTGTCGAACTTTTTGGTGGTTCTGAGGCGTTTTACCTTACAAGTACAGACGGTAAGCCCAATCCGTATTATTTGCCTGAAGGCAAACACGTTTCCGATATGGATGCTTTGGAAGTCGCACAGGCTCTATTGGCTCCACTTGAGCCCTACCAGCTCAAGACGTTGCCGAAGCAAGAACGGAATCGTCTGTTAGCAATGCTGAAACATCGAGGCTTTACGATTGCCCAGATTTCGCGCATTACGGGAATCGGGACAAATATTATTCAGAGGGCGAAATGAGGCCTGAAATGATTATTTCATCCCCGTCCCAAAATAATCAAAAGCACCGATAGCGCCAGAATGATTTTTTAAGGCTCTGTTAGACCAGGATTGACATACATGTGTCCCCACGGTGCCATATCGTTGACCCCGTAGACCGCGATGATGGGGGCAGCATGAACGCCGAAGACCTGGTCCTCAACTTCAA
>NZ_JBBNNA010000015.1:0-51675 GCF_040098065.1 Collinsella sp. CLA-JM-H32B | reverse complement strand
AGACCAACCGCCGCATCGTCGACGTGATCTCCGACGTCAACCTGGCCTACTCCGAGCACGCCCGCCGCTACCTCAAGGACACCGGCTGCGCCCCGGAGCGCACCTACGTCACGGGCTCTCCCATGGCCGAGGTCCTGCGCGCCAACCTGGGCAAGATCGAGGCCTCCGACGTCCTCTCCGAGCTCGGCCTGGAGCCGAAGAAGTACATGCTGCTGTCCGCGCACCGCGAGGAGAACATCGACACCGAGGCGAACTTCACGAGCCTGTTCACCGCCATCAACGCGCTGGCCGAGAAATACGACATGCCGATCCTGTACTCCTGCCACCCGCGCTCCCGCAAGCGCCTGGAGGCCACCGGCTTCGAGCTCGACCCGCGCGTGCGCATGCACGAGCCCATGGGCTTCCACGACTACAACTGCCTGCAGATGAACGCCTTCGCGGTGGTGTCCGACTCCGGCACCCTGCCCGAGGAGTCCAGCTTCTTCGCGAGCGTCGGGCATCCGTTCCCCGCGGTGTGCATCCGCACCTCCACCGAGCGCCCCGAGGCCCTGGACAAGGCCTGCTTCACGCTGGCCGGCATCTCCGAGCGCGGCCTGCTGCAGGCCGTCCGCACCGCCGTCGAGCTCGACGCGGAGGGGTCGCTGCCCGAGGCCCCCGTGCCCGACTACGCCGATGAGGCCGTGTCCACCAAGGTGGTCAAGATCATCCAGAGCTACACAGGCGTCGTGGACAAGATGGTGTGGAGGAAAGCGTAGCTATGGGTCTCGCCTATAGGATCCTCGACGGCATCCCCCGTGCTTACAACAAGCTACTTCTTATGCCCTCGCTACGGCGTTCCTTTGCTGCTTGCGGCAAGAACGTAACCCTGGGCCGCCGCAGCGAGATTGCCGGAGCGGGCAATATCTACATGGGCCATGACGTGTACCTTGGCCCTGGAACAACGCTGCTCACAACCCGGGCGAAAATTCACATCGGCGACTATGTCATGAGCGGACCCAACCTTACCGTTATCACCGGCGATCACCGCACCGACATCCTCGATCGCCCCATGATGGAACTTACCGATGAGGACAAGCTACCCGATAACGACCAGGATGTCGTTATCGGTAATGACGTGTGGATGGGCAGTGGAGTGACGATTCTAAAGGGTGTCCATATCTCTGATTCCTGCGTAATTGCTGCTGGGGCCGTGGTGACCAAAGACGTGGAACCTGAGTATTCAATTTGGGGGGGGGTACCTGCTCGCTGCTTAGGTTCGCGGCTTAAAGGATAACGATGGCTTCAGCTAAGAATAAAATACACGCGAAAGTTCTGATGGTCGGTCCCGACCTTTCTTTGCACGGTGGAATTGTTTCCGTCGTGCAGGGTTATCTCGATGGAGGCCTTCCTGAGGCATGTGATAAATTCGAGTACCTGGGGACGGGCGTCGGTTCTTCAAAACTCGGTAAGTCTCTCGCATTTACCCGGTCGTTAGTGCGCTATGCGATGATCATGCCATCTTATGACATCATTCATTTACACATAAGCGCCCGTGGGTCCTACAAACGAAAGTCAATTATGGCTCGTATGGCCCGCAAAGCAGGTAAGTACGTGATACTGCACGATCACGATGGGGAGTTTAAGAAGGCTTTTGAAGAGGGCGGAGATTCCTACCGTAGTGATGTAAGAAAGACATTTAGTATCGCCGACCGAGTTGTGGTTCTGTCGGAAGAGTGGCGCGATTACTTTTCGGAAAACGTTTGCGATCTTGAGAAGATTAACGTTGTTCATAACGGTGTTAAAGTTCCGGATAAGCCGTGCTCACCTTGTTCGCGTCAAGACGTCCTATTTTTAGGACGTCTTGACGCGAACAAGAGCCCTGACGTGCTCTTGCGCGCGTCAAGAGAAATCCTGTCGCGTTTCCCCGACACCAAGGTCGTATTTGGTGGAGACGGAGAGGTTGAAAAGAATAAATCTCTTGCGGCAGAGCTCGGTATTGCCGACCGCTGCGAGTTCCACGGCTGGGTCGCGGGCGCAGAACGCGAGGAGCTCTTCGAGCGTGCAGCGGTGTATTGCCTTCCCTCCAAAAACGAGGGGCTCCCCATGAGCGTTCTTGAGGCCATGGCCAGAGGAATTCCAACTGTCGCCACTCCCGTTGGTGGAATTCCTCAAGTAATTAATGATGGTGTTAATGGAGTTCTGATTCCGGTTGATAACCATCAAGCTCTGGCCGTTGCATTGAATCATCTTCTCGAATCAAGCGAGCTTAGAAAAGAAATGGGAACTTTGGCCCGAAAAAAGATACTCAGCTCATTCGATATCAATCTGCTCTTGAGCGAAATACTCGGCATCTATTGCAATGCAGTCAGCGGTAATTAGAGGATGAAATTGAATTCAAAGACGTTAACAAATGAAGCTGGGCATATTGTTTTTGTTCACCCTTCCCTTATGGGTGGCGGGGCCGAGCGTGTCTCGCTTGCGCTCGCGTCGTACTTCGTTGCTCATGGCTTTAAGTTTACGTACCTGCTAACAAAGAGCCCACTCATTGATTACGACATTCCAAAAGGAGTCGAGGTAATTTCACGATTTGCTAGTCCCTCGGTCAAGCCCCTGCAGCAGATTCGTTGCATACGTTGCGCCATGAAGGCCAACCCTAAGGCGACCTTCATCTCTTTTCTGCCGCATCAGAACATGTACACGCTCATGGCATCCACAGGCTTGCCCAATAAAGTCGTCGTATCAGTCCGTAATGACCCGCGTTTCGACTTCCCGGGCAACGCTGCACTTCCCGGCGTTCGTGATGTCCTGTATCACAAGGCAGCGGCTATCGTTTTCCAGACGCAGTCCCAGAAGGATTTGTTCCCACGATCCCTACAGGAAAAGGGCACGGTCATCCTGAACCCCATATCCGGCTCTGTCCCCGAGCCCTTCGAGGGGCCCAGGCGCAAGGCCATCGTGACCTCAGGGCGCTTGGAGAAGCAGAAGAACCACGGCATGACAATCAGAGCGTTCGCCGAGTTCCATAAGTCCCATCCTGACTTCACGCTTGAGGTTTTCGGCAAGGGAAGCTTGGAAGCCGAACTCAAGCAGCTCGCGAACGATCTCGGCGTCGCAGAATCCGTAGTCTTTGAGGGCTTCAGTCCAGACGCCCTCGAGCACGTGCGAACTGCGTCGGCCTTCGTCATGTCCTCGCGATTCGAAGGACTGTCGAACTCCATGCTCGAGGCGCTTGCTATGGGCGTACCCACGGTCTGCACTCGCTGTCTCGGCGGCGGAGCCGAGACGGTCATCGAAGACGGTGTAAACGGCTTGCTCGTCGACGTCGACGATCTTGCTGCCGAGGCGCGCTCATTTGACTGGATTGTTGATGACCTCGAATTTGCGCAAACCATTTCGACTCGGGCCCGAATGCTCCGCGACGAGCTTTCGCTCGAAAACATCGGAAACTCCTGGCGGAGGCTGATCTCATAGCCATTATGAACAATAATTTCTTCAATGTCCCGGCAGCGTCTCCTGTCAAGGAAGGTGGCCGCAAGCGGGCGGTTATCCAGTACTTGCTCTGCTACTGCGTGCTACTCACGGGCAACTCGTATCTCATGTCATACTTCATCGAGCCCTACGTCAACTACCTCGCTGTATTCGTCATAGCAATCGCGCTTCTCGTCCCCAAGTACTGGCACTTCCGTGATGTGGCGTTTGTAACGAGCGTCCTCGTGATGTCCATGTTGGTAAGGATCACGGCTGGCGGTGCGGGCATCTCAGTATTCACCCGATATGCACTGACCATCGGCCTCATCGTCTTCGCCATCAAGGTATCGCCGGCGAACTTCCTCAAGCGCATGCTCCGGATCATATGCTTCTTAACGGCGGTGAGTCTGGTACTCTACTTCGCCCGTCTCGCAGTCCCCGGCCTGTACTACAGGCTGCCCTTCTATGAGTTCGAGTCGCAAGGCACCTATTACAGCATGGCGGCGGCAGATTCACTGAACTTCCACACCAAGGGCCTTTTCCTGTGCTGCGTTCGCGAAGGCGAAGCACGCAACATTGGCATCTTCACCGAGCCTGGCGTCTTCCAAGGGGTCCTCACGGCGGCCCTCTTCTGTGTCGTGTTCATGTACGAGCGGATGAGCGTCAGCCCCAAGGAGCGTGCCGTCTCTGCCCTGGTCTTCCTCCTCGGCATCGTTACCTGCGGATCTACGACCGGATTTATTTCGTTGCTTGCCATGCTTGCGTTCTATTTCATCCTCCCCTCCGGGGACCTGCGCAGACGAAAAGTCTCAGCGAAGGGTGGTTTCAAGCAATATCTGGTTCTTTTGGTGTCGTTGGGCCTTATGGCGTTGGTGTGCGACTACTACGTGCGCGGCGACGCATCCATCCTCGTTGAGTCCGTATTCAGCAAGCTCTTCAGCTCCGAGGGTTCCTTCAACGTAAACCAGGGCAACGGTGCAGTGAGAATCGACTCGGTCGTGGCGTCCCTAGAGCTGTTGACGCAGCACCCCTTTGGAGTCGGATTCGACGAGGTCCAGGCATACAAGGGCGCGCTGTCGGTAGGCGCCGGGTTGTTTACCACCACGGCCGCATTGGGCTTTCCGTTCGCTCTCGCGTACCTCTACTGGCTTTTGGCTCCCGTATTTAGCTCGCGTATTGGCGCCGCCGCCGTCTGTAGTTATCTGTTCCTGTACTTCAACTTCGCGGTTTCACAGTCGCTCGTACTGACGCCGCTGCTCGTTTCCATCTCTGTCTATCTCGCCCTGTGCAACGAGAAGGGGGTGACTGCCGATGAGGATAGCGTGGCTGTGCAACGCGCCGGTGCGTGCGATAAGCGAGGCGCTTGGGCGTAGCGGATCTGTAAATAGTGGGTGGCTCGACGGCGCCTTCGCCGACGTGATGTCTGTCGGTGAGCATGAGCTCATCATCTTTTATCCTCAGAAAGCCGAGCCAAGGGTGGAACGGTCCTCAGGTACCGGTTTCGAGGCCCACGGCTTTTTCTGGTCAAAGGGAGACCTCCGCGAACGCGATGCCGCAAAAGGCCTGTTCACCGAAGTCCTTGCATCGACCAAGCCCGACGTCGTACACATCTTCGGCTCGGAGAACGAGTTCGGCGAGCTCATGGCCCAAGCCGCCGGGGACTGCGGGCTGCTAGACAGGACGGTTGTCTCGATCCAGGGCCTCGTGTCAGTAATTAGCCGCCAATTCATGCCTGGTTTCCCGGATGCCTGGCTTAAGTGCATGACGCTTTCCGAGCTCAAGAACCACTATTCTCTCTACCAGCAGCGTGAGGGCTACCGGAGGCGGGGCCAAAGCGAGGAACGACTTATCGCCTTGGTTCACCATATTATAGGGCGCACGAGGTGGGACGAGGGCTGTTGTCGGCTTGTGAACCCCGATATCGAGTACCACCACGTCGGGGAAAGCCTTCGGCCCGAGTTCTATGAAGCCTCTCCGACGAGGGACGCGTCATCGCATAGGCTCTACTTCAGTCAGGGCTCCAAGCCCATCAAAGCCATGTACCGCCTCGTCGAGGCCCTGCCCGCCGTCGCGCGGCGGGTGCCCGACGTGCAAGTCGTCGTCGCAGGCTCTTTTGGCCTTCGCACAGACCCCTTGAGAGGTTCCTCCTACGATCGGTATCTGGCGAGGAAGATGGATGAACTTGGCGTTCGCGACCGTTTCGAGTTCGTGGGTTCGCTCGGCCCCGCCGAGGTCATCGCCCAGATGGCGCTCTGCTCTGCCTTTGTGTCCACCTCTGCGATAGAGAACTCCCCTAACTCCATGGGTGAGGCCATGATGATGGGGTTGCCCTGCGTCGCTACATTCGTGGGCGGTGTGCCCGACATCGCGGAGCACGGCAAGGAGGCCCTGCTCGTGCCCTTCAACGAGACCGAGCTTATATCGGACGCCCTCATCCGTGTCCTCACGGACGAATCACTCGCTCGCGAGCTCGGTGATGCGGGCAGGGAAAGGGCCAACATAAACCACTCAAGAACTGCAAACCGGAAAGCGTTGCTCGGGGCATATACCCGCATCGCGGCCCATAGCGTCTGGAACTAGCTGTATGGCGGATTATTCCGAGAAGAACCTCAAGAAGAACAGTATGCTGCTCGCCTTCTACAAGGCTGCGAGCATGGTGCTGAGTATGTTGTACGTGCCTGTCATCTTGGGCTACTTGGGCACCGGCCTCTATGGCATCTGGGCAACGGTTCTGAATGTAATCTCCTGGGTAAACTATTTCGATATTGGCATCGGCAACGGTCTGCGCAACAAACTCAGCGCCGCCCTGGCCAAGGATGCCGATGATTCCGAGGTCAAGTCCCTCATATCAAGCGCCTACGTGCTGCTGAGTATCGTCGTCCTGGGCGTAATGACTGTGGCGCTCATCGTTTTCCAGTTCATCGACTGGAACGCGTTACTCAACATTCCTGAGCCGCTCTACGGCAACGCCGAACCCGTTATAGCAGTCAGCTTCGCGCTCATGTGTATCGGCTTCGTGTTCTCCATCTGCAAAAGCCTCTTCTTTGCGGTGCAAGAGGCGCACTTCGTTAGCCTGCTCGGCGTGGCCCAGCAGGCGTGCATGCTCATGAGCGTCCTCATGCTCGGCTTTTTTGACTCCGACAGGCTCATGTCGGTTGCCATTGCCTACGGCATCTCTGCACTCGTTATCGAGCTTGCGTTCACGTTTGCCTTCTTCAGGAAGCGTCGCCCCTGGGTGCCGACCCCGATGGCGTACGACAAGAGCATGGCTAGGGATGTCACCGGGCTCGGTGTCCAGTTCTTCATCATCCAGATGGCATCACTGGTCCTCTCGAGCACTGATAATGTCATAGTCTCCAACATCTTCGGGCCCGAGGCGGTCACGCCGTACGCCACTGCCTTCAAACTGTTTACCGTCCCCGTCAGCCTGTACGCTACCATGGTTTCGCCGTACTGGTCCTCCATAACGGCGCGCTATGCGCGGGGTGACGTTTCGGGCATCAAAGGCAACGTTCGGCACATGGAGAAGTTGCTCGCCTTGCCCGCGGCCTGCTGCCTCGTGCTCGCCCTTGCCTACACGCCCATCACGGACATTTGGCTAGGGCAACACCTCGATACCTCGACTGACCTTGTCTGGCTCATGTTCGCATATTGCCTGGTGTACAGCTGGAACGCCATCTGGTCGCAGGTGTCAAACGGTATGGCGTGCATGAAGATGATGATGGCGCTGGCCGTGGGACAGGCGATTGCGAACATTCCGCTTTCGTACCTGTTTGCAAACATGCTCGGGTCGAGCTCAGGCGTCCTGCTTGGCACCATCGTTACTATGCTCAGCTCCTCGGTCGTATACCCGGTCTACCTCAACAGAAAGCTAGCGAAGGAGTCGGCCATTGAGCAGTAGCAACCGCATCCTCTACGTTGTCCAAGGCATTCCTGGCAGCAATGCACCCACCAAGCATGCCTTCGCCATCGCCGATCTTCTCTCCATGTGCGGCTACGAACCCCATTTCATGGTTGCAGGCATAGCTGACCCGAAGCTGCCTGCCCTCGTCGAGGAATTCGACTACCCAGTCGAGTTTCCCAAGGGTCTGACCCTCAGCGGTCGCCAGCTGGCCGCGAAGTACGCCGAGCGTCTTGTATCGCGTGTGAGCATCCCCGCCTTCAACGAGGCCATGGCCCGCGTAAATCCCGCTGTCGTCATCTACTACGCAATCCAGAACCGCCTCGCCAAGGCCATCGAGCGTGTGTGCCGCAGCGCGGGCGTACCGGTCCTCGTCGACGAGACTGACTGGTTCGAGACTCACTTCGACGGCGACCTCGCCAAATGGATCGTAGCCAAGTCGCGGGAGAGACGCGTCACCGACGCCGACGAATCGGTCGATGGGGTGCTAGCTATATCTCCCTTCTTCAAGGAGCACTTCGAGGAACTCAAAAAGGCCCAGGGCGCCCCACGCGTTATGTTTCTCCCGCCGCTCAACCGCTCGGGCGACGCACTAGACGAAGTTCCGCCACTCGAGTTCGCCAAGAGGAAGTCAACCCGCTTCTTTTACGCAGGGTCTCCCGCAGGCAAGGACTACATCGACTGCTTCGTTGAGGCCATGGCCTCCTGCGCAGGGTCCTTTGAGACTGAGCCCGAGCTCGACGTTGTGGGCGTGAGCCAGAGGGAGGGCGAGATCCTACTGCACGGCCGTGGAGCGGGCGCTGCAGTCAGGTTCCACGGCAGGCTCCCGCATGCTGCCGTCATTGAGATGCTCCGAAGGGCGGACTTCGGCATCTTGTTCCGGCAGCCCGCGCTCTACGCCCGCGCTGGCTTCTCCACCAAATTCGCGGAATGCATGTCCAACGGAGTGCCCATGCTTTGTAATGCCGTAGGCGGCGCCGATCTCGTGCTCTCGCCCGGCGTCGACGGCATCGTCGTTCCCGACCTCAAACTAGCCTCGCTCGCCGAGGGCGTCAGGAGCGCCTGCTGCATGTCAGACGACGAATTGATCGATATGAAGCGCGTCACGCTTGCTAAATCCAAGGAGCTCTTCCAGCCCGAAAATTACGTGGTGCAGATGACTGAGTTCTTGGGGTCTTTGCGGGGGGCGTGCAGCCGATGACGGTACTCGAGTTCAGTATCCAGCGCCTCCGCGAGAGGCGGACTTTGGTTATGGGCGTAGCGGCCCTCATGATCTATTTTGCCCACGTGTACTCCTACGCCGACCTGGGCACCTTCGGTGCGTTTTTCACCTACGCAAACTGGGGCGTTGACGTCTTCCTGCTCGTGAGCGGCTTCGGCATATGCCACTCCATGGCTAAGTGCCCCATCGCCCGCGAATTTTATTGGAAGAGGCTCGTCAAGGTGGGCGTTCCGTACCTCGTACTCGCCGTCCCGTTCTATTTTGCCTCTGACATCCTCGTTGCCAAGCAGGGCGACTGGGGGTTGTTCGTGCTCGACGTCTCTACGCTGTCGTATTGGCTGTTCCACCGGGGGGCTTGGTATGTGGCCATGCTCGTGCCGCTTTACCTCTTGGTCCCACTGGTGGATGGCTTCTGCCGCCGCCTTGGCGCGCCTGTCGTCTGCACCGTGGCGACCGTTCTGAGTGCCGCCGTCGCGCTATTCCTGAAGGCCGCCTTTACGGATGCCGGCCTCGCGCTCAACGTCGCGAATGTCTTCCAGCGGATCCCGTCCTTCTTCACGGGCTATTTACTCGCCGACCGCTTGATATCCGGAAAGTCTCGGGGGGGGGTATCTGTCAAAGCCGCTGCACTTGGGAGCGTTCTCGCATTGCTCGGCTGGTTCCTCTCTAGGAACACGGGGTGCACGTCCTTCATACCCGCCCTTGTTATTGCTTTCTGGGTTTCTGCTCCGCAAAGGCTTCCCTTTGAGCGCTTCCTCGAATTGCTCGGCAAGGCCAGTCTGGAGTCCTATCTGCTGAATATCTATGTCCTGGCTCTCATGCGTGACGCCTTTGGGTGGGCGGGAATTGTGGATTACCTCGTTGTTACCGTGATATCGATAGTCGGCGCGTTGCTTTTGCACCATGCACTTGAGATGCCGCTCAAGCACCTAGTCGCAATGATCCCTGCGAGAAGAGCAGCTGTATAGAAAGTGATGTGATATGGGATTGCTATCCACGCTGAAATGGAAACTCACCCCCGCCGATAAGAAGCTCGCCATTCTCAAGAAGCGCGGCCTCACCATCGGGGAGGGGTGCGAGATTCTCAATGGTTATGAACTGGGCTCCGAGCCATGGCTCGTCTCCATCGGGGACAACGTTCGCATAACGGGGGGCGTTAAGATAACTACCCACGATGGAGGCTGCTGGGTGCTGCGCCATAAGTACCCTGAGCTTGCGGACTGCGATCGGTTTGGCCGCGTGACCATCGGCGACAACTGTCACATCGGTATGAACGCCATGATTCTGCCGGGGGTCACCATCGGCCGTGACTGCATCGTCGGGGCATGCGCTGTCGTCACTCACGACGTCCCTGACGGCACTGTGGTCGCTGGCATCCCGGCCCGCCCTATCTGTACGGTAGAGGAGTATCGCGACAAGCACGCAAATGAATTACTTATGACCAAGCATATGTCCTGCGACGAGAAGCGTGCCTACGTCGAGACTCGCCTGCGCAAATGATCGAACAACAAGATGGAACACGCCAATGCAAGCTGTAACCAAGAAAGTAATGCACAAGGCTGCACGTGCCGCTTCTCTCCCGCGCCCTCATGTCGACATCCTTGCGTCGGTGCCTGAATTCGAGGACATACAGACCACCATGCAGGCGAGCTGGCCCGACGTCCAGCTCGCCTTGAGAACGCGCAACTACAAACTCTGGAACCTGCCTGCTACTTCCTCTAGTGGGCGCAAGCGCTCTTCCCTATTTAACACATTGACAACGAAAGAGGAGAAATGGCAAGAAAGGTATTGGTAACTGGAGCCGCCGGCTTCATCGGCGCGTTCCTCGTCAAGAAACTGCTCGAGGAGACTGACGATGTGATCGTCGGCCTCGACAACCTCAACAGCTACTACGACCCCGGCATCAAGGACGCGCGCCTGCGCATGCTGGCCGAGGCCGATGCCGACGGCCGCTTTACGTTCGTGCGCGGCGACCTCTGCGACGCCGCCCTCATCGAGCGCCTGTTCGCCGAGAACGGCTTCGACGTCGTGGTGAACCTCGCCGCCCAGGCGGGCGTGCGCTACTCCATCGAGAACCCGCGCGCCTACCTCGAGAGCAACCTGGTCGGCTTCTTCAACATCCTTGAGGCCTGCCGCCACCACCCGGTCAAGCACCTCGTCTACGCCAGCTCCAGCTCGGTCTACGGCGGCAACAAGAAGGTGCCGTTCTCCGAGGAGGACCGCGTGGACTCGCCGGTGTCGCTCTACGCCGCCACCAAGAAGTCCAACGAGCTCATGGCGGCCGCCTACTCAAAACTGTACTCCATCCCCGCGACCGGCCTGCGCTTCTTCACGGTGTACGGCCCCATGGGCAGGCCCGACATGGCCTACTTCGGCTTCACCGAGAAGCTTCGCCGCGGCGATACCATCAAGATCTTCAACATGGGCGACTGCCGTCGCGACTTCACCTACGTCGACGACATCGTCGAGGGCGTCAGGCGCGTCATGGACTCCGCCCCCGAGGTCCAGATGGGCGAGGACGGGCTGCCCCTCGCCGCCCACCGAGTCTACAACATCGGCAACTCGCACCCCGAGAACCTGCTCGACTTCGTCGACACGCTGCAGCGCGTGCTGGTGGAGGAGGGCGTGCTCCCGGCCGACTACGACTTCGAGGCCCACAAGCAGCTCGTGCCGATGCAGCCCGGCGACGTGCCCGTCACCTACGCTGACACCACGGCGCTCCAGCGCGACCTGGGCTACAGGCCCGCGACTCCGCTCGAGGACGGCCTGAGGGCCTTCGCCAAGTGGTATAAGCGCTATTACAACATTTAGGAAATCATGGCCCTGTAATAGGGGCCATTTTTAATGCGAATTATTGCTCTTTGACAATTGGAGAATGACATGAAGATCGCTGTCGCCGGTACCGGCTACGTCGGCCTGTCCCTCGCCGTTCTGCTCTCGCAGCACAACGAGGTGCACGCGCTGGACATCGTGCCCGAGAAGGTCGAGAAGATCAACGACTACCAGTCGCCCATCCAGGACGACGAGATCGAGCGCTTCCTTGCGGAGGCAAATGCGGGGGAGCGTGAGCTCGACCTGCACGCCACCGTCGACGTGGCCGAGGCCTACACGGGCGCCGACTACGCCGTCATCGCCACGCCCACCAACTACGACAGCGATAGGAACTTCTTCGACACGAGCTCCGTCGAGGCCGCCATCGCCGCCGTGCGCTCGGTGAACCCGGACGCCTGGATCGTCATCAAGTCGACCATCCCGGTGGGCTACACAGCGGGCCTTCGTGAGAGGCTGGGCGACAGCAGGATCTTCTTCAGCCCGGAGTTCCTGCGTGAGAGCAAGGCACTCTACGACAACCTGCACCCCAGCCGCATCGTGGTGGGGGCGCCCAAGGAGGATGCCGATGCCGTCGCCGCCGCCGAGCGCTTCGCACGCCTGCTTGCCCAAGGGGCGGACCCAGCCGAGCTGGAGCGCGTGAACGCCGACGGCTCGAAGGGCATCCCGGAGCTCGTGCTGGGCACCACCGAGGCCGAGGCCGTCAAGCTGTTCGCCAACACCTACCTGGCGCTGCGGGTGGCCTACTTCAACGAGCTCGACACCTACTGCGAGGTGCGAGGCCTCAACACCCGCGACGTCATCGACGGCGTGTGCCTGGAGCCGCGCATCGGCAGCCACTACAACAACCCCAGCTTCGGCTACGGCGGCTACTGCCTGCCCAAGGACACCAAGCAGCTGCTCGCCAACTACAGGGACGTGCCGCAGAACCTGATCGAGGCCATCGTCGAGGCCAACCGCACCCGCAAGGACTTCGTCGCCGACGAGGTGCTGCAGATGGTGTGGGACCGCGTCTACGCCGGCAAGGAGAAGCCGGTCGTGGGCGTCTACCGCCTGACGATGAAGTCCAACTCCGACAACTTCCGCGCGAGCTCCATCCAGGGCGTCATGAAGCGCGTGAAGGCCAAGGGCGTGCCCGTGGTGGTCTACGAGCCCACGCTGGACGCGCCGGAGTTCTTCGGGTCCGAGGTCACGCACGACCTGGAGGCCTTCAAGGCCGGCTGCGACGTGATCGTCGCCAACCGCTGGAGCGACGAGCTCGCTGACGTGGCGGACAAGGTGTATACGAGGGATTTGTTTAAGAGGGACTAGGGATAGGCTTCCTGGGTCGAGATAGCTACAATCTTCCATTAGTTTAACTGCGTTGAGAGCGGGGTGTTTCGGCTAACGCCGATACACCCCGCTCTTCGTATTTCTCGCCAATTACAATAACGGTTACCGCATGTGAGAGTTCAGCATTGCTTGCCAGAAAGCGGGGCAATTACTGCTAATTATATTTCTCAGTTCTGATTTTGCACTGCAAAACGAAGAATTAACGATTGGAGAATACTGAGATGCAAGCCCAAGAAGTAACCGAAGCGATTATGAGCTACATGCAATGTGACTCCATTTGTCTTCAGGCGTTAGTCCTGCATGGCGAATGGGGTTCAGGCAAGACTTATTACTGCGAGCACGATCTTAAAGACGCACTTAAAGAAATTGATGTAAAGACATGCCGCGTGTCGCTATTTGGCGTTAACAATTATGACGAGGCCATCAATAGGGTGATCGCTTCTCGGCTCCCTTTATCTGATAAAGCTGCGGGCAGTGCAGGCGCCGCGATAAGCGCTTTAATTAAAAACGTCCTTAAGGCCGGCTCCACATTTATGAGAAATAAGATCGGCGATCTTGGAATTCAGCTATCCCTAAAACCCGATTTACTACTGCCTTTTCTCGACATGAAGAAAGTCCTTGTCATTTTTGATGATTGTGAACGGAGCGGCTTCGCTCAAGATGATCGAGCATTTTTTGGGTTCGTTAACAATATGGTCGAAAACCATGGTTGGCATGTGATGCTTGTCAGAAATTGTCCGCTGTCATTTGAGGACGACAGCTCAGTCGAAAAAGCGGTCATGAGTCAGATCATGTTTGAACCAGATCTTCAGGAGCTTTACAGGATCGTTGCTGAACCCCAATTGAATATCCCAAAACAGGCTGACTTTAATATCGATAAGTCGATTATCGATGGCCTTAAGCGTTTTCTAATCAATGCAAGGGCCTTATCCAGATCGCTTCCGTCTATTAATTACGCATTAGGCACATCGGTTCTTGTCGATAAAAATATCGATTCACGCGGAAGGGCCAAAGCATTCTCTGATTTTGTCGGTTATGCTGTCCTGGCATCAGCAGGAAAAACACCCACGAAACCTAATACCTCAAACAAGGCTGTGAATATGATTGACTATTCTCAGGTCATAGAATACGAAAACTATCTACTTATATCTGAAGCCCTTGCCCCCTTAACAGAAGGAAGGGATACGAGCTCTAGCGCAGTCATGAGCTCATTCACGGAGTATGTACTGGCCAAAAATCCAGATTCGGCTGCGGACATCGAGGCACAGAGCCTAACAGATCAGTGGCATAGTCTGCGCGCGATGGAAGACCATCAGGTTGAATTATTGGCGAATCGGCTTGAAGACCTATTGTCCGACGGACAGTATTCACATAGATGGTTTCCTGAGATTATTAAGATTTCACTTGACCTGATCAATCTTGGATTCTGGGACGATTCCAATCTAGATAAGCTTTATGTTTCGCTGGAGCTCGCCGCCAGTTGCGACCCTCAGTGCAACGCAAATGCGCTGAGGCAGGATATACCGATGTTCAATGGCTTTTATGGCAAAGACGTTGGCCAGATATTAGATGCTTTAGCTACTAGCATTGAAAATAAAGAAGAGAATCAGGATTTAATTCGCAACAGGTTCTGGCTATCCAAAATCGACCAGAATACGGGTGTAGCGCTCTCTGCATTTTTTGAAGAGATCATAAAGTCCCAATGCCCAAGAAAAATATTGGATGTACCTGCTGAGTGTGTTGTCAAAACAATCTACGAGGGAGCCGCTGATTCTCAACTGTCATTGCAATCATTTTTCCACTCATGCATGAAGAATTACCCTGATGACCAAAGTGTGAAAGAAGCCGTCGAATGGTTGAGAAACATTGACGCAAAGTTGGACGAAACCGGATCGAAATCACGAATGGGAAAATTAAGAACCAAATGGATTCAGAAAGACATCGGGGAGGCAATAGAAGTGCTGAACGAAAGCACGCAAAGCATATCAACAGATTCCGATGTCGAAATGTAGCCGGGCGAGAAGCAAAGATATTATTCACCCAATGATTTAAATGACCAATTCGGGGTATACAAAAAATGCTTTACGCAAATAGGCGTAAAGGTGCGTTATCGAGATCAACAGTCCAAACAACGCAATTACATTGTTCGAACAGTTGATATCGACGTTGCCTGCGCATAGCTGCACGAGGGCACTGACTACCATAGAGGTCGTCTCCTTGTCATCTTCCAGTATGCCATAGGCAAGCATTGAGTTTGGCGGCCGCGTCTGCGTTGGTTGAACTAGCTTCACCTTACGTTAGCCTGCTCGGTCTGGGTGAGCCGCCCCCTTTATTCCGAGCAGGTTGATTTAGGCGGCGGTCATTTTGGAAACCATCGATCTGAAATCTATTCCGGGGTATTCAAGCAAGAAATCCTACTCTCATTTCGATTATCGCGTTTCTTTTAGGGATGTAGAGGAAAAGGTCCTAAATCCTTGTTTTGTTGAACATCATGGTTTTTTCCCTTTGATTTCAAATACCTTGTGCCACGTGAGATACCGGTATGGAGTAAAGACTCTCAAGACGAGAGATATTGCCTACGCCGCTCATTTAGACCATCGAATTTATCAATATTATGCTTTACTCTGGGGCCGGCTCTACAATGCTCGCGCCGATTTTGTCGGTATTAATGACGTGGCTGTTGCGTACCGTAACGGTCTTCGCCATACGAATATATCCGCTGCGGCTGATGCCATAGACATGATTAGAAGTCTTGATGACGCATTGGTAATCACTGGAGACTTCACTCATTTCTTTGACAATCTTAACCACAGCTATTTGCAATGCGCAGTAAGAGGGTTCTTTGACGGCGGGTCACTTCCCAAGGATCATTATCGTGTTTTGCGAAATATACTGCACTATTCATGCTGGCCAATCTCTGACCTCGCATACATAAACGGACTGCCCTGGATTGAACTGAACTCTGATGATCCAGCTACTTACGGTAGTGAAGCGAAGAAGATACGGCTGAAAGCTACCAGGGAACTCAATAAGCTGCCCCGTGTGCTTTCGTCCGATTTATTTAAAGCTTTAAAGAGCTCCTCAGTAGTGCTTCCATGGAAAAATGAAGCGGGCACGCCTAGGGGCATTCCTCAAGGCTTGGCTACAAGCGGTGTTCTTGCAAACATGTATATGTTCGAAACTGATACTGCAATAAACGAGCATGTATCTGCGGCTGGAGGTAAGTACATTCGCTATTGCGACGATTTTATTATCGTTGTTCCGGCCAAACGACTTGATATGGCTTGTTCAATCTTGCGGCTGGCGCAACAAGTCCCCGATGTAGAACTTCAGCCCGAAAAGACGAAAATACATCGTGTTAAGAATGGAAGGGTCGAACAACTCTCTTTTGAAGCATTTGCATCCGGCGAAATAGAAGTAATGGATCCTGAGGCACATCCTAAACAGCTGATTTCTTTCCTTGGCTTTGATTTTGATGGCTCCTACGTCCGCATTCGCCAATCAACAAGCGGAAGGTTTTTCAACAGGTTTTATAGGTCCGCCTACTCCATCGGCAGACTGGCTGATAATCCAGACAAGCATCCCAGCAAAATGAGGGTAACGGCTCTATATGAAAACTATTCCCCTAAGGGGAGCATTCCGGTTGGAAAACATCTCGCATCCGACCGTAAACGCTATGGGAATTATCATTCCTATGTTTGTAGGGCTCAGAAAGCATTTCCGAATGACCCTATCGATAAGCACGTTTCGAAGATTTACAGAAAGATCAACAAGGCAACGAAGCGAACATAAACAAGTCTTCACTTACTCAAAATCGAGTAGACTAAACCAACTTTGCGTCGACGCCATTCAATCCCTCCTTTCACCGACTGGCAAAACGATTTACACCTAATTTCAGGGATCGATCAAGGGTATTCTTCTTTGTCCATTGATTGATCTAGCTACACTAATAACTGCTGCCAGCAGGCAATTTCCTGATGCAGTTTCCATTGGCTCTTGCGAAGATCGGAGCGGTTATGTTTGCTGCCGCGTTCCACACTAGCCGTCACTACATCCTGTTTACTGTCATGGCCTGCCTATGCGTTTTGCTGGGCGGGCCTTCTTATGCCGCGGGCGCGGACAGCCTGTTCATTGCGGGCGCCACGTACTACGAGCCGGGCGTGTCGGGCCCCGGGTGGGTCTGGACCGATGCCGGCCATCTGGAGCTTAACGGCTACACGGGCGAGGCCATCGGCGCCGACAGCGACCTGGTGGTAACGCTGACCGGGCAGAACACTGTTGTCGAGACGAGCGCGCCCGACGTGGACATCTCGCGTTGCGGCATGGAGGTGTGGGGCGATCTGACGCTCCGCGGCACCGGGTCGCTGGTGGCCACGGGCTCGCAGTGCGGGATCTACGTGTCGGGGACGCTCGCGGTGGAAGGCTGTAAGGTTGACGCGCGGGCCGATGGCGCCGGCATCGCGGATGCGCGGGCGGCCGGCGTGATCGCGGACGGTCTTGCCGTTCGCGGCGGTGGGCGCGTTGTCGCCGCGGGCGCGGGCTCCGGGGCGGGCGTGCGCGCCTACGGTGTGTGTTTGCTGGGCGGGGCTGCTGGCGGTGGCGCGGCCGGGCAGCTTACCGTCGATGCGTCCTGGCTGGATGCATCGGGCACCAACGGCGGCGTCGCCTGCCTGGGCGGGTCGCTTGCATCCGCGCGCTTTGTGGCGCCTGCGGGCGGGGCCTTTGGCGCGGGCGGCGTGGTGGATGCCGACGGGGTAACGGCGACACATGTGGCGATCGAGCCCACGGGCGCCACAGCCCCGGCGGGGGAGACCGATTCGCGCGATGTGCCGGGTGATGGTATCCGTGAGTCTGGTACCGGCGCTGATCCTACTGTCGAGCAGCCCGGGGCCACGCCAGCAGCAGGTCCCGCGGTAAAGCCCGCGGCTATTGCGACCAAGACAACAACGACGACCATGACAACGGTCAAGACCGCGGCGTCAGCGCCTTCGGTGCCTAAGGCCACGGCCGCAATCGCGAGCCTGCCCATGCTCCCCAAGACTGCCGACAACAACTGGATTGTGCTTTCCTCGCTTCTTTTCCTGTTGGGAACGGTATTCCTCGTCACCGCACGTCTCTGCTGAGACATTCATTTTTCGGAAGTGCGGGGAAAATCGAGACTCGTCGACCACAAACCGTTTCTGCCATCAAAACCGCATGTCGCGAAGGTGCAAAACTGGGCATGCTCGGCAGTTCTCGGATTTTCCGCGCACTTCCGGAATTATGTCCCATTGGAGGCTCAAAAACGAGCGTGGACTGCTATTGCGAGCAATGCCACATGTTAAGTAAGGAAGCTAATTTCATTCTGCTTATAGCTCGCAAAATGATTACCAATTGTTTGCTTAGGTTCTATAATATTTAGAGGTAAATGTAATAAATCTACAAAACGGAGTTTCCATGCTTCTTGATTTCAGTATAGAGAACTACAAGTCGTTCGCGGATAGGGCCACTTTCTCAATGGAGGCGGCCCCTAAGCAGAAGGGGTTGGACTACAGCCTCCACGTACAAAAGGTCGGCAGGAAGACCTATAAGGGTCTCTCGTCCGCAGTCGTCTACGGCCCCAACGCAGCGGGTAAAACGGCGATAATCGGAGCTCTGGACACGTTGAAGCACATCGTGCTTCGCGGCAACGTTCGCGATGCCGAGACCATGACGTCGCCCGACCGCGCGGCGTTCGACCTGTCGTTCATCCCCAACAGTGGCCTCGCCGACCCCAAGCCCGTGTCCTTCGGAATCCGCTTTTTCGAGGGAGGGGACCTGTTCGAGTATGACCTGAAGGTAGACCTGGGTGCCTTCATGGACTTGTCGTATGACAGGGCGATTGTGCGTGAGTCGCTGTTGGTGAACGAGAAGGTCGTTTTCGATCGGCGCTTGGAGACCGTCAGCCTCGGCGACTTGGGCTCTGGAACACTTGCCGAGCAGCTTTCCGATGCGTTTCGCGAGAACAAAGCAGCTGCGATAAATTTCATATCCGGCTTCAGCCGAGACGAGCTGTTCCTGACCAACGGTTTCAAGCAGATCGTCAGCCCCAGGCTCAGCGCGCGCGTCACTGGGTGGTTCGACCGTGGGCTCACTGTCGTGTACCGTGCCGACAGACTAAAGACGGTGCAGGGGGCGGGGCTCCCGGACAAGGCCGTCTACATCAACGAGACGATTGACGCCGCCGCCAAAGAGTTCGGCGTCAGCTCCAATGCGCTGGGCTTTGTGGTGCCTGAGGGCGAGAGCACGCCCAGGCTTAGCTCGATCTTTGCCGACGCCGAGGGCAACCTGGTGCGCGCGGTGCCCGCCGAGGACTACGAGTCCTATGGAACGGTGCGTTTTGTCAACTTGTTCCCGCTGGTTGCACAAGCCATCGCAACGGGAGGAACGTTGGTGGTGGACGAGTTCGATGCGTCCATCCATCCCATGGCGCTCATGAGCATTGTGAGCGTGTTCCATAATGACGACATTAACAGGCACGGCGCCCAGCTGGTCTTTAACACCCACAACCCGGTGTTCCTCAACGGTAATGTGTTTCGCCGTGATGAGATCAAATTCGTGGAGCGCGATCGAGAGACGGGCGGCAGCACCTGCTATGCGCTATCCGACTTCGGCACCTCGGGGCCGTCCGGCGTGCGTAAAGGGGACGACTACATGAAGAGCTACTTTGTAAGCCGCTACGGCGCCATCGAGGACATCGACTTTTCCCCAGTGTTCGAGGAGCTGATGGGGGATGACGCCGATGGCCAGTAGGAGACAGGCGGACAAGTACTGGTTCTCCGTGGAGGGCGAGACCGAGAAGTGGTACCTCGAGTGGCTCCGTGATGTCGTCAACGCCGACCCGCGGGCGACGAGGAAGGTTGCCTTCGACGTTAAGGTCGAGAAGAACCCGCTCAAGCGTGCGAAGAGCCTAAACGTCGTTGGGAAGGCCGAGGTCTGGCATGTCTTTGACCTGGAGGACGAGGGCGAACTGCACGTAAGGCAGACTCAGGACACGCTTAAGCGAATGCGCGACGCGGGCAAGCTCGGCCGCGGCGTCAAGTACATGAACGCGTACTCGAACTTCACTTTTGAACTGTGGATCCTGCTGCACAAGCTCGACATGCGCGCCCCGCTCAACCACAGGACTG
Organism: Collinsella sp. CLA-JM-H32B; assembly: GCF_040098065.1. Classification (NCBI taxonomy): domain Bacteria; kingdom Bacillati; phylum Actinomycetota; class Coriobacteriia; order Coriobacteriales; family Coriobacteriaceae; genus Collinsella; species Collinsella sp. CLA-JM-H32B. Next base: position 31,796 of record NZ_JBBNNA010000015.1, on the reverse strand, counting down.
GGTACCTGAGGCTCGTGAACAGGGAGTTCGGCGAGAGCTATCAGGACCTCGATGAGTACAAGCACGAGGGCAACTTCAAGAGAGCACTCGGACAGCTAACGATTGATGATGTCGTGGCGGCGGTCGCGCGTGCCAAGAGGATAGCGGAGGCCAACGAGGCTGACGGACACCGCTTCGCCGAGCACTGCACGTATCGCTACTGCCTGGACAATCCCGCGACGGATCTTTGGATTGCAGTCGAGAAGGTACTTAAGGGCGCCGGTATTATCGGTAAGTAGAATTAAGGCATGGTTTCGCTTGTCGACATGCCTACGCCGTTTCCCGCATACTGCTCCGCTGCGATGTCCGCGAGGCATATCTGTTTGCCTCTTTCGTATCGATCGCTTTGATGCCCCTTGTTGGCGCTTTTCCTGCTGGGAATAGGGCTTTTGGTGTTGAACGCCGCTACTGAAACGCCCAAACTTCGAAAGTGCGGGGAAAATCGGAATCTGCCGACCACAACCCGTTTTCTGCCAACAAAACCGCAGGTCGTGAAGGTGTAATACGGGGCATGCTCGGCAGTTCTCGGATTTCCCCGCACTTCCGAAATCGCCGCCCATTAAAGGCCAATCAACGAGCGGCGATTGTCTCCCACACCAGTCAGACGGTAAAATTCTGTCCATGATTACGCTTACCGATATATCCTCTGCCGTCTGTCACGTGCTGCCCCGCTACGACGTCCGCGAAGCATATCTGTTTGGTTCGTTCGCTCGCGGCGAGCAAACGCCCGATAGCGATATCGATTTGCGACTCGTTTGCGGCCACACCATGACGTTCGGCGCGTTATATGAGCTCTCCCTTGAGCTCGAGGAGGAACTCGGTCGAAAGGTTAATTTCGTCACCAACCCACCCGACAACATGCGCCCCGCCTTCCGCAAAAACATCGAGCAGGATGAGGTGCGACTCTATCAAGCAGCGTAAACGGGACAGGGTCTACCTAACCCGCATTGGAGAGTGGGACTCCGATGAGCGCTGGGAAGGGGCAGCGTAGCTGCCGTATGTCCTTAGGCATACCCTTACAGATTGGCACCGCTTAGATACCCTGCCGGGCCTGGGGCCCTACAATAGGCGTGGGATACTTTGCACGTCGAACGAGGTGGTTGTATGACGGCAATTCAAGCATTTGCGGTTTCCGGCAGGGAAGATCGCACGGTCGACTTTAGTTTTGACCACGCCGAATGTTTCTTTCCTGCGGTCAAATGGTTCAACGTCGAAGGTTTATCTGCCGACGATCTTACTTTCTTAACAGAGTTTGTCAGGACAAACGCCCCATTTATCTTTGAGCTCGCCGAACGCCAAAAAGCCGGACCGGCGGTGGCATAATGCCTGAGTTTTCCCGCATACTTCCGAATTTGGCGAGTCTTAGAAGCCAATATTGAACTTAAACTCGGTTCCATACACCCTCCTGCTCTTTGAATATAAGTATCGCCCTAGCGATAGTGTGCTATACTATCGCTAGGGCGATACCTGTTAGGAGACTCGCGTGGAACTGTGGCATGGTTCTCAGAAAATCATTGAGACTCCCCAGCTTGGCCTGGGGAAAGTCCATAACGACTATGGACAGGGATTCTATTGCACAGAGAGCCTCGATCTTGCAAGGGAATGGGCATGCTCGCGTGATGCCGATGGCTTTGCGAATCGCTATGAACTCGATATGGCCGATCTCAAGGTACTCGACCTGCTATCGCCGCAATATTCAGTTTTGCATTGGATAGCGTTGCTTGTAGAGCATCGTTCTTTTCGCAAGGACACCGCTATTGCCGTGGGGGCGTGCGAATATCTCCACGATCATTTTCTACCTGACACGAGCGCTTGCGACGTGATAAGGGGATGGCGCGCGGATGACTCGTACTTTAGCTATGCCAGAGCTTTTGTGAACAATACGATTACCGTCGATCAGCTTGGTCGATCTATGAGGCTCGGCAACTTGGGAGAGCAGTTTGTGCTCAAAAGCGAGCGCGCGTTTAAGAGCATTCGTTTTGCTGGATTTGAACGTGCGCCACAAGCTCTGTATGGTCCATTGGCCAAGGAGCGAGATGTAGCGGCAAGGGAGCAGTATCGGGAGCTACATGCCGAAAATCCGTTTGAGGGAATTCGTATCGTCGATATCATTCGAGAGGGGATGACGGGCGATGACCCACGCCTACAGTGAGATGTATCTCGAGGATGCCATGAGAACGCTGGGCGAGGCGGTCGATTTTGCTCTCTGTGACCAAGGGTTGAATCCAGCCGAGTTGACGGCGATCCTGTCGAACGCTTTTGAGATGAAACAGTTTGAGCACGGTATACCTCGCGTCGTCTGCGGCATGTCGGGCGACGAGCTCGCGCGCGAAATTATCGCTCATGCGGGACTAAGCCCCGTCGCATGCAGGGAGACCTATCCGTTCGGCCGTTCGCCTCAGTATTGGGCGGGCTGGGTTTTGGCCTATGCGCAATGGATGTGCAGCTTGTGTTTTAGCGACCTTCTTGAAGTCGCCCCGCTCGATTGGATCATCGGCTCGTACCATCCGCTTCACGAGGCCTCCGAGGACAAATTCGCCCAGATTGTCATCGAAAAATGGAACAACGCCCAGGCAGACAAAAAGGGCCTCAAAGCGGCACGAAAGGCGGCCGGCCTAACGCAAAAACAGCTCGCCGCCCAATCGGGGGTTAAACTTCGCGCCATACAACTCTACGAGCAGAACCAGCTCGACCTACGCCGCGCCTCGGTCTCCTCGGCATTGGCGCTCGCAAACACCCTTAGCTGCGCCATCGAAGACCTCGTCTGGCAGCCGGTTGCCCTGGAGTACGACTCGCGGGCTATTCCGTCCGTAAAGCTATAGAGGAGGTAGACATGCTTTGGAGCTATGTTCAGCTAGATGACGGCGCTGGTCGCACTGTTCAAGAAGATCATTCAATAACGCACGAGGCAATTTCAACATCACCGATTTTGCTCAACGGCGTCACGTCGATCGATGAAGCCATTCGACTGACCATTGAGGGCATGCCCAACGCGCTCAGGCTCTTGGAGAACTCATGATGGCGGCTATGCAGCGGAGCGCTCATCCGTTCGCGCCGCTCGTGCTCGATGATGCTGGTTCGCTCGAAGCTATGGCCGCGGCCGTGATGCGCTTACACAGCACGCTGCTGACGGTCGGGCGCTGCTATACGACTGACGCCACGGGAAACCGGGCAGCGCTTGAGCTTGGACGTGTCGAGTCCGTGCTTGCGGGTGCATTCTGTACAATATTCGGTCAATCGCCGGCAGATCGCTTCGCAGACATCTTTGACCAGGTCACCTACGTGGCCGAGCACATGGTCAAGGACCACATCTTTGAGGACGGTAACAAGCGCACCAGCCTTGTCTTTGCGTTGTCCGTCCTAAGGTTCGCCGGCACTCCGGTCGTGCTATCCGACAGCCCCGACCCCAAAGACAACCAGTACTACGCCTGGATCCAGGACCTCGTATCCGGAAACCGTACGACCAGTGGGCTCGCCGAAGAGCTGCGCCGCGGTTGCATTGCGGGCATGGGCGACCCGTCGCGCGTATAGAATCAAAGCATCCGCACGCCTGGCATTATCTTGATTGGAAGCCATATGGAAATCCCTGGTACCTTGTGCAGCAATGTCTACGACTTTACGTTCTGCCCTGAGCCCTGTTACGACCGCCTGGCCGACCTCGCCGATCCTGAGGACTGGGGTCCTAGCAACCGTATCCTCAAAAACTACTTGTCGTTTTCGTTCAGCCGCGCGGTGTTCCTGACCGAGCGCGACGCGGACCAGACTGCGCCGTCCAACCTGCCTCTGGTGTTCGACGACGACCGTTGCCTGTTTAACACCGGCCTGTACACGCGCCGCTACGAGACCATCTACGGTCTGTTTGAGCCCAACACCAAGCCCGATGCGCGCCAGCGCTGGTTTTTAAAGGTTTTCTTTAAGGAAAGCGACCCCATGCTGGTCTCGTTTGAGTACCTGCCGTGCCGCGTGCGCTTTGCCGAGGACCCTTCCGAGCTGGTCTTTGACTACCGCCTGCCCATCCGTTCTAACATCGACCACATTTTGGGCGACGAGGAGAACCTGACTCGCATCCCTGCCAGCCTGATGGGGGAGGGCAACTCGCTGCTGCTGCGCCGCGCCTTTGAGGGCGCCGTCGTCGAGGCCGCCCGCAGCGCCGCAGCCAACTACACGCTCGCCGTCCCGCAATTCTACGGCGGCCGGATTCAGCTGCTCCTTCCGCTGTGCCTGACCGGCGACAAGCCCGAGCTGGCGTTGACCATCCAGCGCGAGGACGGCTTTTACGCCGCGCGCACCTGCCTCACGCTCGACATGGCTTACAACAACGCGCGACTTATCTGCCGCCCCGAGACTTCGTGGATTAAGCGGTAAATGGTGGTTTAGCTGTGGGTTTGCCGATTGCTTTTGTCGCTTTTGCTTGACTGGCACCCACGAATTTAAAATCGAGGCAAAAAGTTCTTGGTAAACCACGCGCGGCTATGATAGTATCTCTTTTGCCGAAAGGCGACGGGCGATTGGCTCAGGGGTAGAGCATATCCTTCACACGGATGGGGTCACAAGTTCGAATCTTGTATCGCCCACCATCAAAACCGCAGGTCAGAGGTATTAAGTCTCTGGCCTTTTTCTTTTTAACACCAAGGGTGACACCAAAACTGACACCAAAATCGAATCGAAGTCGTCTAAGGCGTAATTTTTTATCGCAACCTTTTTTGCTGACGTCATTGCACGTTTTGTATAAAACGCACGCGTATTTTCATTGAATTTCCCATGTGATCCGCGCGCAAATGTGGAGACAGGGACCACACGCCCAGAGCTCCTTCCAGCGGATTTCTATTTCACGTGGGATTATCGGCAGAACTCGTCAAGCTATTGGTCAGCATTTGGTCAGCTTCCGGTACTTACCCGCATGACGGCCCCGTAGATAATCGCCTTGCCCGCAATCCGTACGGCCTATGGCCGATACCAGGGGAGGCCACATGGACGATATCGTCTGCGCAAACACCGCATTCCGCTACTGGCGCTGTCCGCCCCAAGTACGCGACCTCTACCCGCGTCTGCCAAGTTCCGAAGACGGCTGGAGAGCGCTGGCCCAATCACCCTTCGTAACCGATATTCTTAAGACGCCGATCATCGTTGTTGCCTCACCAGGTTGTTGTAATCACCACTCGGGATTGCGCTCCACCATTCGTTGGGGCGGGGCATCGGATGCCGGCACCACAATCGACACCCATTTAGGTTTTAGCGTCACCAATCCGCTCAACACGTTGTTCACCATGACACGCTTTGTGTCTCAGATAGAACTTGTACTGGCTATGTACGAACTTTGCGGTTGGTTTTCAGTTTTCGAGCCGACTCCCGCTGCCGAAATGCAATTGAAAATGGCGGCAAAAGAGGATCACCGGTCTAGTACGCAAGATCTATTCGAACTTGATGAAGGCGAAGACGGGCCTCCTTGGAAACGCGTTTATGCCCGTGTAACCGTAAAGGCATCGGAAAACGAAGCGCAAACGAACAAGAGAGAGGATGGTAAGAATGTTATGAAACTTAAAGGAACTTCTCTCTGGATGAGAAAGCCGCTCATCGAATTGAGCGACTTGCATCAATTCGCCAACAAGGTCAAAAGTCAAATGTGGGGAAAGAAGTTCTATGATGCCGCTCAGCAGGTTATCGGCATTGCTGCGTCTCCGCTCGAGGTTGCAGGAATCTTGCTTCTAAGCCGTTCGCGGCGTCTTGGCGGTGCGGGCTTCACAAATGTTTACGCCAACGACTTGACTCCTCTTTCCATAACGGCGCAAAGCATTGCGGGTCAAAAGGTCTGCTACGGCGATATCGTGATTGTGAATCCGATTCTTATGAAAGGGGCAATTATCGAAATCCAAGGCGAAGTCATTCATGGCTCAGGCGCAATACTTGATCACGATGCGAAGCGCATGACTGCGCTGCAGAGCATGGGATTCGATGTGTTACTGGTGACTCACGATATGCTCAATGATTCAAAACAACTAGACACTATAGTCAGAAGTGTCTGCGACCGTTTAGGGATTCGCTATAAAGCCAAAACTGAAGCAATGAAGTCCGCCGAGATGCGGCTGCGAGCAAATGTTTTGTGCAACTGGTTAGAAATCGGAAATTAGCCGGCGGGAAGGCATTTGAACGAATACATTTGCCTGCTAGTAAACCAGTGCCATTTCATAACTGTGCCGGATTACGGGGCTGAACCCAGACCGGCCGTCCATACCCTGCATTTAACGGAATGCGCGAGCCTTCTACCTGCGGTTTTGTTTCCGCTAATTCCGGCATGCTCGGGGGTTCCCGGCCTGGCCCCGTAATCCGGCATGGTTTTGGAATGGCGGGGTGGGCGGAGGCGCGATCGGGTCCAATAATGGGGCCGGCGCCGGTGGGACAGCCGCCGGGCGCATGCCGGGCCGCGCCGCGGAAGCGGAGGGCGGGTCTCGAGAGCTCGTTAGGGTGCCTGAGAGGCGGGCGGCAGCGCCGCCCGCCCGCGGGGCCCTCGGCCCCGGGAGGGCTCGCGCACTCGAACGGGCGCCCCGGCGCCGCGCCGCCGAAAGTTTTTCCGAAATTGTCCTTGCATCGCCGTCCGAGTTCCCGTATAGTACTTTTTCGCACGGGGGCGTAGCTCAGCTGGGAGAGCGCTTGACTGGCAGTCAAGAGGTCAGGGGTTCGATCCCCCTCGTCTCCACCCGAGCATTGAATGAGGCTCCAACGAAAGTTGGGGCCTTTTTTCATATAGGCACACAAGGTCAAAGGCGGCACCATGATCCTCCTGGTCGACAAGATCGTGCGTTGAACGGGTGCCGCGTGCATGGTAGTATTTCACGTCGTGGTTCAAGATGGTTGGCCTGCTCTGACGGGCTCTATCACATCCGCCACGCTACAAGGGCTCTTGGCGCAACGGTTAGCGCAGGGGACTCATAATCCCTGGGTTCTGGGTTCGAATCCCGGAGGGCCCACCAGAGAATCAAGAGGCCGGGCAAATAGCCCGGCCTCTTTTTGTCAAAGTTCCCACTTCACATGCCTGCCAAATTGCTTTGATAAACGTTTCCGGTTCAAATCCACGTAATTGTTAGTGCTGTTTGACAAGTATCATTTCAAAACTATGTCGGATTACGGGGCTGGACCCGGACAGGCCGTCCATACCCTGCATTTCGCGGAATGTTCGAGTCGTCTACCTGCGGTTTTGATTTTACCGATTGCGCCATGCTCGGGGGTTCCCGGCCTGGCCCCGTAAACCGGCATGGTTTTGAGATCGCCGGGCGTGCGGGGGCGCGGTTGGGCCCGATAACGGGCCCGGCGCCGGCAGGATGGCCGTTGGGCGGATGGCGGCCCTCGCTGCGGAAGCGAAAAACGGCGGTCCGCGGGATTCGAGATGTCCCAAGGGCGCCGGAGAGGAGGGCTGCGGCAACGCCGCCGCCCGCGGGGCGCGCCCCCGCGGGCGAAAAGGGCATCGCGGGGCCTCGCGGCCCGTTCCCGCGCCTGCATCCGCGGCCGGGCTACGTTCCCTCGCCGCCGCCCGCAAAATATTTTCCAAAATTGCCCTTGCATCGCCGTCCGAGTTCCCGTATAGTACTTCTTCGCACGGGGGCGTAGCTCAGCTGGGAGAGCGCTTGACTGGCAGTCAAGAGGTCAGGGGTTCGATCCCCCTCGTCTCCACCCGAGCATTGAATGAGGCTCCAACGCAAGTTGGGGCCTTTTTTCATATAGGCACACAAGGTCAAAGGCGGCACCATGATCCTCCTGGTCGACAAGATCGAAAAAAGCTTCGGCGCGCGCGTCCTCTTTAGCGGCGCGTCCTTCCAGATCAACCCCGGCGAGCGCTTCGCGCTCGTGGGCCCCAACGGAGCCGGCAAAACCACCATGCTCAAAATCATCATGGGCATCGACAGCCCCGACGCCGGCCAGGTCCAGTACGCCAAGGACTGCCAGGTGGGCTACCTAGAGCAGGAAACCAACCTGGAGCACAAGGACACCACCATCCTCGCCGAGGTCATGGCCGCCGCCAAGGAAATCCGCCGCATGGGCGAGCGCGCCAACGAACTGCAGGCCCAAATCACCGAGCTCTCCGAGCAGGGCAAGGACGTCGACGCGCTCCTCAACGAGTACGGCCAGGTCCAGGACCGCTTTGAGCACCTGGGCGGCTACGAGCTCGAGAGCAACGCGCGCAAAATCCTGTCCGGCCTGGGCTTTAAGGTCACCGACTTTGAGCGTCCGTGCTCCGAGTTCTCCGGTGGCTGGCAGATGCGCATCGCGCTGGCCAAGCTGTTCCTGCGCCACCCCGACCTGCTGCTTCTGGACGAGCCCACCAACCACCTGGACCTCGAAAGTGTCCAATGGCTGCGCGGCTTTATCGCCAACTACGATGGCGCCGTCCTCATCGTCAGCCACGACCGCGCCTTCATGGACGCCTGCGTCGACCACGTCGCCGCCCTCGAAAACCGCCGCGTGACCACCTACACCGGCAACTACAGCAGCTACCTCAAGCAGCGCGAGGACAACCTAGAGCAGATGCGCGCCAAGCGCGCCGCCCAGGAGCGCGACATCGCTCACATGCAGGTCTTCGTTGACAAGTTCCGCTACAAGCCCACCAAGGCCGCCCAGGCGCAGGAGCGCATCCGCAAGATCGAGCAGATCAAAAAGGAGCTCGTCATCCTGCCCGAGGGCCACAAGCACATCGACTTTAAGTTCCCCGACCCGCCGCGCTCGGGCGACATGGTCGTGGGCCTGAAGGGCGTGTCCAAGTCCTACGGCAACAAGCACATCTACAGCGATATCGACCTCAAGCTCTATCGCGGTGAGCACGTGGCGCTCGTCGGCCCCAACGGCGCCGGCAAATCCACCCTCATGAAGATCCTCGCCGGCCTGGAGCCGCCCACCACCGGCACCCGCGATCTGGGCACCAACGTGGGTGTTGCCTACTATGCCCAGCACGCGCTCGAAGGAATGACCGAGTCCAACACCGTCCTGCAAGAGATCGACACCGTCACGCCCAAGTGGACCGTGCCACAGCAGCGCAGCCTGCTGGGCGCCTTCCTGTTTAGCGACAACGACGCAATCGAAAAGCAGGTCCGTGTCCTCTCCGGCGGCGAAAAGGCGCGCTTGGCCCTGGCCAAAATGCTCGTGGCGCCCGAGGCGCTCCTGTGCCTGGACGAGCCCACCAACCACCTGGATATCGACTCGGTGGACATGCTCGAGAACGCCCTGCAGAACTTCCCGGGCACCATCGTGCTGATCAGCCATGACGAGCACCTGGTGCGCGCCGTGGCCAACCGCGTGATCGATATCCGCGACGGCAAGGTCACGGTCTACGACGGCGACTACGACTACTACCTCTACAAGCGCGAGGACCTCGCAGCCCGCGCCGCCGCCGAGGCTGCAGGGGAGAGCGCACCTGCCGCCGCCAAGTCCACCAAAGCCAGCGCCGCCCAGGCCGACACCCCCGCCGCGGCGCCTAAGCCTGCCGAGGGCAAAAAGACCAAGGAGCAAAAGCGCGCCGAGGCCCAGGCCCGCGCCGCGCTCAACAAAAAGCTCAAGGGCGTGCGCAACCAGCTCAAGAAGATCGAGACAGAGCTGGACAAAAAGCGTGCCCGCTATGACGAGCTTATGGAATTGATGGCAAGCGAAGAGCTTTATGCCGATCAGGATAAGTTCAACGCCGCGCTGGGGGAATATAACGGCCTTAAGCAAGAGCTGCCCAAGCTCGAGGACGAATGGCTGGAACTTTCCACCCAGATCGAAGAGGAGACCGCGCGTGAACTCTCGTAAGGCCACCGCCGTGGCGATGAGCATCATCGCCATCGCGTGCCGCATCTGCGGCATCTTTATGAGCGCGATGACCGTGCTGCTGTGCTTTAGCGGCCTCACCGCCAAGTTGCAGATCGTGGGCTTTGTCGTCGAGCTTTCGCGTGCGTTGCCGAGCGCCATCGCCGGCTACGGCGTCATCACATCGCCCTTTGGCGGCGTGTTCCGCCTGGATTACGCCATCGTCGCCGTGATCCTGTTTGTGATTGACCACCTGCTCACGCGCGCCTCGCGCCGCGTCCGCTAGGGGAGTGACATGTCCAGCAGCTACCTCATGAACCTGCTCGCGAGCGCCGTTGCCGTCATCGTCGGCATCGTGATCCACGAGAGTGCGCACGCCGCCGCGGCCTGGGCGCTCGGCGACAAGACGGCCCGCTCGCGCGGCCGCGTCTCGCTCAACCCGCTCAACCATATCGACCCATTTGGCACCATTCTCCTGCCGCTGCTGATGCTCGCGGCCGGCGGCCCGGTGTTCGCCTTCGCCAAGCCGGTGCCCGTATACCTCAATAACCTTAAGCACCCCAAGCGCGACGAAGTCCTGGTGAGCGCTGCCGGCCCCGCATCGAACATCGCGCTCGCGTGTCTCGCAGCCGCCCTCATGCACGCAGCGTATGTCAACCTCTATGCCAGCATGTCCTTTGCCGTGGCCTCCCACATCATGAACTTCGGCGCCACGTTCATCGTGGTCAACCTGTCGCTCGCGTTCTTTAACCTCATCCCGATTCCGCCGCTCGACGGCTCGTCGATTATCGTGCCGTTCCTCAAGGGCAAGGCGCTCACCAACTACTACCGCCTGCAGCAATACGCCATGCCCATCCTCATCCTAGTGCTGTATCTGCTGCCCATGTGGACCGGCATCGACGTGATCGGACGGTATTTCGACGTTACCGTGTATCCGCTGGCCGAGCGGCTGCTCAACTTCGCAATCGCCGGCATCTAAGGTAAACTTACAGGTCGACCGTGCAAAACGGTCGCAACATGCACCCAAACCGCGCCGCGAAGGCGCCGTCAAAGGAGGTCGAAGATGTCATATCGCGTGTCGACGCAGGTCTACAGCGGACCGTTCGACCTGCTGCTGCAGCTGGTAACCCGCCAAAAAGTTGATATCGGAGCCATCTCGATCAGCGAGGTGGCCGAGCAATACCTGGCCGAGGCCGAGCGCATCGAGGCGCTGGACCTGGACGTGGCGAGCGACTTTTTGCTGGTCGCGGCAACCCTTTTGGACATCAAGGCCGCCTCGCTGGTGCCCCAGGAGGCCCCGCGCAAGACAGACGACGATGACGAGGATGACGATGAGCTCGAGGAGCTCAGTGCGCTCGACGGCGACGCCCTGCGCGAGGTCCTGATTCAGCGCCTGATCGCCTACAAGCAGTTTAAGGGCGCGGCGGCAGCCCTTGGCGCGCGTATGCAGGCCGAGAGCCGCATGCATCCGCGCGTGGCCGGCCCCGACCCCGAGTTCCTAGGCCTTATGCCCGACTATCTGGCCGGCATTACCCTGCGCGGCCTCGCCGTCATCTGCGCCGACCTGGACGGCAAACGCCAGACCTTCCTGCTGGAGGCCGAGCACGTGGCGCCACATCGCGTGCCGCTCGACCTGACGGTGGCCTCGGTCGACCGCTTTACCATGGCACACCAAACCTGCACCTTCCGCGAGCTGCTGGACGGCGACGCCACCACCGAGCAACTCGTCGTCACCTTCCTGGCCATGCTCGAGCTCGCCAAGCGCGGCTCGCTTACGCTAAGCCAGGACGAGATCTTTGGAACCATTCAAATCAACCGCGTCGAGGGCGCCGAGGCATACGTGCCTGGCGAGGGCCCCGAGCTCACCGAATAGGAGCGGCAACCATGTCAACCCTTTCCACGCTGGAGGCAAACAGCCTCAAAGGCGCCCTCGAGGCGCTGCTGCTGGTGTCGAGCGACCCCGTGAGCGCACCCGCGCTGGCAGCTGCGCTGGATATCGCCCCGGGCGAGTGCGCGTCGCTTTTGGCCGAGCTCAAGGTTGAGTACGAAGAGGCCAACCGCGGCTTTCAGCTGCGCGAGGTCGCCGGCGGCTGGCGCCTGTTTACACACCCTGCCTACCACGACGTGGTCGAGGCCTATGTGCTGAGCTGGGACACGCAAAAGCTGTCTCAGGCGGCGCTTGAGACCCTGGCCGTCATCGCCTACCACCAGCCCGTCACGCGCGAGGTGGTTAAGGGCATCCGCGGCGTCAACTCCGACGGCGTCATCGCGTCGCTCGTGGATAAGGGCCTGGTGCGCGAACTCGGCCGCGACCCCGAGCGCGGTCAGGCCATCATCTACGGCACGACCAACGCCTTCTTGGAAAAGTTCGGCCTGCGCTCCACCCGGGACCTGCCCGATCTGGAGCAGTTTGCCCCCGACGAGCAGTCGCGCCAGTTTATCCGCGAGCGCCTGAGCGGCCGCAGCATTCAGTCCACGCTCGAGGAGCAGGCCGAGGACCTGGACGAAGAGCGCGAACTGATCGATACCGATGTTGAGGACACCGATGGCGAGGAGCTTCTGCCCACCGTCGATACCTCGGAGGATATACATGACGAGGACTAACGAAGCAGGGGAAACGCACTTCGCAAGCGCCATGGACAACGCAGCGCCCACGGGCGACGCCCAGCCCGTCTACCCGCACACTATGCGCCTGCAGCGCTTTTTGGCGCGCGCGGGCGTAGCGAGCCGCCGCGGCTCGGAGGACCTGATGACCGCTGGCCGCGTAACCGTCAACGGCCAGGTCGCGACCGAGCTGGGCACCAAGGTCGATGTCGACCGCGACCACATCGAGGTCGACGGTATGCCCGTCAAGCTCAACCAGGGTGCCGTGTACCTGATGCTCTACAAGCCGACCGGCTACCTCACCACCATGAGCGATCCACAGGAACGCCCTTGCGTGGCCGACCTGGTCCCGCGCGACCGCTTTCCGGGGCTCTTTCCGGTGGGTCGTTTGGACCGCGACACCACGGGCCTTCTGCTCTTTACCACCGACGGTGACCTGTCGCAGGACCTGCTGCATCCCAGCAAGCACGTCTACAAGACCTACCAGGCGCTGGTGGACGGCAACCTGACCGATCGCGACTTGGAACCGCTGCGTCGCGGCATCGAGCTCGATGACGGCCTGTGCCAACCGGCGATCTGTCGCGTCATTAACGCGCGCGAGGCCGAGGCCGTGGCTCCGCAAGGCGTCAAGCCCGGCACCACCGCCGTGGAGGTCATCATTCGCGAGGGCCGTAAAAACCAGGTCAAGCGCATGCTGAGCAAGATACACCACCCGGTGATTCGCCTGCACCGCTGCAACTTTGCCGGCCTGGAGCTCAAGGACGTGGCCAAGGGCTCGTGGCGCGAGCTCACCGACCGCGAGGTGCAGATCCTCAAGGCCGGCGGCATCCCGCCCAAGCAAGCTGCCTCCAAGCGCGGTGACAAGCCCCAGGAAACCCCCGCGACCCGTACGCGCCACCACGGCAGTCACGGCTCCGCGCCCAAGCGCAACACCTACCGCGAGCGTTGCACGGGCTAGGCAACCCGCCAAGCCGCAGCGCCTGCGTCCCATACCAGCACGTCAACCACCGAAAGGAAGCATTGCATGATCGTCGCCATCGACGGCCCCGCCGGTTCCGGCAAGTCTACTATCGCCAAGGAGATCGCCCGCCAGCTGGGCTTTAACAAGCTCGACACGGGCGCCATGTATCGCGCCGTCACCTTCGCCGCGCTCGATCGCGGCATCGACCTGGACGACGAGGCGGCCATCGACGCCCTCGCCGAGCAGATCGAAATCCGCTTTACCAACGGCACCGGCGAGGACACGCGCCTGACCATCGACGGCCAGGACGCCTCGGCTGCCATCCGCACCCCGCAGGTGGACGCCAACGTCTCCAAGGTCTCGGCCTACCCGGGCGTGCGCGCCGCCATGCTCATCCATCAGCGCCGCGCAGCCGAAGACCGCGATATCGTGGCCGAAGGTCGCGACATCGGCACCGTCGTGTTCCCCAACGCGCAGGTCAAGGTGTTCCTGACCGCCGACCCGCGTGAGCGCGCCCGTCGCCGCGTGCTGCAGCGCCACCAAAACGACGCTCAGCCGCTCAGCACAGAGCTGCTCGAGGCCGAGGTCGACGAGACCCTCGACGCCCTCAAGCAGCGCGACAAGCTCGACAGCAGCCGCGAGGTCGCGCCACTCGTGCCCGCCGAGGACGCGGTGCACGTCGACTCCACCGCCCACACCATCGATGAGGTCGTCCGCATTATCGAGGACCTCATCAACCAAAGGAGGTAGCCCATGCGCCTGTTTAAGCAGACGCCCGAGGATTACTACAACGCCCCGTACGCCGAGTTCCCGGCGCTCATCCGCGGCACTGTCTTCGTGGTCATGGGCATCCTGTGGGTCTTCTCCAAGCTCATGTGGCGCTGGAAGGTCGAGGACGCCGACTTGCTGTTTGAGCGCCAGGAAGGCCGCGGCAGCGTGGTCATCTGCAACCACACCTCGATGGCCGAGCTCCTGGCTGTAGAGACGGCGCTGTTCTTTGGCGGCCGCCGCATTCGCCCCATTTTTAAGTCCGAGTTCGCCAAAACCAAGATCGTGCGCTGGGCCTTTAGCCGCGTAGGCGGCATTCCCGTCGAGCGTGGCACCGCTGACATGAAGTGCTTGCGTGCCGCCCAGCACGCACTGCAGCGCGGCGAGGATGTCCTGATCTTCCCCGAGGGCACGCGCATCCGCTCGCGCGAGATCAAGCCCGAGGTCCACGGCGGCTTTGCGCTCATTGCCCAGATGGGCAAGGCGCCCGTCAACCCGCTCGCCATCTGCGGCTGGTCCGATATTACGCCTGCGGGCAAAAAGCTCATGCGCCCCAAGAAGTGCTGGATCCGTGCCGGCAAGGCCATCTCGCTAGCCGACGCTCCGGCCGAGCTCAAGCGCAAGGAGCGCCTGGCATGGTTTGAGTCCGAGGCCATGAGTCGCGTCTACGCCATGCGCGATGACCTGTGCGCCGAGCATCCGGGCAGGTTCTAGCCATGGGCGAGGAAGTTATTAACACTGCCGAGGCTGTGCCCGGCAAGGCAGACGCCCCCACCATCGAGATCGCCGCCCACGCCGGCACCTGCTACGGCGTACAGCGCGCGCTCGACATGGCGCTGGCCGCCGCGCCGCAGGCAGGGGAGAGCACTCAGGTCCACACGCTTGGTCCGCTCATCCATAACCCCATCGTGGTGCGCGAGCTCGCCGAGGCAGGCGTTGGTCTGGCCGACACCTTGGACGATGCCGCGTCGGGCACCGTAATCATCCGCGCCCACGGTGTGGTGCCGCAGGTCATTGACGCCGCTCGCGAGCGCGGCCTCACCGTGGTCGACGCCACCTGCCCCTACGTCAAGAAGGTCCATGTGGCGGCCGAGCGCCTGGTGCGCGAGGGCTACCGCGTGATCGTCGTGGGCGAACCGGGCCACCCCGAGGTCGAGGGCATTTTGGGTCACGCTGGTGATGACGCTCAAGTTGTGAGCTGTGCCGCCGATGCGGACGCGCTGCCGCTCAAGGGCAAGGTGGGCCTGGTTGTGCAGACCACCCAAACCGCGCAGAACCTGGCCGAGGTTGTGGCCTCCATCACCCCACGTGTGCAGGAACTGCGCGTGATCAACACCATCTGTGCTGCTACGAGCGAGCGCCAGCAGGCGGCGGCAACCCTCGCCAACCGCTGTGATTGCATGGTCGTCGTGGGCGGAAAGAACTCGGGCAACACCCGCCGCCTGGCGCAGATCTGCACTGACGTCTGCGAGTACACGCATCACATCGAGGAAGCTTCCGAGCTCGAGGCCGCATGGTTTGCCAACGCGCGCCACATCGGCATCACCGCCGGAGCCTCCACCCCGCAAGAACACATCGAACGCGCCGTTGCGCGCATCAAGGAGCTTTGCCGCTAATCATGGACCAGACCGTACCCGCATACGCCGCCGAGGTGGCCGATTACGGGCGCAGCCGCGACCCCGAGCCGGGTGAGGGCGCGTTCGTTAAGAACGTGCGTCCCGAATCGCCCGCGTGGGATGTGGGTATCGAGCCGGGCATGCGCGTGCTTACGGTCAACGGCGAGCAGCTGACCGATATGATCGTGTGGCTCTGGGAGGCAGACGACGACACCGTCGACCTCGAGGTTCTCGACCCGCGCGACAACAGCGTCACCCCCGTGGAGCTCGACCGTTTTCCCGGCGAGGACTGGGGCCTGGAGTTCGACGGCCCCATCTTTGACGGCATGCGTACCTGTGTGAACGCCTGCGTGTTCTGCTTTATGACGATGCTGCCCAAGGGCGGCCGCTCCACGCTCTACATTCGCGACGACGACTACCGCCTGAGCTTTTTGCAGGGTAACTTTGTCACGCTCACGAACCTTTCCGACGAGGACGTGCAAAACGTTATCGACCGCAACATGAGCCCGATGAACGTCTCGGTCCACGCCGTGAGCCCCGATGTCCGCCGCCGCATGATGGGCCGCAACGCCCAGCGCGGCATGGACGTGCTCGAGGCCATCATGGCCGCCGGCATCGAGATTCACGCGCAGATCGTGTTGTGCCCCGGTATGAACGACGGCGAGGAGCTGGAAAAAACCCTGCGCTTTTGCGAGGAACACGAGCAAATCACCAGCCTGGGCATTGTGCCGCTCGGTTTTACCAAGCACCAGAACCGCTTTAGCTGGTCATATAGCGACAAGCCCGAGCTCGCGCGCGAGACCATTGCCATGATCCGACCCTACCAGGACCGCGCCTTCGAGCGCTTTGGCCGCCACACCTTCCAGATGAGCGACGAGTTCTATCTGGACGCCGGCATTGAGCCACCCGAGGCGGACTTTTACGACGGCTACCCGCAGTACTACGACGGCATCGGCATGATCCGCTCGTATCTGGACGAGACAGACGATGTCCTTGCCGCCGACGCTGAGCGCCTTGCCCGCGTTCGCAAGGCTATGACCGCCCGCAACCAGCGCCTGGTATGTCTTTCGGGCGCCAGCGCACGCGATACCGTGGCGCGCTTCGTGGAGTCTCCACAGGGCCTTTCCGGCACCGTCACGGCCATCAAAAACCGCTACTTTGGCGGTAACGTGGACGTGACCGGCCTCATCGTCGCGAGCGATATCCTTGAGCAGCTGCAGCAAGACCTGTCGGGGGTTATGCTCTTTGTGCCTAAGCTCATGTTCAACGCTGACGGCATGACGCTTGACGAGTATCATCGTGACGATTTACTCGCAAGCCTTACCAGTCGCGGCGCCGAGGTTCATGTGGTGTCGACCATGCCGCATGAGCTGCTCGATACCCTGGAGCACATCCTTGGCATTGTGCCTGCCGACTCTACTAATTCCGCTGACCCTATCCATTAAAGGAGAGCAGATGAAACCTATCGTCGCCGTCGTCGGACGCCCCAACGTGGGCAAGTCCACGCTCGTTAACCGCCTGGCCCAGACCTCGGACGCCATTGTCCACGAGTCCCGCGGCGTAACGCGCGACCGCTCGTATCACACGGCCGATTGGAACGGCCGCGAGTTCACCATCGTCGACACAGGCGGCATCGAGCCGCTCAAGAGCGACGACGTCTTTGCCACGTCCATCCGCGACCAGGCACTCGCCGCCGCCGAGGAAGCCGCCGTCATCCTGTTTGTAGTCGACGGCCGCACCGGCGTCACCGAGGAGGACGAGTCGGTCGCCCGCATGCTCAAGCGCTGCGACAAGCCGGTCTTTCTGCTGGTGAACAAGCTCGATAACCCCGATCGTGAGAATGACAACATCTGGGAGTTCTATTCGCTCGGCATCGGTGAGCCCACGCCGCTCTCGGCCCTTCACGGCCACGGCACGGGCGACCTGCTCGACGACATCGTGGCCCTGCTTCCGGAGGAAGAGGACGAGGTCGCCGACGAGTTCCCCGATGCGCTGAACGTCGCCATCATCGGCCGCCCCAACGCCGGTAAGTCGTCGCTGTTCAACCGCATCCTGGGTGCCGACCGCTCCATCGTGTCCAATATCGCCGGCACCACGCGCGACGCCATCGATACCGTCGTCGAGCGCAACGGCAAGCATTACCGCATGGTCGACACCGCGGGCATTCGCAAGAAGAGCACCGTATACGAGAACATCGAGTACTACTCCATGGTCCGCGGCCTGCGCGCCATCGATCGCGCCGACGTGGCGCTGCTTGTCGTCGACGCCTCCGTGGGCGTTACCGAGCAGGACCAGAAGGTCATGGGCCTCGCCATCGAACGCGGCTGCGCCATCGTCGTGCTGCTCAACAAGTGGGACCTGCTCGACGACGACCGCAAGCGCGAGGCCTGCATGGAGACCGTCGACCGCCGTCTGGGCGTCATGGCTCCCTGGGCCCAGTACCTGCGCATCTCTGCTCTGACCGGCCGCAGCATCGAAAAGATCTGGGGCATGGTCGATGCCGCCGAGAAGACGCGTTCGCAAAAGATCAGCACCTCGCGCCTTAACACATTCCTCACCGACCTGCGCGAGTTTGGCCACACCGTGGTGGACGGCAAGCGCCGCCTGCGCATGCACTACGTGACCCAGACGGGCGTCAACCCGCCGACGTTCACGTTCTTCGTCAACCACAGCGACCTGGTCAACGACACCTACCAGCGCTACGTGGAAAACCGCATGCGCTCGACCTTCGATTTTGCCGGTACGCCCATTCGACTCTTCTTTAGGAAGAAGGAGCAAAAGGATGCTTAATCCGATTCTGCTGACCGCCATCTGCGCCGTGGTTTCGTTCTTTATCGGAGCGATTCCGTTTGGCCTGATCCTGGGCCGCGTGTTCAACCACACGGACATTCGCAAGGCGGGCTCCGGCAACATCGGCACCACCAACGCCCTGCGTGTAGCCGGCCCCAAGGTCGCGGCGCTCACGCTACTGCTCGACTGCCTTAAGGGCGCCATCTGCGTTCTTATCGCCCGTCCGCTCATCGCGAACGTGGGCTATGGCTTTCCGCCGAGCATCATGGCGCCCGGAGCCCCCGGCGACTGGATGCTCGGCGTCATTTGCCTGGCAGCGGTGTGGGGCCACATCTTCTCGCCCTACCTCAACTTCCACGGCGGCAAGGGTATCGCGGTCGGTCTGGGCGTCATCCTCGCCTGGTACTGGCCCATCGGACTTTCGCTGCTGGGCATGTTTATCGTGGCCGTCGCCATCACCAAGTTTGTGTCCGTGGGCTCGCTTGCCGCGGCCATCGGTCTTCCCATCGCCGCTTGTGCGGTCTTTCCGTACGGCAGCCTGGGTCTCAAGTTTTGCATGGCGATGATCGGCATCACCGTGGTGTGGGCGCATCGCGCGAACATCAAAAAGCTCATGACGGGTAAGGAGTCCAAGCTCTCGTTTACCAAGCGCGTCACCGAGCCCGACGATAAGTAGGAGAGAGTCATGAATGTTGCGCTGATTGGCTCCGGCTCCTGGGGAACCGCCGTCGCCGGCCTTGCCGCCGCGCGAGCCGAGCGCGTGATCATGTGGGCCCATAGTGAGCAGACGGCCGCCGGCATCAATGGCGAGCACCGTAACCCCCGCTATTTGGTTGATTACGTGCTGCCGGAAAACGTCGTCGCCACGACGGACCTGACGCAGGCGCTCGACGGCGCCGAGGCCGTCGTCTTTGCCGTGCCCTCCACGCACCTACGCAGCGTATGCCATCAGGCAGCACCCTTCATCGCCGCCGACACCCCGGTGCTCTGCCTCACCAAGGGCATCGAGCCCGAGTCCGGCCTGCTCATGAGCGAGGTCATCGCCAGCGAGATCGGCAACGATCGGCGCGTGGCGGCGCTCTCGGGACCCAACCATGCCGAGGAGATCTGCCGCGGCGGACTTTCTGCCGCCGTCATCGCCAGCGAAGACCCGCAGATAGGGGAGACCTTTAAGGACCTGCTCCTATCCACGGCCTTCCGCATCTACCTGTCGCAGGACATGACCGGCGTCGAGGTATGCGGCGCCATGAAAAACGTCATCGCCATCGTGTGCGGCATCTCCGCCGGCACCGGCGCGGGCGACAACACGCTCGCCCTTATCATGACGCGCGGTCTGGCCGAGATCAGCCGTCTGGTACACGCACGCGGCGGTCAAGCCATGACCTGCATGGGTCTTGCCGGCATGGGTGACCTCATTGCCACCTGCACCTCGGAGCATTCGCGCAACCGCACCTTTGGCTACGAGTTCGCCCATGGCGTGTCGCTCGACGAGTACCAAGCGCGCACGCATATGGTGGTCGAGGGTGCCGTCGCGGCCCGCAGCGTCAGCGAGCTTGCCCGTTCACTGGGCGTAGACATTCCGCTTACCTTTGCCGTGGAGCAAACGCTCTACAACGGTGTTACTTTGGATAGGGCGCTCGAGATCCTCACCGACCGCGTCCCCTCTCAAGAGTTCTACGGACTCGCCGACTAGCGCAGAAAGGCTACTACCATGGGTTCCATCAAAATCGCTCCGTCCGTCCTTTCGGCCGACATGGCCAACCTGAAGGGCGAGCTCGACAAGATCGCCGGTGCCGACTACGTGCACTTCGACGTCATGGACGGTCACTTTACCGGCAACCTCACCTTCGGCGTTGACATCCTTAAGGCTGTTAAGCGCTCCACCGATGTACCGGTCGACGCGCACCTGATGGTGTCGAACCCCGACGAGACGGTCGACTGGTACGCCGACGCCGGTGCCGACATGATCACCGTGCACTATGAGGCTTCGACGCACCTGCACCGCACGCTCACCCATCTGCAGCAGCGCGGCGTCAAGGCCGGCGTGGTGCTCAACCCCGCCACCCCCGTGTGCGTACTCGAGAGCATCATCGACGTCGTCGATATGGTGCTGCTGATGAGCGTGAACCCTGGCTTTGGAGGCCAGAGCTTTATCCCCGGTACCATCGCCAAACTTCACGAGCTTACGGCCATGTGCGAGCGCCACGGCGTGTCGCCCCTGATCGAGGTCGATGGCGGTATCTCTTCCAAGAACATCGCCGAGGTCGTCAAGGCCGGCGCCAACGTGCTCGTAGCCGGCTCCGCCGTATTTAAGTCCGAAGATCCCGCCGCCGAGGTTGCACTGCTGCAGAAGCTGGGCAACGAGGCCGCACAGGAGGCATAAACCCTTATGACCGCAGGTCAAAACCGCATACCCGTGAATCTTGACTATGCCGCCTCGACGCCCATGCGCGCCGAGGCGCTCCTTGCGCAGCGCGAGTACGACAACAGCGAGCTTGCCGGCGTCAACCCCAACTCGCTGCACTCGCTTGGCCGCAAGGCCGCCGCACGCCTGGAAGTCGCCCGTCGCGAGATCGCCCGTAGCTTTGGCGCACGCGTTCGCCCGTCCGAGATCATCCTTACCAACGGCGGCACCGAGGCCAACCAGCTGGCGCTGCTCGGTCTTGCCGAGGGCGCTCGTCAGCGTGATCGCAAGCGCGGGCGCGTGATCGTATCGGCCATCGAGCACGATTCAATTCTGGATAACCTGCCGCTGCTGCGCGCCGCCGGCTTTACCGTCGACCTGGTGCAGCCCTGTCGTACGGGCCACATCGAGCCTGCCGCGCTGAGCGACTTGCTAGGCGACGACGTGGCGCTCGTGAGCATTATGGTCGCCAACAACGAGACCGGCGTGGTGCAGCCCATCCGCGAGCTGGCCGCCGCCGCACATGCTGCCGGCGCCCTGTTTCATACCGATGCCATCCAGGGCTACTTGCATATTCCGCTCGATGTCACCGAGCTGGGCGTCGATGCTATGACCGTTGCCGCGCACAAGATCGGCGGCCCTGTGGCATCCGGCGCGCTCTACCTTAAGAACCGCACGCCGCTGCGTCCGCGCATCTTTGGCGGTGGACAGGAAGCCGGCCGTCGCGCCGGCACGCAGGACCTGCGCACGCAGCTGGCCTTTGCCGCTGCCGCTTCCGCGCTGTTGCCGAATGTTGCCAAGGAGCGCGCGACGCTGCAGGCACTGTCCGATAAGCTCTACGCCACGCTTACGTCTCATCCGCGTATTCACGCCACGATGGGCGACTACGCGCAGGCCGATCGTCTGCCGGGTATGGTTTCGATCTACGTCGACGGCATGGACTCCGAGGAGCTCATCATCAAGCTCGATGCCGCCGGCTTTGAGGTTTCGGCCGGATCGGCTTGCTCGAGCGGCAGCATGGACCCGAGCCACGTGCTCAGCGCCATGGGCATTGGTCGCGAGCAGGCATTGGGGTCGCTGCGCATCTCGTTTGATGACCGCGTGAATCCGGACGACCTGGATGATTTCGCCCAGACGTTGCTTACGATCGTAGGCGCCGCATGATCGTCTCCGAGCTTGAACATGCGCTGCTGGCGCGCTATCCCAAGGCGGACGCCGAGGGCTGGGATCATGTTGGGCTATCTGTGGGAGATCCCGCTGCCAGGATCACCGGTGTTGCCTGCGCACTCGACGCGACCGAGGTCAACGTGCACCGCGCTCTCGAGGCCGGCGCCAACGTGCTGCTGACGCATCATCCCATCTATATCAAGGCGCCCGAGGCCTTTTGTCCGGCCGATTCCGCGCGCCCCCAGTGCAGCGCTGCACTGTACGAGGCGGCTCGTTGCGGCGTGAGCATCATCTCGCTTCACACCAACCTGGACCGCTCGCACGAAGCGCGCGTTCGCCTGAGTGAGTTGCTGGGCGCTGAGCCCATGAGCTCGCTGGAGCATGTGGACGAGCCTGAGCTCACCGGTTTGGGCGCACTCGCGACCCTCCACGACGCCTGCAGCCTGCGCGATCTCGCTAACCGTGCCGCCACGGCCTATGGCAGCGACCCACGCGTATGGGGCGAAGCCGAGCACCCGTGCCGCACCGTCGCCATTCTGGGCGGCTCCCTCGGCGACTTTGGTGAGCTTGCCATCGCCGCGGGCGCAGATGTTATTGTGACCGGAGAGGCCGGCTACCACGTGGCGCAGGACCTTGCCTTGCGTGGCCTGAGCGTGATTCTGCTCGGCCACGACCGCTCCGAGGAGCCGTTCGTTGATATATTGATGAACTCTGCAGTTGACGCCGGGGTCGACCCCCGTCATGCGATTAAAATACTGAACCCTTGCCAATGGTGGACTGTGACAAAAGGAGAGAACTTATGAGCGCCGGCGCTACGCTACTCAAGCTGCAACAGATCGATTTGGAGCTCGCCCGCAACAAGAGCGAACTTGCCAATATGCCGGAGCTCAAGGAGCTCGCCTCAAAGCGTAAGACCTATGTGAAGCTCAAGTCCGAGATGACCAAACTCTACGCCCAGCGCAAGGATCTGGACATTGAGCTCGACGACCTCAACACCACCGAGATCCAGACCAATAACGCCATCGAGGCCGCAAAGAAGCGTCACGTCGATGGCTCTGATTACCGCGAGGTGCAGGACCTGGAGAATGAGCTTGCCACCCTGGCAAAGCGTCTGGACAAGATCGAGCACACCCGCAAGGACGTCGTTGTCGCCCATAAGGAGGCGCTCGACCGCGAGGCCCGCGCGCAGGCTATCATCGCTAAGTTCGAGGAGGGCGTGAAGGCAGATACCAAGGCCGCTCGTGCCAAGGCCGCCGACCTCCAGGCCCAGATTGACGCCGCCACCAAGGAGCGCACCGCGCTGGCTGCCACGCTGCCGACTGACGTGCTCACCGATTACGAGCGCCTGCTCAAGCAGTTCCGCGGCCTGGCCGTCGAGACCATCAAGGGCAACATTCCCACCATCTGCCACACCGCGCTGCAGGCATCGTCCATGAGCGACCTCAACCACGACGGTAGCGAGATTGCGCACTGTCCGTATTGCCACCGACTCTTGGTGCTCCCGAGCAAGGAAGCGTAAACGATGGCGGCGCCCAATAATTCAATGCAACTTGAGGGAAAAACGATCCTGCTGGGTATTACCGGCGGGATCGCCGCCTATAAGTCGTGCAATATCGTGCGCCTGCTGCAAAAGCGCGGCGCGCGCGTCAAGGTCGTTATGAGCGAGCATGCTACGGAGTTTGTGGGGCCGATCACCTTCCGCGCGCTTACGGGCGAGCCGGTCGCTGTGGGCCTGTTCGACGATCCCTCCGACCCCATCCACCACATTTCGCTCGCGCAGGAGCCCGACCTGGTTGTCGTGGCGCCCGCGACGGCCAATATCATCGCCAAGATGGCCAACGGCATCGCCGATGACCTCATCTCCACCACGTTGCTTGCCACGCCGCGACCCATCGTGATCGCGCCCGCTATGAACAACGGCATGTGGAAGGCACCGGCGACGCAGGCCAACATGGCCACGTTGCGCGACCGTGGCGTCCATGTGGTGGGACCCGGCAGCGGCTACCTTGCCTGCGGCGACGTGGACACGGGACGCATGAGCGAGCCCGAGGACATTGTCGAAGCCATCTGCGAGGTGCTCAACCCCGCACCTCAGGACCTGGCGGGCAAGTGCATCGTCATCACCGCCGGCCCTACGCACGAACCGATCGACCCCGTGCGCTTTATCGGCAATCGGTCATCGGGAAAGATGGGCATCGCCCTGGCGGGGGAGGCCGCTCGCCGCGGTGCTGCGGTCACGCTCGTGTTGGGGCCGACGTCACTCGACGTGGGTCGCGGCGTGGAGTGCGTGCGCGTGCAGACCGCCGCAGAGATGCTACAGGCGGCGCTGAGCGCCTTCCAGACGGCCGATGCGGCCATTTGCGCGGCGGCTGTCGCCGACTACACACCCGCGGCCCCTGCCGACCATAAGCTCAAAAAGGCCAATGAACGCCTCGATCGCATCGAGCTCGTCGAGACGGTCGATATTTTGGCCGAGCTTTCACGCCAAAAGGGGGAGCGGTGCGTGATCGGATTTGCAGCCGAGACCGATAACGTCGTGAAGTACGCTGAGCGTAAATTGGCCCGCAAGGGCTGCGATGCGATCATCGCCAACGATGTCTCGCGCGCCGATTCGGGCTTTGGAACAGACACCAACAAGGCCTGGATTGTGAGCACAGCGGGTACACAGGAACTTCCCGTACTAACAAAACCCCAGCTCGCAGATACAATTTTAGACTTGCTCAAAAATAATTAAAAAAGTTCTTGCACAAGTCCAAAGTTTCGGGTTAATATACTCCCTGTTGCGAGCGAGAGCAGAGCAACAAACAAAAGCTTCGGGACGTGGCGCAGCTTGGTAGCGCACTTGACTGGGGGTCAAGGGGTCGCTGGTTCGAATCCAGTCGTCCCGACCAGAAGTTTGCAGGTCAGGCACCTAGTGCCTGACCTTTTTTGTTTTAAGCAATTGCTTAATTTTGATTAAGCAACAGGGTGCCAAAAATCTACCTGCGCGATAATCGCCTTTTGCGGTTACTTGTGCGTTTTGCACGCGCTTGAGCCGATTTATTAACGCGATATGATTCTACATACGCGCAGCAGGTACACGCCAAGAACGGGCTGTATTTATCGCGGCGATATACACCGATATAGCCACTGTAACGAACAAGCGTGTCGCTGTATTTATTCCAGTAGTTCACTTGACCGGTGGACAAGTGAGCTGTTGCAACGAAACGCCAAGAAGAATGGGCTCTATACGAGGACGCCGCAGGGGTAATGGCGGGGGAGTGCTACGGGCGCCCTGAGAGCCGCTGTATGACCCCATGTCTCCTTAACTCGATAATTTGTGTTTCAAGCCACGAATCGGTCGAGCAATTGCCAAAAAAAAGGCCCATGCAGGATTGCACGGGCCTTACATCAGATCAAATTTGAGCTAGAAGCACCAAACGGGGCAGACGCAATACGAGTACCCCGCGTAGTCGGCGTACGTCGGGTCGCCGCTGCTGTCGACATTGAGGAAGTAGTAGGAGTTGCTCGGATTCACCGAGCGCTCCCACCAACTGCTGCCAATCTTCAGACAGGCATTAACAGAATAGTTCTCCGTCACCTTGCCTTTGAAGGCCTCGTACTGGGTGCCCTCGGAGGAAGTCCAGGGATAGGATGCCCAATAGGAGGTGGGGGGGCGATCTCAGAGTAGCTGAGCAGGAACAGCTTGTCCGAGGTAGCCGTCACGGCGGCGTTCTTGTTCTCATCACCGCCCCCGACATTGTTCGATAGCTTTTTGACGGCCTTCACCTTTGACTGGAAATCGGAGGGCATCAGATTCCAGATCTTGCCGGAGTTCATTTTCTGACGGAGTTCAGACTTCTCCCAACCGCCGGCGTTGGTGTCAATCGCGTTCATGGGGGACCAAATGCCCGTCGTGGTGGTGAGGAACGTGAGGCCCGCCTTGCCGGATCCGCCTGCAGGGTCATCATGATTGATGCCGATAATGCGGTAAGTCAGCGTCTTGCCATCGGTGAGCTTCATCGAGAACTCGGTGCCGGCATCCATCGCGGCCTTCGCCTTGGCGTAGGCGGGCGACGCCTCGCCCTTGGCGGCGATGTCCTCGGCAACTGCCTTCTGCTCACCGAGGGTCCAGTCCTTCGCGTGTCCTTCGCGTCCTTGGCGAGCGCCGCCTGGACGGTCGCGGAACCCGCGCCGTTACCGCTGCCGGAACCGCTCGGTTCCCAAGTCCCACCTGCTGTCCCGTTTACCAATACTCCCGCCACCGTGTTGAACTGGTTCCTGATTGCCGACGAGACCCAAGGGCCGGCTATCATCACAACCAGGACGATAATCGCGATGACCAGAACGTACTCGATGGCTCCTTGGCCTCGGAGGCGGGTATTCCTAGGAGATACCCACCCCCCGAAGGTTAATTGCCGCTGCATGCATATGCGACACTCCCTTCGCTCAGGGTTTGTAGATTCATCGCTGAGCGTAGGGCTATTCCATAATACTGCTCCGGTCTTGCCGCAGCGGCAACGATGACGGTAGGGGGGACGAGTGTCTTGAATGCAGTCAATTGCCCTCTCGAAGCCCTCGCACGGCTGCACCTTGTCGATATAGAGGCGATTGAGGGTGCCCCCCCTGTACCGCCCAATGTTTGACAATCTTGCTCGAGTTCCTGCGCCGGGTTTGGCAGCTGAACCAAAGGCATAAAGACGCATGGCTATAATAGCGATCGTATGAGAAACAACGCGATTCGGACTGCCTGTTCGCCCACGAGAAAGAATCGTCCATGAGCATATTCGACAAAGGCTTCGACCCGCTGCAGGAGATTCAGGGGGCCACTAAGACTGCCGGCGAGGTGACGGCCAGGATTGCCGAGGGGGCATCTGGTGTGGCGGTAGCGGCAGGTGCTGCAATCGTGGACGCGGCGACAACGGCTGGCGCGGCGGTCGCAGGGGCGGCGGACGGCGTGAAGGCCGCCCTCGACGAAAAAGAGGCCGAAAGACTTGATGCGGAGAAGGCGGAGTACGCGCCCAAGGTACAGGAAGCCCTGAGAGCGATTGAGGCCACCCGCGCACAGGACTACTCGGCTCATTCCAGGAGTCTCCGCTCCCGTTGACGGAAGCCAATGCAGCCAAGGTGAAGTCAGCCTTCCCGATACCGAGGGAGCAGACCGTCGTCTGGGCCGACGCCGAGTTCGACCTCAGGCCCAGCGGCATCGCCATGACCGAAAAGGGCGTCTACATCAAGGCGGACGCCGACGCGTTCGCCGTCCCGGGGAGGGAAAGGAGGCAGTCTCGCCTTTTCTACTTCGAGTGGGCGTACTTCGAGCCCGGCCCCTTCGCCTCCGACGGTGAAGGCAACCTTGCGCTCACCGTCGACGAGGCGTGCCGGGGCCAGTTCGTATCCCGCTGCAAGGCGCTCCGCGGCCTCGAGGATGACGGCGCCGCCGGCATCGACAGCGAGCCTGCCGCGGCGGACGATACGGCGGTCAAAGCCGCGGCAGCCGCGGCGGCGGCGACCATCAACAGCAACGGGGAGGTCTTCGTCGAGCAGCGGGCCGCGGTCAACAACCCCGCGGGCCACGGAGAGCTTGCCGAGGAGGCCAACAGCATCATCGACAGGCTCCAGGGCCACCAGGCCGAGATTCTGGGGAGGGACAACGCGAAGAACGGCCCCGACCGAAGTGTCGACGGCGTTCTGATCCAGACCAAGTACTACAAGACGGCGCGAGGGTCCCTCGAAGCATGCTTCGATTCGAGCACCCACCAGTATCGCTACCTCACAGAAGACCGCACGCCGATGCAGCTCGAGGTCCCGAAAGACCAGTACCAGCAGGTGCTCCGCGGTTTTGAGAAGAAGATCAGCCAAGGCAAGGTCCCCGGCGTCAGCGACCCCAGGGACGCCGAGAAGATCGTCCGCAAGGGCAAGCTCACATACGACCAGGCGGTGAACCTCGCCAAGCCGGGAACGGTGGAATCGGTGGCCTATGACGCCGCGACCGGCGCGGTCACATGCTCCTGCGCATTCGGCCTGTCGTTTCTGGCGACGACGTTCATGGCGTACAGGGAGACCAAGGACATCACCGGTGCCGTCCAGGCTGGCATCGCCGCCGGCGTCCAGGTGTTCGGCCTGTCCTTCGCCCAGCATATGGTCGTCTCGCAGCTCTCCAGAGCGGGGCTTTCCAACGCTTTGATGGCGCCCAGCCAGGCGTTGGTCGGCAAGCTCGGATTCAAGGCGTCCGCCACAATCGTCAACGGCCTGCGCGCCCTCACGGGCAAGACCGCCATCAGCGGGGCGGCCGCCTCCAAGCAGCTTGCGAAGATGCTAAGGGGCAATGCCGTCTCGGCAGCGGTGACTCTCGCCGTGTTCTCGGTCCCCGAGACCTACAGGCTCTTCCAGGGCAAGGCAAGTGGCGCCCAGTACGCCCAGAACATGGCATGCCTCGCCACCTCGATCGCCGGGGGAATCGCCGGCGCCGCCGCAGCAGGTGTCGCGGCGGCGAAGGTCGGTGCCGTCGCCGGCACGGCGGTGTCGCCCGGCATGGGGACCATCGTCGGCCTCGCGGGCGGCATGGTCGGCGGAACGGTCGGCACGGCGGCGGCGGGCGTAGTCGGCGGGATACTGTTCGAGGGCGATAGCGCGTCTTTCGGGCGGTACTTCAATGCCATGGTGTCGTGCATGGCGGTCGAGTACCTGCTCGACGGGCATGAAATGGACGAGCTGCTTGCCGCCCTAGACGGCGTAAAGTCGGAAGAGTTCAAGGCGCTGATGGAGGAAACGCTCCCATCGCGGTTCCAAGAGGCGAAGGACCGGGCGTTCCTTGTCCCGATGTTCGATGAGGTCGTGTCGCGCAGGGAGCGCTTCGCGCTTCCCACCAGCAATCAGATATCCGACGCCCTTGTCAAGTTCGAGCAGACGATGCATGAGGATAATCACTCGGTCTCCGCCGCCATGCGCCCGACCTCTTCCATTGGGTAACGTAGACCATCATCCCCGTCCAAGGCCTCGTCGTAGGCCTCGATGTCCGCCATGTCCTCAGCCCTCTCAATCGCAGCCCTTCTCACGAACTCGGAAAAGGACATGCCCGCGGCTTCCGCACGGTCCTGAATCAAGGCCCTTTCGCCCTCATCGAACTTGATTTCGCACATCGCCATGGTTGCTCCCGTCAACAACGTCATCGACCTGAGTCCATTATCCACCCACCGTATACGCCCCGAACTCGAAACACCAGCAGGATGGGCTCTGTACGAGGACGTAGCAGAGGTAATGGCGGGGGAGTGCGGCAGGCGCTCTGAGAGCCGCTGTATGACCCCATTTCTCTTCAATCCGACTACCCGTGCCATGAACCTGAAGCCGTTCGTTCGGTCGCCAAAAGAAAGCACGCGCGGGGTAATGCGAGCTTTGCGCTAGACAAGCTAGAAGCACCAGGCGGGGGAGACGCAAAACCAGCCCGGCGCGGAGTTGCTGTCCGACGGATTGCCGCTGCTGTCGACATGGAGGAAGCCCTTCGAGGCGTTCGGAAACACCGAACGCTCCCACCAACCGCTGCCAATGGCAATGGCAGAGTTGGGATTATAGTTCTCCGTCACCTTGCCTTTGAAGGCCTCGTACTGGGTGCCCTCGGAGGAAGTCCAGGGATAGGATGCCCAATAGGAGGTGGGGGGCGATCTCAGAGTAGCTGAGCAGGAACAGCTTGTCCGAGGTAGCCGTCACGGCGGCGTTCTTGTTCTCATCACCGCCCCCGACATTGTTCGATAGCTTTTTGACGGCCTTCACCTTGGACTGGAAATCGGAGGGCATCAGATTCCAGATCTTGCCGGAGTTCATTTTCTGACGGAGTTCAGACTTCTCCCAACCGCCGGCGTTGGTGTCAATCGCGTTCATGGGGGACCAAATGCCCGTCGTGGTGGTGAGGAACGTGAGGCCCGCCTTGCCGGATCCGCCTGCAGGGTCATCATGATTGATGCCGATAATGCGGTAAGTCAGCGTCTTGCCATCGGTGAGCTTCATCGAGAACTCGGTGCCGGCATCCATCGCGGCCTTCGCCTTGGCGTAGGCGGGCGACGCCTCGCCCTTGGCGGCGATGTCCTCGGCAACTGCCTTCTGCTCACCGAGGGTCCAGTCCTTCGCGTGTCCTTCGCGTCCTTGGCGAGCGCCGCCTGGACGGTCGCGGAACCCGCGCCGTTACCGCTGCCGGAACCGCTCGGTTCCCAAGTCCCACCTGCTGTCCCGTTTACCAATACTCCCGCCACCGTGTTGAACTGGTTCCTGATTGCCGACGAGACCCAAGGGCCGGCTATCATCACAACCAGGACGATAATCGCGATGACCAGAACGTACTCGATGGCTCCTTGGCCTCGGAGGCGGGTATTCCTAGGAGATACCCACCCCCCGAAGGTTAATTGCCGCTGCATGCATATGCGACACTCCCTTCGCATGGGGATTGATATTGCATGCAGAGCGTACGTTAAATCGAACCGACTAGCCCGTAACGTGCCGCTGAGGCAACGGCGGCACGGGTGCCCGCGCCACATAAACTGCTTGCCGTTTTGTTTCTTCAGACCTACTGCCACGCCTTCGGGAGGATAACGCCGGGGGCGCAGTGATTGAAGTCACTATGATTGGCATAGGTTGGGACATTCCAATCGGAACAGTCGAGGTTTAGATTTTTGCAATAGCTAAGGCTCTGTTAGACCAGGATTGACATGCCGACCTGCCGGCTAACTCGCCGTCTCCCCGTCGGGCGCCGGCATCTTGACCCTCATCTCGAACGGCATCCCGCCCTCTCGGACGAGCGCCCTGAGGAACGCGTTGACGGCGGTGGACATGGACAGGCCGAGCTCGTCCAGGATGGCCGCGGCCTCCCTCTTGACCTCCGGGTCGATGCGGATCGTCGTGGCCGGTATGTTCGACGGCATGGCCTCACCCCTCCTCGTGTATCGCGGTGCGACCATTCTACCGCCTCTATGCGGCGGGCGCGGCCCAGTAGTCCATGTAGGGCGGCTCCACGTTGAACATGTCGCGGACGCGGCTCCTGCAGACGCCGTGCGCGAGCTGCCGCGCGACCGTGCGCCCGGCGGCGCCGGAATCGGTCGCCATGAAGGTTCGGCACCACCTGAACCAGGCGAGGTAGGCGTCGAGGTGCTTCGTCGACACGCCCTTGAACGGCTCCATGAAGGCGCCGAGGAGCGAGTGGACGGCGTTGACCCGGTTGATGGTCCCCCCGGAGCGGTCCTTGGGGTCGTAGGCCGCGTGCGCGGCGACCTCGAGCTCGGCGAGGACGCCGACGTAGGCGGCCGCCCTGTCGGTCGCGACGACCGAGCCGGCCGCGATGCGGCCCCTCAGCGCGTCCATGGCGCGCTCCCTCGAAAGGGCGCCCCGCCCCGTGACCTCGAGGAACGTCTCGTTCGAGTCGTTCACGCCGGTCATGACGCAGATCCGCTCGCGCGACAGCCCGCGCCTGTGCACCTGCTTGCCGCGGTGCCGGGAGGGGCGCGGCATCGTGAACGACCCCTTCGCGTGGTTGCCCTTGAACGACTCGGGGAAATAGGTCTCGTCGAGCTCGCAGCCGCAGCCCCTCTCGACCCTGAACGAGGGGGAGTAGGCCGAGAGGCACTCGATCAGCCTGTGGCGCATGGTGTAGGCGGTCTTGAGGCAGACGCGGCAGCGCCTCGCGCACTCGCGCAGGGGCAGCATGAGCACGAAG
>NZ_JBBNNA010000014.1:0-56225 GCF_040098065.1 Collinsella sp. CLA-JM-H32B | reverse complement strand
CCGCAGGAGCTGCCGGACGAGCGCAACTTTGAGGAGACGCGGGCAAAGCTCGACAGCGCGGGCTGGAAGGTCGACTACGTGGTCACCCACACCTGCTCAACGCGTATGCTTTCGCCCACGCTTTATCCGGCACCCGGCTGGAATTACCCCGCCGTTGATCGGCTTACGGCATTTTTCGATGAGCTGGAAGACCGCTTGGATTACAAGCGCTGGTACTACGGACATTTTCATCGGGATGCCAATCCGGCCGAGCGCCACACCGTGCTCTACGACTGCATCGTTCGCCTAGGCGACGAACTCCAGCCCTGGGATGTTGCGTAGAGGCGCGGTGGCTGGCTACTCGACCGTTACAGTGATGTTTTCCCGATGCTCCCGGATGACGTTCCAGCTAAAGTGCTCGACCAGCTGCTCGGCAGAGCGCGGCGTGGTGTCTGGCGCGATGCCTGTTTGCCCGGCGAGCCAGCCCAGTAGTGCCTCGGGCGTGCCAAAGCGGGCGCGTAGTTCGCCCAGGTCCAGATCGCGGTCGCGCTTGGAAAGGCGGCGGCCGTCCGGTGACATGAGCAGCGGAATGTGCGCGTAGTGCGGCGTGGGAAGGCCCAGCAGATGCTGCAGGTAGATCTGGCGTGGTGTGGAGCCAAGCAGGTCGCATCCGCGTATGATCTCGGTAACACCCATGGCGGCGTCATCGACCACCACGGCCAGCTGATAGGCAAACACGCCGTCGCTGCGGCGCACCAAAAAGTCGCCGCATTCGGTGGCGAGCGCTTCGCATTGGGCCCCGTACGTGCGGTCCACGAATTCGATCACATCGTCTGCGAGGTCGTCGACGGCGGGCACGCGCAGGCGCGTGGCCGGGGCGCGCAGGGCACTGCGGCGGGCGACCTCTTCGGCCGAAAGCCCTCGGCAGGAGCCGCGATAGATGGGCGTGCCGTCGCTGGCGTGCGGCGCGCTCGCGGCGTGGAGTTCGGCGCGCGTGCAAAAGCAGGGGTAGGTGAGGCCGGCGTCTTGCAGCTGGTGCAGGGCGTCCTCGTACAAGTCCAGGCGATCGTGCTGGTAGTAGGGACCTTCGTCCCACTCAAGCCCCAGCCAGGCCAGGTCGTCAATCAGTTGAGCGGCAAGTTCCGGGCGCTTGCAGCGATCGTCCAGGTCCTCGATGCGCAGTACGATGCGGCCGCCCTGGCTGCGGGCCGAAAGCCACGCGCACAGGCAACTGAACACGTTGCCCAGGTGCATGCGGCCCGAGGGCGACGGGGCAAAACGGCCCACGACGGGCGCGGGGGCAGAGGCGGCCGGCGTCGTTGGCGCGTCCGCGGCGGGCGTTGCTATGTTGCGTGCTTTGATATCCATGCGGACGAGTATAGCGCGGGGCGCGATGGGGAGACGTCACTGTGGTCCGCAAGTTGTCGAAGCCCCGCATTGCGTATGGCGGGCCGCAGACTCGGCGCTTTGATTCCTGTCCATCAATTCGGCGCCTTAGACGACAGAAACCCCGGCAGCTCTTCGCAACTGCCGGGGTTTCCGCGGAAAAGGGGGACATGATCCTCGAGCGAACGGCAAAGGGGCAAACCGTTTTCGCTCAACTGCTTTATGCCCCTCGGCTGGCGGCTCAATCAGCGCATGCCGCGCCCACACAAAGCCACTACACCTGTGACGGAGCTGTGAAATGGTATCTATCGTTGGTGCATGCCATGCCAAAGAGTGTCCCTAACGGCTAGTCATTTAAGAACGTCCCCAATGACTAGCTGCTGGCGGCGGGCGTGACTTTTGTCCCATTTGGCGCTCCGGTCGCCTAGATATTCGTCATGTGCGCCCGTAAACGTGGGACAATGACGCTGTTGGTATCACAGACAAAGGATGTGCCTATGAACGCCCCCGTTGCCAAGACCTGTCGGCAGCGCCGCCTATTCGCGCGATTCGCTTCCGTCTGCGCACTCGTCGCGCTTGCGTTGTTGCTGCTGCCTGCCGCCGCACACGCCGACGGCTACTCCATGAGCCAAACCTACATCGGCGCCACGGTTGAGGCCGATGGATCGCTGACCGTTGTCGAGGGACGCCAGTTCGATTTCGACGACGACATCAACGGCGTGTTTTGGGAGATCAATACGGGCACCAACCAGCAGGGCGGCACGGCGGGCGTCGACGTGCTGAGTGTCGAGGAAGAGGACACCGCGTTTAACAAAGTCGATAGCGCGAACAAGGGCGACTCTGGCGTCTACACGGTCGAGCAGACCGGTGACGGCGTAAGGATTAAGGTGTTCAGCCCCCACGAGAGCGGCGATAGCGCGATCTATTACGTGAGCTACACCATGACCGGTGCGGTCATGAACTGGGCCGATACCGCCGAGCTCTACTGGAAGTTCGTGGGTGACGGCTGGTCCGCGGATTCCGACGATGTCGAGATGGAAGTGTACTTCGCAAATGCCGCTGCCGGGACGGCGGCCGTCAAGGGCGATAACTTCCGCGCATGGGGTCACGGTCCGCTGACGGGCGACGTGTCACTCGATGCGGATGAACCCATGGTCACCTATACCATTCCCTGCGTGCATCAGGGCGAATTCGCCGAGGCGCGCATCGCCTTCCCCAGCGACTGGGTGCCATGGCTTTCCGCTTCAAGTGAGGAGCGCATGCCGACAATCCTGAGCGAGGAGAAGGCGTGGGCCGACGAAGCTAACGCCCGCCGCGCTCACGCTCGCATGATTGCCAATGCACTTGCCGCGCTAAGTGTTGTCGCGGCGGTGGCATTTACCGGCACAATCGTTGTGCTCAAGCTGCGCCGCCGCAAGCCCAAGCCGCTTTTCCAGGACGAATATTTCCGCGATGTGCCTTCGGCCGACCATCCCGCCGTACTTTCGGCCCTCATGAGCTGGAACGAGGTGCCCGATCAGGCATATATCGCTACGCTCATGAAGCTCACTGACGACCGTGTGATCAAGCTGGAGCAGGCGACCGTGACCAAGGCCAAGAAGGGTCTGCTGAAGCGCGAAAAAGAAGAGCAGACGTATCGCGTGATGGTGAGTGATGCGGGCTGGAAATCGGCCAAGGGCATTGACCACATGGTGCTCAAGGTTTTCTTTGCCGGTGCTAAGCCCGACGAGAACGGCGATCGCTCGCGCACGTTTGACGAGCTGCAGCACTACGTTAAACAGCACGCTACGCCCGTGGGGGACAAGCTCGAGGACTATCAGAACACCGTTAAGGGCAAGCTGGCCGATAGCGAGTACGTTGCCTCGGACGGCATCGTTGCAATGGTGTTTTGCCTGGTTCTTGGTATTCTGATCGCCTTTGTTCCCGTGGGATCCATTTTCTTTACTGACGGCGCGCAGGTGAACATTATCGCCGCGGTTATCTCGGCGCCGATTGTGCTGGTGGGTATTGGCGTGGGCCTTACGTTCCGCCGCTTTACGCCGGAGGGCGCCGAGGTGGCGGCTCGCTGCAAGGCGCTTAAGCATTGGCTCGAGGACTTCACGCGCCTAAAGGAAGCCGTCCCCGGCGATCTGGTACTGTGGAACAAGCTGCTGGTGATGGGCGCGGCGCTGGGCGTTTCGAAGGAAGTCCTGCGTCAGCTTGCCGAGGCTGTTCCTCCCGAGGTGCGCGAGGCCGACGGTTTCTACGACAATTACCCCTGCTACTGGTGGTACTACCATCATTACGGTATCGATTCGCCGCTCGATTCATTTAACAATGTGTATCACGAGAGCATCCGTGAGCTGGCTTCGAGTTCCGATAGCTCGAGCGACGGCGGAGGCGGCGGCTTCTCGGGCGGCGGCGGAGGCGGCGTCGGCGGAGGCGGCGGCGGAACGTTCTAGCGAGCGCTTGCTTTGGGGTGGACCTTTCTGGGCGGTTGCCAGGGAAGATCCATCCCATTTTTGTGCATCGAAACGGGCCATACTTTCCGCTGCGGACCTTCGCGCAAGGGGCAGTGGGCAAAAAATGCCAAATATGAGTACTGTTGCCTAGATTGTCACATTTGCTTGTACTAAAAAATGGACTCCTAACGAGATTGTTTCTCGTTAGAAATCCATTTTATTGTACATTTGGGGAGATACGTTAGTTCATCCAACGCGTCGAGAGGTCTAAGAGACCCGAAAAAGCCGAATTTCGCTGCCACTAAAAAGGTAACAGTACTCATATTTGATGTTTTTTGACCACAGCTATATGTGAACCCCTATATAGCGACCTCAAGAAGGGCTTCGTCGGTCGTTTTGATCAAGACTGTCCCCAACGACTAGTCATTTAAGAACGTCCCCAACGACTAGGTGCGGCTGCTGCCAAGGAGTGTCCCGGGGTGCCGGCACAAGAGGAACGTCCCTAACTGCCGGGTTTTAGACTGTTAGGTCGAGTTCGTAGAGGAAGCTTTCGCGCGGCATGGCGTGGCGGCGTTCCTCGCGGTTGGCTCGGTGCGTGGCCGTGCGCTTAAAGCCGTGCAACTCGTAGAACTTCCACGAGCAGTTGGAGTCGGTGTACAGGTGCGCGCTGGTCGCCCCGCACGAGGACAGATGCGAGATTGCAGCGTCGAGCAGCACCGTGCCAACGCCCAGGCCGTGGACATCGCGATCCACGGCAAGCAGCGTGACCTCGTTGTCATGCGGCAGCGGGCTTTTCTCGAGCAGGCGGTTGTTGGTTCGAATGGTGGTGCGCACAAAGGAGAGGTACTCGGCGCAAGCTTCAGGCTCCAGCTCGCGCATCTGCGACAGCAACGAGCGTTCGGTGTCCATCCAATGTTCCTTGACGGTGGCGCCGGAGCTCTGTCCCGCACGCGCGAGCGCAATGCCACGCGCCTGACCGTCGATTACGGCAACCTGCGAAAACGTCGAGGAAGAAAGGCAGTAGGCAAGGTCGCACGCGGCTTCGAGGCGGTTGTACTCATCGTTATCCGAGTTGTTGTGCCAAAGCTGCTGCAGGATCAGCGCGATGGCGTCGAAATCTTCGGTATCAAACGGTCGGTAGAGAACCCGCGAGACCATGGTGCCTCTTTCTATTGCGGATGCATATCGAGCACAGTTCTACCACGCCATTGGCATCTAATTATGGTGCCCCTGTGTTCCATGAACTCACCGTGCCCAGTGGCGCTCCTGCAACCCCCGCTCGAAGCTTTTTCTGCACAGCCGTGCGTTGCGGGGTGCATCGTCGCGCTCGATGCGCTACATTGAATCAGTATTTTCAATGCCGCTGCGCGAGCGCTGCAGATCGACGTATCACCGACTCACAGAGCACGGCGGCGTACCAGACAGGAGGACTGCATGGGATCTGATGTGAAGATCGCACGCGCGTTGATCTCGGTTACCGATAAGACGGGCGTCGTCGATTTCGCACGGACGCTGGTTGACGACTTTGGCGTCGAGATCATCTCTACGGGCGGCACGGCTCGTGCCATCGAGGACGCGGGCGTTCCCGTAACCCCCATCGAGGAGTTCACGGGCTATCCCGAGATGATGGACGGCCGCGTCAAGACGCTGCATCCCAAGGTTCACGGCGCGCTGCTTGCCCGTCGCGATTCCGAGCAGCACATGCAGGAGGCCGCTCAGCACGGCATTAAGCTGATCGACCTGGTGGTCGTCAACCTGTACGAGTTCGAGAAGACCGTCGCCAACCCCGAGGTCACCTTCGCGGATGCCATCGAGCACATCGACATCGGTGGCCCCTCCATGCTGCGCTCTGCCGCTAAGAACGCCGCGAGCGTTACCGTCATTTCCGACCCGGCCGACTATGATGCCGTCCTGGCCGAGATGCGCGAGACCGGTGGCTGCACCACGCTTTCCACCCGTCGTCGCCTGCAGGTGAAGGTCTACCAGACCACCGCCGCCTACGACACGGCTATCTCCCGTTGGCTCGCCGCCCAGGCAAGCGACGTGGCGGATACCTCTGCCAAGCTCGAGATCTCGCTGGAGAAGGTCGACGACCTGCGCTATGGCGAGAACCCGCAGCAGAAGGCCACGGTCTATCGCTTTGCCGAGGGCTGCGAGAACACCGCGAGCTCGCAGTTCCCGCTCGTGGGCTCCGAGCAGATCCAGGGCAAGCCGCTCAGCTACAACAACTATCTGGATGCCGACGCCGCTTGGAACCTGGTCCGCGAGTTCGACGAGCCCGCCTGCGTGATCCTCAAGCACCAGAACCCCTGCGGTTCCGCCGTTGCCGAGGATATTACGGCTGCCTACGACCGCGCCTTCGCCTGCGATCCCAAGAGCGCTTTCGGCGGCATCATCGCCTGCAACCGCGAGGTTCCCTATGAGCTGGTCGAGCACTTCGCCGACCAGAACAAGCAGTTCGTCGAGGTCATCATCGCCCCGAGCTACACCGCCGAGGCACTCGAGCGCATGGCTAAGCGCCCCAACCTGCGCGTGCTGGCCACCGGCGGCGTGGACCACGGCGCCCAGGTTGAGCTGCGCTCCGTCGACGGCGGCATGCTGGTGCAGGAGGTCGACCACGTGACCGAGGACCCCGCGACCTTTACGTTCCCCACCGACCGCAAGCCCACCGACGCCGAGATGGCCGAGCTCGAGTTTGCCTGGAAGGTCTGCAAGGGCGTTAAGTCCAACGCCATCCTGGTCTCCAAGGGCAAGGCCGGCATTGGCATGGGTCCCGGTCAGCCCAACCGCGTGGATTCTGCGCTGCTGGCCTGCGAGCGTGCCGAGGACTTCTGCGAGCGCGAGGGCGTGGAGAAGGGCGGCTTTGCCTGCGCAAGCGACGCGTTCTTCCCGTTCCGCGACAACGTCGACGTGCTTGCTGCACACGGCGTGACCTGCATCATCCAGCCCGGCGGCTCCAAGCGCGACGACGAGAGCATCCAGGCCTGCAACGAGCATGGCATCGCAATGGTCTTCACGGGGGCTAGGCATTTCCGTCACTAAGTTCCGCCCTGGGACAAAATAATCTCTGCAAAAGACGGTCGCTCCGTTTGGAGGGCCGTCTTTTTGGTATAAGAGGACGGAATGACTAACACGAAAGGTATGACCATGCCCCAGATTGATGATGCCGAGCTGTTTGGCAATGCCGAGGATCAGCGTGCGTACGAGGACTTTTGCGCCAATCAGGAGGCGGTCGAGAAGTTCACGCTCGACAAGCCCGCGCTTGTCTGCCGTTGGCGCATGTCCAACAAAAAGGTGCCCATGCTCAACCGCCACATCCGTGCGCTATCCGAGCGCCTGGTGCAGGGCGAGCCGCTTACCCACAACATGCTCAGCTGGGCCAAGCAACACGTTGAGTGGTCGCTCGCCGAGGGCGATTACACCGCGCACGACGGCGTACTCATGCTGGTGATTGACGTTAACGGCAACGCCGCCATGACGGTGGGGGAGTACGAGCCGCTGGCCGATACGTCGGCCAAGGCGCTGCGTGCCCGCTCCGCCGAGGCCCGCTCCGAGGCTGACGAGACCGGCGTGGCACCCGAGCTGCTCGCCGCCGTCAACAACGGTGAGCTGGCCTTTGTGGCACCGGCGGACGAGTGCCTGTGTGGCACGGCGACCCTTATTGAGCAGTTGGCTCAGACCAAGAACATCCCGGTCACGCGCGTAGACATTCCCGCACAGCTCAAGGGTGCCCTGTTCCTGGTGAGTGACGAGCACGGCGTGGTTCCCGCAACCGAGACGGACGCCGCGGAGGCCGACGCCGCCACGGTCGCCTTCTTTGCCGACGGCTACGAAAAGCTCCGTGCCCGCCGCTAAATGATTTTTCTGGGACGGGGATTATATAATCATTTGATTCTCGCGCCCGTTGCGAGCGAGGGACGAGCCAAGCGCTTTCGTTTGCGAACAGTTCTGTCACCTTGGTGCCGCGTGAGGTGCGTACCTGCGGCTTCGCGGTCATAATGGGACAAGACAACCAAGAGGGGAGCGGAATCCATGGCGCTAATCTATGTCGTTGAGGACGACGAGCCTATCCGTCGCGAACTTGCCGACATCCTTGCCCGTGCTGGTTTTGAGGTCGAGGCCTGCGAATCGTTCGAACATGTCTCGCGCGATATCCTTGCTGCCGCGCCCGACCTGGTGCTGCTCGACCTCACGCTTCCCGTCAAGGACGGCCAGCATATCTGCCACGAGGTCCGTCGCGAATCCGAGGTCCCCATCATCGTGCTTACCTCGCGCTCGACCGAGATCGACGAGGTCATGGCCATGACGCTCGGCGCGGACGACTTTGTGCCCAAGCCCTACAGCGCGCGCGTGCTCGTGGCTCGTATCAATGCCCTGCTGCGCCGCACCACGGCTGCCGGTGAGCGCAGCACGCTCGTCCACAAGGGACTGGAACTCGACCTCGCTCGCTCCACGGTCACCAACACGGCAACTGGTACCGGCACCGAGCTCACCAAAAACGAGCTGCGTATCCTTTCGCTGCTCTTGGGTCGCGCGGGCAAGATCGTCTCGCGATCGGCCATCATGCAGGACCTGTGGGACTCCGATGCCTTCGTGGACGACAACACGCTTACCGTCAACATCAACCGCCTGCGCGCCACGCTCGAAAAAATCGGCATCAAGGGGTATCTGACGACGCACCGCGGCCAGGGCTATTCGGTCTAGGTGCCAGGTATGTCGTTTGCCAAATTCTTCAAAGACGCGCTGCTTCCCGTCGCCGTGTGGACCTGCGGCGTGCTGCTGAGCTGCTTTGTACTGACGGTCGCCGGCGCTTCCGTTTCCATCGTGGTCGTGGCGGTCGGCGTGTCCTTTGTCTTTGGCATGCTCGGCATTGTGATCGAGTACGCGCGCCGTCGTCGTTTTCTGCGTCAGCTTGAGCGTGCGGCAGAGGAGCTCGAGAGTCCCGCATGGGTGCAGGAGATGGTGCAATGCCCGACCTATGCCGAGGGCGAGCTCGAGTACGAGGTCTTGCGCCGGGTGGGCAAAGCTGCTTGCGACGAGGTTGCCGAAGGCCGGCGTCAGACCGATGACTATCGCGACTATATCGAGAGCTGGGTACACGAGGCCAAACTGCCCTTGGCGGCTGCCCATCTGATCTTGGAAAACCTGGACGGCAGCGAAGACGATCCGACGCGCGTGGACGACCTGGCACGCGAGCTTGCCCGCGTGGAGCGCTATATCGACCAGGCGCTGTACTATGCGCGCTCGGAGGTTGTGGAGCGCGACTACCTGATTCGCCGCTGGGATCTTAAGACCTTGGTGACGGGTGCCATTAAAGCCAACGCGCGCGAGCTCATTGCGGCGCACGTGGCGCCGGTGTGCGAGAACCTCGACTTCGAGGTGTTCACCGACGAGAAATGGCTCGAGTTTATTCTGGGCCAGCTCATTCAGAACAGCATTAAATATGCGCGCGAGGATGGCGCAAAGATCGTGTTTTCGGGCGCGTTGTTGGACGAGGGCCTGGCAAGCGAGCGCATCGAACTCACCGTCGCGGACAACGGCTGCGGCGTGAGCGCGGCCGACCTGCCGCGCGTGTTCGAGAAGGGTTTTACCGGCGACAACGGCCGCACCACCAAGCGCGCAACGGGCATCGGCCTCTACTTGGTGGCGCGTCTGTGCTCCAAGATGGGCATCGACGTCACCGCATCGTCCGAGCCGGGCGAAGGCTTCGTCGTCACGTTCGCTTTTTCAACGAACAAGTTCCAATACTTTGAGTAGTCAGCCCGTATGGCGTAGCCGTTCAGGAT
The DNA here is from genome assembly GCF_040098065.1 of Collinsella sp. CLA-JM-H32B. NCBI lineage: Bacteria > Bacillati > Actinomycetota > Coriobacteriia > Coriobacteriales > Coriobacteriaceae > Collinsella > Collinsella sp. CLA-JM-H32B. Next base: position 46,633 of record NZ_JBBNNA010000014.1, on the reverse strand, counting down.
CTGCCCATCTAAGAAAATATCAGGCTTCTCGGTAGCTATATTCCTGAACGGGAACATTGCTAATGTAGCAAACACTATATTCCCGTACATGAACATAGTTCCACGGTTTTATACTATGTTCACGAATAGGAATATAGCTGGAGGCATGATGAGAACGGTGACAACGATTAAAAAGCTGGATGGGCGCATCAAGCTCAAACCGTCGGAAGTCGCTTTCTCGGAGCGCGTGGTTTTCGATCCCGCCGAGATGGGGAAAGCCCTTAGGCTCAGAAGGCGTGAGCTTGGCTTGACTCAACGCGATGTCGCGACTATGACGGGCCGCAGCCTTCGTGTGATTGGTGATATCGAGCGGGGGCGGACAACGGTCGAAATTGGTGTCATTTTCGATTACGCCTCCATCGTGGATATTGATTTTATTCTGAAGGTGAGGGGGAAGTAATGGATGGCACGCTGTTCGTTCACCGTGAGTTTAATGGGTCTTACCAGCTGGTTGGCATATTGGAGGAAAACGCGGGGCTTCCGATATTCACCTATAGCCCCAAATATCTCCAGAGCGGTGATGCGGCCCCGATTTCGACCTCGCTGCCGTTGTCGGCCGAGACATTTAGTCCGGACACAACGGGCTCCTTTTTCTCCGGCATCATTCCGGAGGGGCAGCTCAACAGGGATCTTGAGAAAAGGGCGCGAGCGGAACGCGGAGATTACTTTAAGGTGCTCGATTTAGTCCGCGATGAACCTGTCGGCGCTCTGGTTTTGACGCGAGATCCTTCGGCCGACAGTCTCGAAATGGGCTATGAAGAGATAGGTGAGGAACAGCTAAGCGGGCTGGCATACGCGCCGGCGGAGGTTGCTTTTGATTTAGCGCTAGAGAGTCGAATCTCCCTTGCAGGTGCTCAGGCGAAGGTCGGTCTCTACCATACGGGCGATGATCCATGTGGCGGATGGTACCTGCCTCATGGAGCGGCCCCATCTACGCACATTCTCAAGGCGGGATCGAAAACGTTCCCGGGCGAGACAGTGTGCGAAGCGATGTGCGTGAGGGCCGCCTCTCTGATGGACCTGTCGGCCGAAGAGTGTTTTCTTATCCGAGTTGAGGATGCCGAGCCAATTATCGCCGTGAGGCGATTTGACCGAGTAACGCCTGATGCTGGATGCTCGGTTGACGGATTGCCAATTCCATACCGTTTGCACCAGGAAGATGTTTGTCAAGCCAAGGGCATTTCGCGTGAGCTTAAATATGAGCCCACGGGCGTCAATTACCTGGGGCTTATCGTCGATGCGGTGCGAAGGACGTCGACGAATCAAATGGAGGACAGGTTCCTTGTCGGCTATAACCAGCTGTTCGACTATGCCGTAGGTAACTGCGATAACCATCTAAAGAACTGGTCGTTCGTGTGGGACGAAAGTTGGAAGCAGGTGAGGTTGGCGCCGCTCTATGACGTGCTGTGCACAACGGTTTATCCCAGTCTCGTTCGCGAGATGGGCGTCTCGTTTGGAGGGAGCCGCAAGATTGACGACGTAACGCGCGGGTCGGTGATGAGCCATATGATCGGGGCGGGTTTGCCCGGGGGAATTGTTGCCGGAATGATTGCCGATACCTGCAATGAGGTTCCAGACGCGCTAAGAGACGCCGCGCGCGGTCTCAAAGAAGAGGGTTTTGCTGAGGCGGAGGTAATGTTCGAGAAGATCATTCCAGAAGTGCAAGCTCGTCTAAGCAGGATCGCCATATAACAAAAACGTGCCGCCCCAAACAAAGCGTGCCGCCCCAAACGGGGCGGCACGCCATCTTTTATCAGCCAACTCGCTGAAGTACGGTGACGAAGGCGCAAGGCCGGGAGGGGTTATCTAAGCCGACATCCCGCAGCCGCGAAGCGGCGAGGACGTCGGCGTGATAACCCCGCAGGCCTTGCGCCGGCGGGAAGGAACCTACTTCACGACCAAAATGTCGCAGTCCGTATTGCGCAGCAGGAACGTTGAAATCGAGCCCAGTAGCGCGTACTTAATTGAGGACAGGCCGCGGGCGCCGCAGAGCACCAGATCGGGCTTGACCACGTCGAGCATCTCATCCTTGAGCGTCTCACGAATGCGGCCGGTACGAATCATGACCTCGACCTCGGGAATGTCGGGATTGGCCTTGGCCTCTTCGAGCTGCTTGGCGATGGAGTTCTTAAATGCCTCCTCCAGTCCGTTGACCAGATCGACCGGATAGGAACCAGCGCTCTCGAGTGCCGTGGAATCGATAACGTGGCCGATAATCAGCTTGGCGCCGTTGTTCGCGGCGACCTTGATGGCGCGTGCGAGCACAAAATCCTGCTGCTCAGTACCGTCGAGTGAAACAAATACCTTGGTGTAGCCCTCGTTCATGGTTTCCTCCTTGGTCTATCGCACGGGCGTGGGGCTCGTGCATCGGGCGGGCGCGGATGCGTGGCCGCCGGACACTTTATCTTGTTGCAGTTATACCCAAGGATTTGGGTTTGACCGCTCGCAATTCTGTGAACGGGCGAGTTTTTTGGTAAGGGTAGGCGCAGGCGCGCCGCCAACGGTTGATAATGGGACATCGCCCGCACCGTCCGCAGAACAATATCGGCGGGTGTCTAACGAGGGGGTCCCTTTGGATATCATTGAGCTTCTAAAATCTGCCTTCATGGGCCTGGTCGAGGGCATCACCGAATGGCTGCCTGTTTCGTCGACCGGTCACATGATCTTGGTGGACGAGTTCGTCAAGATGAACGTGAGCGAGACGTTCTGGAATATGTTCCTGGTCGTGATTCAGCTTGGCGCCATTTTGGCCGTCTGCGTTTTGTTCTTCTACGACCTCAACCCGTTTTCTCCCAGCAAGGGCAAGGAGGGCCGTCGCGACACCTGGGTGCTATGGGGCAAGATTGTGCTCGGCTGCATTCCCGCCGCGGCGATCGGTCTGCCGCTTAACGACTGGATGGAGGAGCATTTCTACAATGCTCCCGTCGTGGCGTTGGCGCTCATTGTGTACGGCGTGCTGTTTATCGTGATTGAGAACTGGCGCGCGAGCAAGCGCGACCAGGCCGCTCTTGCCGGTTCGTTTGGTTCGCGTGCTGTGGTGTCGGGTGTACGTCCCGCCGGTGCGCACTTTGCGGCGCCCGCCGCGGCTACCGCTGAGGATGAGGACGATGACGATAACCTGGACTTTGGCTCCATCACTACGCTCGAGGATCTGAGCTGGAAGACCGCGCTGGGTATCGGTTGCTTCCAGGTGCTTTCGCTGATTCCGGGCACATCGCGCTCCGGCTCCACCATCATCGGCGGCCTGCTTTTGGGCTGCACGCGCTCGGTGGCGTCCAAGTTTACGTTCTTCCTGGCCATCCCTGTCATGTTTGGCGCGAGTGCGCTCAAGCTGGTCAAGTACTTCATCAAGGGCGGCACGTTCGGCGCCAACGAGATCGCCATCTTGGGCGTGGGCTGCGTCGTCGCCTTTGTGGTGTCGCTCATCGCCATCAAGTGGCTTATGGGCTTCGTCCGCCGTCACGACTTTAAGTGCTTCGGTGTTTACCGCATCATACTGGGCATCGTAGTGCTCGCGTACTTCTTTGTCCTGGAGCCGATGCTCGGCCTCTAACTTAGTCGACGCTGCGCGGCGGCCAGGGTGACAGCTTGTCATTCAAAGAGGGTGGCATGACCAAAAGGTCTATGCCGCCCTCTTTTCATGCCAATTTGTTCGCTCTGGTCGCCGTTCGCTGCTGCTGCCATGACATCGGCGGTTTCGTGATTGGCGCAATGGGGACAGGTTACTTTGCAGCAACGTGGTGCAGACTAACCTGACCCCATTGCATCAAATCTGCTGGGGCGGGCTCGATGGCGGCGCACGGAGTCGCGGTGTGATTTACGTCGGTGTCCGCGCGGCTCGGTATACTGGTACGGCTCAAACTATGGCGCTGCCCGCAGGCGCGCCGTCCGTCAGATGAGGAGTCGCCCATGACCCAGCCGCTGCCCTGGGAAAGAAACACCGCGGTACCCGTGCCGCCCGCACCGGAGCCCGTACCACTCGATGTATACGCCGCCCCCGCCGCGCCGGAACCCGAGCTCGTCCCGCTCGACATCTACGACGCCCCGGCCCCGGCGCCCAAGCCCGCCAAGCCGCTCGTCGACATCGACAGCCTCAACCCCGCCCAGCGCGAGGCGGTCCTGACCACCGAGGGCCCGTTGCTGGTCCTTGCCGGCGCCGGCTCGGGCAAGACCCGCGTTCTGACCTTCCGCATCGCGCACATGCTGGGCGACCTGGGCGTTAAGCCCTGGCAGGTCCTGGCCATCACGTTTACCAACAAGGCTGCGGCCGAGATGCGCGAGCGTCTGGCAGCGCTCATTCCCAACGGCACTCGCGGCATGTGGGTGTGCACCTTCCACGCCATGTGCGTGCGTATGCTGCGCGAGGACGCCGACCTGCTGGGCTACACCGGCCAGTTCACCATCTACGATGATGACGACTCAAAGCGCATGGTGCGCGACATTATGCAGGCGCTCGGCATTGAGCAAAAGCAGTTCCCCATCAACATGATCCGTAGCAAAATCAGCTCGGCCAAAAACGCCATGATCGGGCCCGAGGACATGCTCAAATCCGCCGACAGCCCCAACGACAAAAAGGCCGCGCAGGTCTATATGGAGCTGGAGCGCCGCCTGCGCGCTGCCAACGCCATGGACTTCGACGACCTACTCGTGCGCACGCTCGAGCTACTGCGCACCCGCCCCGAGGTGCTCGACAAGTATCAGGAGCGCTTCCGCTACATTAGCGTCGACGAGTATCAGGACACCAACCACGTCCAGTACGAGATCGCCAACCTGCTGGCCGCCAAGTACCAAAACCTCATGGTCGTGGGTGACGACGACCAGTCCATTTACAGCTGGCGCGGCGCCGATATCACCAACATCCTGGACTTCGAGAAGGACTTTAAAAACTGCAAGACCGTCAAGTTGGAGCAGAACTACCGCTCCACGGGTCACATCCTGAGCGCCGCCAACGCCGTGGTGCGCCACAACTCGCAGCGCAAGGACAAGCGCCTGTTCACGGCAGAGGGCGACGGCGAGAAGATCCAGGCCTTCCAGGCGAGCGATGAGCGCGATGAGGGCCGCTGGATTGCCGGCGAGATCGAAAAGCTGCACTCCAAGGGCACAAGCTACGACGACATCGCCGTGTTCTACCGCACCAACGCCCAGTCGCGTATTCTCGAAGATATGTTCCTGCGCGCGGGCGTACCCTACAAGATCGTGGGCGGCACGCGATTCTTCGACCGCGCCGAGATCCGCGACGTCATGGCCTACCTCAAGATGATTGTGAACCCGGCAGATGAGATGAGCGTCAAGCGTGTCATCAATACGCCGCGACGCGGTATCGGCTCCACCTCGATCCAAAAGATTGAGCAGCTGGCGCGCGATAACCGCTGCTCGTTCTTCCAGGCCTGCGAGATCGCGACGGCCGAGACGGGCATGTTTAGCGCCAAGGTGCGTAACGGCCTGTCGAGTTTTGTGGCGCTGGTGCGCGAGGGCCGTCGCATGGACGGCGAGCTCAAGGACGTCGTCGAGATGATTGTCGACAAAACGGGCCTGCTGCAGGCGTTCCGCGCCGAGGGCACCATGGAGTCTGAGAGCCGCGCCGAGAACATTCAGGAATTCTTGGGCGTTGCTGCCGAATTTGAAGAGACGCACGAGGATATCGAGGGTACGCTCGAGAGCTTGGAAGAGCTGCGCGCGGCTGGCGTTGCCGATGTACCGGCCGGCGCCGAGTCCGAGCCCGTCGTGGTGAGCGCGCCTGCGCCTGAACCGGGGCCGTCTGCCCCGGCATCCTCGTTTGAGGCGCTCGTTGGCGCGCGTGATGCCGCGGGTTCCAATCCGCTCGATAGCCTGGCGGCCCCGGCGCTTTCTCCGCAGGATGCTCTGGCTGCCGCCATCGCGGGCAATGCCTATGCCGCGCCGACGGAGCTGCCCGCGGGTGCCGTGCATGCCGACGAGATTGAGCGCACCTATGGCCCGCTTACCTGCAAGGCGCTGCCCGCCCTCATGGAGTGGCTGGCCCTGCGTTCCGACCTGGATTCTCTTGCCGGCGAGACGCATGCCATTACCATGATGACTATCCACTCCGCCAAGGGCCTGGAGTTCCCTGCGGTCTTCGTTGCCGGCATGGAGGAGGGCATCTTCCCGCACGTGCACGACTTTGGCGGCAGCGACGATCCGGGCAAGCTCGAGGAAGAGCGTCGCCTGGCCTACGTTGCCATCACGCGTGCCCGTAAGCGACTGTTCTTGACCTATGCGGCCACACGTCGCACCTACGGTTCGACCTCTGCCAACCCGCGCTCGCGCTTCCTCAACGAGATTCCGTTTGAGGATATCGAGTTTAGCGGTATCGGCTCTGCCGGTTTTGAGGGCACGGGCTGGGAGAAGCGCGGCGACCGTCACGGCACCTTTGGCTCGGGCATGGGCTCGGACATGTATGGCGGCAAGGTGTTTGGCTCGCATACGCGCTCGACCGGCGGTTCCGGTTCGCGCGGCGGATCGAGCTTTGACGATTTCTTTGGCGGCAGCAGCTACGGGACCGAGCGCCATCGTGGGGTTTCGCCCGATGCCGGCCGTGTTGCCTCGACCTTTGGCTCGGGCGCGCCGCGAGCCAAAAAGCCCTCGTCCAAGGTGTCCCCGACGGTGGAGCGCAAGGTCGATCGCGCCAGCGCATCGCAGGACTTTGCCGCGGGCGATACCGTGAGCCACAAGACCTTTGGCACGGGTACCGTGATCTCGGTCGCTGGAGACATGATCGAGGTCCAATTCGAAAAGACCGGCCAGACCAAAAAGCTAATGAAAGGTTTTGCACCGATCGTCAAACTGTCGTGATCCCGGCGGACCTGGGCGGGCGTATGGGGCAACATCGCCTGCTCGGGCAGTCCTGCTCGCACGGATAGCACATTAAGTGCTCTCCGGCTCGTGCGGAACTCGCGATCGATGTTGCCCCATACGCCCGTCCAGGTCCTTAGATAACGTTGCTTGCGAACGTCGCTCTGCTCGTCCGCTTTTTTGATCTGGAGAGCCGGGTGGGCTGATATATATGGACAAGGGGCTCCCCCGTTGGTGGACGGGGGAGCCCCTTGTTGCGTTTGGGTTGTTGGTGCGATCTACAGATGCGAGACGATCAGTTCCATCTTGCCTTCGAGGTCGATGGAGCTGACGGTGCTCGGGGCCAGCAGGTGGCTTCCCTTGTGGACGGGGTCGCCGCAGACGGTGCCTTCGCCGTCGATGACCGACAGGCACATGAAGGGCCAGCGCTGGTCGAGGGTCTTGCTGCCGTTGGCGCGCACGCGATCGACGGTGTAGCAGGGGTTGGACTCGAGCTCGGTCACGCCGTCCACCTCGGGCGCGGTCACCGTGCCGTCGGTCGGAGCCTGAGCATCAAAGTCGATGCAGTCGAGGCTCTGCTCAATGTGCAGCGGGCGCAGCTTTCCGTCGGTGCCGGGGCGGTCGTAGTCGTACAGACGATACGTCACGTCGCTCGACTGCTGCGTCTCCAGAATCAGCGTGCCGGTCTTGATGGCGTGAACGGTGCCGGAGTCGATCTGGAAAAAGTCTCCCTTGTGAATCGGCAGCACGTTGAGCATCTCGTCCCAACGGCCCCCCTCGATCATCTGCGCGGCCTCGGCGCGGTCGTGCGCGCGCTGGCCGACGATGATCGTGGCACCGGGTTCGCAGTCCAGCACATACCAGCACTCGGTTTTGCCCAGGCTGCCGTTCTCATGCTCGGCGGCGTACTCGTCGTTGGGGTGAATCTGGATCGAAAGGTCGTCCTTGGCATCCAGAATCTTAATGAGCAGCGGGAACTCCTTGCCCTCGCAGTTGCCAAAGAGCTCGCGGTGCTCGGCCCACAGCCACGAAAGCGTGTGACCGGCGTACGGGCCCTCCGCAATCTGGCAGTCGCCGTTGGGGTGTGCCGAGATGGCCCAGCACTCACCGATGGGACCTTCGGGAATGTCGTAACCAAATACGGTTTCGAGCTGGCGGCCGCCCCAGATCTTCTCGTGAAAGATCGGCGTCAGTTTAATCAAATCGGACATGTTCATACCCCCATTGTGTTGCGCGGGCGCTGCACAAAACAGCTCAAAACGAGCACCCGGATGACTACAAAAACCTATGCCAACGTTACGTTGTGCAACTCAAAGCGGTCGCCAACGTTGCGCGAGACCGAATACTCAAAGGCGGCGCCGCTGTCCAAAAAGCCAATCTGGGTGAGCTCGAGCAGGGGAGAGCCAGGCTTGGTGTCCAAGCGCTCGGCTTCTTCCTCGGTTGCTGCCACGGCGCGAATGGTACGGTGGAAGCTCGAAATCTTCAGCCCACATTGCTCGCGGATGAAGTGGTAGACCGATCCGTACAGGTCCTTCTTTTTAAGGCCTGGAATCAGCTCGAGGGGCATGTAGGTGTACTCGATAACGATGGGCTTCTCATCGGCCTGACGCACGCGCACGATGCGATAGGCAAAGTCATCCTCGGCAATTCCCAGCTGGGCTGCGATGTCCGCTGGTGGATTAACAATCGAGAAATCGTAGACCACCGAGGTCACCTTCTCCCCGCGGTGCTCATACGAAAAGCCCTGGGCACGGTCGTTTTTGCCCTGGAAAAACGCCTGACCGGGAAGTCCCGCCGTGTCCTTAACGTAGGTACCCGATCCGCGTCGGCTGGTAATAAGACCTTCCTCGGTGATTTGCTCGATAGCTCGTTTGACGGTGATTTTGGAAACGCTATAGAGCTCGCAGAACTCAACGACGGTGGGAAGCTTGTCGCCCGGTTTAAGAGTGCCATCCTCGATGCTTCGACGAATATCTGCAGCTATCGCCTCGTATTTGGGAATCATTGAACCTCCTTTCCGACATATATCAATACGCAAGTAAGTATAACCCTTAACAAGGCACCCATATAACCTTTATCTAAGAAGCTCGAGAAAGAAAAAAGAAAAAGACGCTTTACTTTTAGAATTAGAGCGCTATAGTTTAAGCAACGAACGGAATCTTTCCGCAGAACAGGATCGACCGTTTGGGGACGGTTTTGTTTTGGCGGGTTGGATATCGGTATGACCGGTGCGCGCCCGCGCCGGATAACCTGCCAAAGCAAACCCGTCTCCAACCGGAAGCTCTAGAACACGAAAGCGAGGACTTTGATGGCACAGTATCAGCTGCCCAACGACTTCTTCTTTGGCGCTGCTATGTCCGGCCCGCAGACTGAGGGTCAGTGGAACCAGGGCGGCAAGCTCGAGAACCTGTGGGACACCTGGTCCATCCAGGATCTGGGCTCGTTCTACAACTGCGTTGGCTCTTACGCCGGCAATGACTTTATGGCCAAGTACCAGGAAGACCTTCGCATTTTGAAGGACTTGGGCCTGGATACCTATCGCACTTCCATCCAGTGGAGCCGTCTGCTCGATGCCGACGGCAACCTCAACGAGGAAGGCGCCGCGTGGTATCACGAGTTGTTCCGCGCCTCTCGCGAAGCCGGCCTGGAGCCGTTTGTCAACTTGTACCACTTTGACATGCCCACCTACCTTTTTAACCGTGGCGGCTGGGAGAGCCGTGAGGTTGTCGAGGCTTACGCACATTACGCCGACGTCGCCTTCCACGAGTTTGGCCAGGAGATTAAGTACTGGTTCACCTTTAACGAGCCCATCGTCGAGCCCGAGCAGCGCTATCAGGAGGGCGTGTGGTTCCCGCAGCTCCACGACTTTAGCCGCGCCCGCACCGTGCAGTATCACATCTCGCTGGCGCACGCGCTGGCCGTGGCCAACTACCGCCGCGCCTATGACGAGGGCGCTATTCGCTCCGATGCCAAGATCGGCATGATCAACTGCTTTACCCCGGTCTACACCAAGGAGAACCCCAGCGAGGCAGACCTCGAGGCCGTGCGTATGACCAGCGGCATCAACAATCGCTGGTGGCTCGACCTTATTACCAAGGGCGAGCTTCCTGCCGACGTGCTCGACAGCCTGGCCGAGGGCGGCGTTAAGCTCCCGTTCCGTGCCGGCGACCAAGAGATTCTCAAGCAGGGTGTTGTCGACTGGCTCGGCTGCAACTACTACCACCCCACGCGTGTTCAGGCACCGGCGAGCAAGGTCGACCAGTACGGCCTGCCGCATTTTGCCGACGAGTACGTATGGCCCGACGCCGTTATGAACGAGAGCCGCGGCTGGGAGATCTACCCGCAGGGCCTCTACGACTTTGGCATGGACTGCGCTAAGAACTATCCCGATCTTGAGTGGTTCGTTTCCGAGAACGGCATCGGCATCATGGACGAATACAAGAACCGTGACGCCGAAGGAACCATCCAGGATGACTACCGAGTCGACTTTGTGCGCCAGCACCTGGAGTGGGTTGCCAGGGCAATCTCCGAGGGCGCCAAGTGCCGCGGATACCATTATTGGGCCGTCATCGATAACTGGTCTTGGGCCAATGCCTTTAAGAATCGTTACGGCTTTGTCGAGGTCGATCTCATGGACGGCTACAAGCGCCGCCTTAAGAAGTCGGCGGCCTGGCTCAAACAGGTCGCCACGACCCACGTGGTTGATTAGCGACCGGGCGAACGCCCAGACCGCGCGCCGCCGCGCGCAACACATGGCACATCTGGTGGCAGAGGGCGACAGACCACCGTGCGCATAGGAAAAGGCCGGATTTGAAAGTTAGGAGCAATCATGGCCAGTGACAACGGAAAGAGCTTCCTCGACAAGTTTGCCGAGGTCTCTGCGAAGGTGGGAAACCAAGTTCACCTGCGTTCCCTGCGTGACGCCTTCGCGACCATCACGCCGCTCTATATCCTTGCGGGTATCGCGGTTCTCATCAACAACGTCGTGTTCCCTCTGTTCCCGCTCGATGCGGCGGGCCTTGCCAACCTCCAGACCTGGGGTTCGGCAATTACGCTGGGCACCCTCAACGTCTCTGCCATTATCTTGGCCGGATTGATTGGCTACAGCCTCGCCAAGAACAAGCGTTTCGATAACCCGCTCGCTTGTGTGGTCGTCGCTATCTCTGCTTTCGTCATCATGATGCCGCAGCAGATCACCGCCTCGCTTGCCGCCACGAGCCCGCTGCTCACCGACAAGATCACCTCCGCCGAGGTCACGGGCGCCCTTTCGACTGCCAACACCGGCACTAACGGTCTGTTCTCGGCCATTATCATCGCTCTGCTCTCCGTCTCGCTCTTCATCAAGATTTCTGGCGTCGAGAAGCTCAAGGTTAAGCTGGGCGAGGGCGTGCCTCCCGCGGTCTCCAACTCCTTCAACGTCATGATCCCGATGCTGCTCAACCTCGCAATCTTCGCTCTTGCCGCAGCCCTGCTCGCCGTGTGCGCCGGCACCGATCTGTGCGCCATCATCTCCACGTGCATCTCCAACCCGCTCAAGAACATCATGAACGCCGGTCCGTGGGCTGTTATCCTCATCTACACCCTTGCCAACCTGCTGTTCTGCGTCGGTATTCACCAGTCCACCATCTCTGGCGCTACCGTCGAGCCGATCCTGACCATGCTCATCGTCGACAACATGGCTACCTTTGCCGCCGGTGGCACCATCCAGCCCGATCACTACATGAACATGCAGATCGTTAACAGCTTCGCCCTCATCGGCGGCTCGGGCTGCACCCTCATGCTTCTGCTCGACACGCTCCTGTTCTCCAAGAACAAGGCTTCCGAGACCGTTTCCAAGATGGCTATCCTGCCTGGTCTGTTCAATATCAACGAGCCGGTTATCTACGGTTACCCCATCGTGTACAACCTGCCGCTCATGATCCCGTTCGTCCTTCTTCCCGACCTGTTCATCGGCATCACCTATGGCCTTACCTGCGCAGGCATCATCAGCCCCTGCATCGCCCAGGTGCCCTGGACCATGCCCCCCGTCATCAATGCCCTGCTCGCTACGGGCTTTGACTGGCGCGCCGGCGTGTGGCAGGCTCTCGAGATTGTCATTGGCATGGCCGTCTACCTGCCCTTTATGAAGATTTCCGAGAAGGCAATCGCCAAGCAGGAGGCTCTCGCCGAGTAGAACGCCTAACGTTCGTCCCTTTCACCTTTGCGGGTGCCGGTACGCGGTGCCGGTGCCCGCGGCTCTCTCCCTTGTGTAAAGATGCAGGGGGGTGGGCACAATAGCCGCAAGGAATAAAACCAGTTGTCGTCTGCGCGCCGCGCAGTTATAAGGAGGAAACCATGAAGAAGATCATGCTCTGCTGCAATGCCGGTATGTCCACGAGCCTGCTGGTCCAGAAGATGCAGGCCGAGGTTGCAAACCGTGGTCTGGATATCGAGATCGAGGCTCGTCCCATGAACGAGGCCCACGATCACCTGGACGAGTGCGACATGTTGCTGCTTGGCCCGCAGATCGGCTACACCAAGGGTGACTTTGAGAAGGAGGCCGCCGGTCGTTTTCCGGTCGAGGTCATCAACATGGTCGACTACGGCCGCATGAACGCTGCCGGCATCATCGACCACTGCGTCAGCGTGATGGGCTAGGTGCTCCACATGGAGGATATGAATGAACTGCAGATGACCTGCTTTGAGATCATCAGCTACGTCGGTACCGCCAAGAGCATGTACATCAATGCCGTGCAAAAGGCCAAGGAGGGCGATTTTGACGCCGCCGAGGAGCTTATTAAGCAGGGCGACGAGGCCTATAACGGTGGCCACGATGTTCACATGGGGCTTCTGAAGAAGGAGGCCAACGGCGAGCGTAACGGCGAGGCCCCGTTGATTCTGCTGCATGCCGAGGACCAGATGGCCGGCACCGAGACCATGCGCGTCATGGCGACGGAGCTCATCGAGGTTCACAAGCAGCTGCAGGCACTTCAGGCCTAGTCGGCGTTATCGCCGCGGCGGACCGTGCGGTCCAACAGACAACATAGTCCCTTTGACGGGCGCCGGGAGTCTCCGCCTCCCGGCGCCTTTATATTTGGGGAAGGTCATGTGCGGCCTGTTGAGCAGCCATCTGCGTTTCCCCAGATAAAACCTGCCAAAACAAACCTGTCCCTTTTTGGTAGGTTTTTGCCTTGGGAGCGGTACCATACAGACAATGTTTAAACGAGAAAGGTGGGCTCCCATGGAACCTAAGCAGTATTACATCGGCATCGACGTCGGCGGCACCTCGGTCAAGGAGGGTCTGTTCGATGAGGACGGAAACCTGCTTGCCAAGGCCAGCGTGCCCACGCCTCCCATCGTTGACGCTGCGGGCTTTGCCGCGGTGACCGAGGCTATCGACCAGGTGGTCGCCAAGGCCCAGATTCCGCGTGCCTTTGTGTCGGGCATTGGCCTGGCCGTTCCGTGCCCCATCCCGGCATCGGGCGATGCCAAGGTCAAGGCGAACATCGCCATCAACCTGCCCGAGCTCAAGATCGCCATCCAGGAGCACTGCCCCGACGCGGTCGTTAAGTACGAGAACGACGCCAACGCTGCTGCTATGGGCGAGGCCTGGCTCGGCTCTGCCAAGGGCGTACAGAACGTGGTGATGGTCACCATTGGTACCGGCGTGGGCGGCGGCGTTATCGTCAACGGCGACGTGGTATCGGGCGTTGTGGGTGCTGGCGGCGAGATTGGCCACATGTGCCTGAACCCGGCCGAGGAGCGCACCTGCGGCTGCGGCGGCCATGGCCACCTGGAGCAGTATTCCAGCGCCACCGGCGTGGTGAGCAACTACCTTGCCGAGTGCAAGAAGGCGGGCGTCGAGCCCATCGAGCTGACCGGCCCCTCCGATTCCAAGGACGTGTTCCAGGCTTGTCGCGAGGGCGACAAGCTCGCGCTGGCCGCGGCCGATACCATGGCCGACTATCTCGGCCGCGCACTGGCGCTTATTGCCAACGTGGTTGATCCCGAGATGTTCCTCATCGGCGGCGGCGCCTCCGCCTCGGCCGATGTCTACCTCGACAAGGTTCGCGAGCACTTTAAGCAGTACGCGCTTTCCGCCTCGCGCGAGACGCCCATTAAGGTCGCTTCGCTCGGAAACGACGCCGGCATCATCGGTGCCGCCTACGTAGCCCTGCGCGCTGCCGGTAAATAGCTGGTGCAAGGGGGACAGGTTACATTGCACCAACATGGTGCAAAAGGGACAGCCTTGGCCCCCGTGCCTGCGCCCCAAAATATGCCGTGGCCCTTCCGTCTGCGAAGGCTCGGCATCGGCGTGCTACCATAGCTACGTCCAAGTACACATATCAAGTGGAGGATATCCATGGCAAACGTTCTTGTCTTTGGTCACCAGAACCCCGATAACGACGCCATCATGAGCGCCGTCGTCCTGTCCCAGCTGCTCAACCAGGTTGAGTATGCCGGCAACACCTACGAGGCCTGCGCCCTTGGTCAGCTTCCGGCCGAGTCCGCCAAGCTGCTCGCCGACGCCGGCATTGCCGAGCCCCGCGTGATCGAGTCCGTCGAGGCCGGTCAGCTCGTCGTCCTCACCGACCACAACGAGTCTGCCCAGTCCGTCGCCGGTCTTAAGGACGCCACGGTCTTTGGCGTCGTCGACCACCACCGCATCGGCGACTTCGAGACCGCCGGCCCGCTGCACTACATCTGCCTGCCCTGGGGCTCCAGCTGCACCATCGTCACCAAGCTCGCCGGCGTGCTCGGCGTTGAGCTTTCCGACGTTCAGGCCAAGCTGCTGCTCTCGGCCATGATGACCGACACGCTCATGCTCAAGAGCCCCACTACCACCGATGTCGACCGCGCCGTCGCCGCCAAGCTCGGCGAGCAGGTGGGCGTCGACCCGGTCAAGTTTGGCATGGAGGTCTTCCTCACCCGCCCGTCCGGCTCCTTCACCGCAGCCGAGATGGTTGGCAACGACATCAAGATGTTCGAGCCCGCCGGCAAGAAGCTGCTCATCGGCCAGTACGAGACCGTCGACAAGAGCCGTGCGCTCGGTATGATCGACGAGATCCGCGAGGCCATGCGCGCCTACGCCGCCGAGAAGGGTGCTGACGGCATCGTCCTGTGCATCACCGACATCATGGAGGAGGGCTCGCAGGTCCTGCTCGAGGGCGAGACCGAGGCTGCTCAGAAGGGTCTGGGCATTGCCGACGAGCACGACGGCGTCTGGATGCCGGGCGTCCTCTCCCGTAAGAAGCAGGTCGCTGCCCCCATCATGGCCGCCTGCTAGGTTTAGTTGACCAAACGCCACGACCGGATCGCGGAAGCCCCGTGCTCCGGTCGTTTTTTGTGCACGGCGCCGCGTCGTCTCTTGGATAGGCGTGCCCGTGCCGTTGAGCAAATAATGTTCAACCTGTGGTTCCGCTTTTCGGCCACGCTTGCGCGCTTGTCGTGCAGGGTAGGCTAGATGCAAGCGTAATACGTTAGAGCGCGGCGCCGCCACTTGGGCGGGCCGTGCTTTTTTAAGACGGGAGCTTTCCCGTGAAAGGAGCCGCCCATGGCAGCACCCGAGCAGCTGTTTAACGTTCGTGAGCGCAAGCGTTTTGAGCGCCACGACATTTGGGAGCGCATCACCGAGAACGGCACGATTTCCGCCGCCGTCATGGTCTTCGCCGCCATCGCCGCCGTCATTTGCGCCAACACCGATGCCTACGAGGCCATCCATCACTTTTTGGAGACCCCGCTGTATGTGGGTCTGGGCAACCTTACGGCCGGTCTTACCGTTGAGCTTTTCGTCAACGACTTCCTCATGGCGATCTTCTTTTTGTTGGTGGGCATTGAGCTTAAGTACGAGATGACGGTCGGCGAGCTCAAGAACCCGCGCCAGGCTATGCTTCCCATGCTGGCGGCCGTGGGCGGCGTCGTCGTTCCCGCCTGCATCTATCTGATCTTTAACCATGCCGGCGCGCACAACGGCTGGGCCATTCCCATGGCAACCGATATTGCCTTTGCGCTGGGCGTGCTGTCGCTTTTGGGCAACCGCGTGCCCAACGGCGTGCGCGTGTTCTTCTCGACGCTCGCCATCGCCGACGACCTCATCTCCATCGCCGCCATCGCCATCTTCTACGGTCAGAGCCCCAATCCGTTTTGGTTGGGCGCCGCCGCGCTTGTGACCTGCGCGCTCGTGTGGCTCAACAAGACGCAGCATTACCGCCTTGCCCCGTATTCGGTACTGGGTCTGCTGTTGTGGTTCTGCATGTTCAAGAGCGGCGTGCACGCTACGCTCGCCGGCGTCATCCTGGCCTTTACCATTCCGGCCAAGTGCGGCGTCAAGCTCGATAGCCTCACCGATTGGTTGGGCGAGTGCCTACCGTTGCTCGACGACCGCTACGACGACGAGGCGCACATCCTGGGCCAGCACGACTTTACCGTCTCGACCACCAAGGTCGAGCGCGTCATGCACCGCGTGACCCCGCCGCTCATCCGCATGGAGCGTCTGATCTCCACGCCGGTCAACTTTGTGATTCTGCCGATCTTTGCGTTCGTGAATGCACAGGTTCGCCTAGTGGGCGTGGATATGAGCACGTTGCTCACCGACCCGGTGACGCTCGGCGTGTACTTTGGCATGCTGCTGGGCAAGCCGATCGGCATCTTTGGTATGACGTTTGCCCTGGTTAAGTTTAGGGTCTGTGAGCTGCCGCACAATGTCAACTGGCACATGATTGCCGGCGTGGGCATTCTGGGCGGTATCGGCTTTACCATGTCGATTCTCATCAGCGGTCTCGCCTTCCCGACGGCCCAGTTCGAGGTCCTGGCTGCCAAGGCCGCTATTCTTGCCGGTTCGGTCACCGCTGCCGTGCTCGGCATGATCTACATGAGTGTTGTCTGCAAACACCCCGCGCCCAAGGGCGAGTAAAAGCACATACAAGTTTGAAAACGCCGCCTGTGAACACCATCACAGGCGGCGTTTTAGTCATTGGGGACGTTCTTAAATGACTAGGTTTATTCCACGGTGCCGTAGACGGCGCCCCAGCCGTGGGCGGCCAAGGCGGAGTTGAGCTGGTCGCAAAGTGATTGGCGGTCGTAATAGCCGGGCGGTAGCAGGTTGACGATTTCCATGAGGTCGGGCGCCAGGTCCAAGATCTCGGCCTGCACGATGAGATCCAGGCGGTCGATGGCGTGGCGGTCGTAAAACAGTCCGTCGACCAGGCGCTGCAGGTCGCCGAATTCCTCGGCCTGGAACGATCCATACTCCATAGTGCCTCCTTGGGCGCCCCACGCCGGCATGCGCGGCGATTCGTAATTTATTGCGATGGACTTAATCTATCACGGCTTCATAACGTTGCGGCGGTGGCGGTCTATACTTAGACGAACTGCAACGTACCGCTTCGCGAAAGGTCGCACCCCATGCAGACGATCTACCAGAAGATGGAAACCACCGAACTCGATGCCGCCATCGCGGCGCTCAAAGCCGAGGTCGCCGAGGTCAAGGCCAAGGGTTTGGCGCTCGACATGGCCCGCGGCAAGCCGTCGCCCTCCCAGGTGGACATCTCGCGCCCCATGCTCGATATCCTCAATGCCGACGCCGATCTGCACGACGGCAACGTCGATTGTTCCAACTACGGCTGTTTTGAGGGTATTCCCTCGGCACGCAAGTTGGCAGGGGAGTTCCTGGGCTGTCCCGCCGAGCAGACGCTCGTACTGGGTTCGTCGAGCCTGCTGATTGAGCACGACATCGCCGGCATGTTCTGGCGTTGCGGCTCGTGCGGCAGCGAGCCCTGGGACGCCTACGAGGCCGCGCACGACGGCAAGAAGGTCAAGTTCCTGTGTCCTGTTCCCGGCTACGACCGCCACTTTGGCATCACCGCCGATCTGGGTATCGAGAATGTCCCCGTCGCGATGACCGACAACGGCCCCGACATGGACGAGGTCGAGCGTCTGGTTGCCGCCGACGACTCCATCAAGGGCATCTGGTGCGTGCCCAAGTATTCCAACCCCACGGGCATCACCTTTAGCGAGGACACCGTGCGCCGCCTGGTCGAGATGCCCACGGCCGCGTCCGATTTCCGCATCTTCTGGGACAACGCCTACTGCGTGCACGACCTGTACGACGAGACCGACGAGCTCGCAAACATCTTTGACCTCGCTCGTGCGGAGGGCACCGAGGATCGCGTGGTGGCCTTTGCTTCGACGTCCAAGATCACCTTCCCGGGCGCCGGCATTGGCTTTATCGGTGCGAGCCCCGCGGTTATTGCCGAGTTCTCCAAGCGCCTGAAGGCAGGTCTTATCAGCGCCGACAAGCTCAACCAGCTGCGTCACGTGCGTTTCCTTCCCACCATCGAGGCGGTCAAGGAGCATATGAAAAAGCATGCCGAGTTCTTGCGTCCGCGCTTTGAGGCCGTTGAGCGCAAGCTCACCGAGGGCCTGGGCGATACGGGTTGCGCCACCTGGACGCATCCCCGCGGCGGCTACTTTGTGAGCTTTGATGGTCCCGAGGGCTCTGCCCAGAAGGTCGCCGCGCTTTGTGCCGACCTGGGCGTCAAGCTCACGCCGGCTGGTGCCACTTGGCCTTATGGCAAGGACCCGCGCGACACCAACATCCGCATCGCGCCGAGCTACCCCACGGTCGAGGACCTGGAGGCCGCGCTCGATGTGCTGGTGCTGGCCGTCAAGCTCGTCGCTGCCGAGCTTGCGCGTGCCGAGCGCGCCTAACGCCTAGGGTCCCGCAAGTCCGCGCCCAGTACTATCAGCACTCTCGATTCGCAAAGGAGCGTATACATGGATTTGGGAATTTCCACCAACCCCACGCCGGAGCTCTACACCATCAAGGTGGCCGGCGAAATCGATATCTCTAATGCCGACAGTCTGCGTAACGCCATCGACTTGGCGCTCGAGCAGCCCACCGAGGCCGTTGAGCTCGATTTTGCCCAGGTGAGCTACATCGATTCAACGGGCATTGGCGTTCTCGTGGGCGCCGCGCACCACGCGGTCGACCACGGCAAGCGCTTTAGCTGCACCAATGTGCAGCCCCAGGTGATGCGCGTGGTTCAGCTGTTGGGTGTCGACCAGGAGATTTCGATCACCGCTGCATAATCTTTGTCCCCAAAAGGGCGTGCCGTTTGGCATATGTTTGTGATGCGCTCGGACGTTTTGGCGTCCGGGCGCTATACTTGACCGAATGAATAGACGAGTTCCGGCCGAATGGCGCGGTGCGGGCTCGACTCACATCGAGCCTTGGAGGTATGTGTGTTTGGTATTGGAGAGGGTGAGCTCGCGATCATCGTGGTCTTCGGCTTTTTGCTGTTTGGCCCGGATAAGCTCCCGCAGATGGGCCGCACGATCGGCCGTGCCATCCGTCAGTTCCGCGAGACGCAGGAAAAGATGACGGCCGTTGTTCAGTCCGAGATTATCGATCCGGTGAGCGAGGCCGCGTCGGCCCCGGTCAAGCCCAAGAAGGCTGCCGTCGATGATGATTCCGATTCGGACGAGGATGCCGTCGAGACGGCTGCGCCCGCAAAGAAGGAGACCTTTGCCGAGCGCCGTGCCCGCCTTGCCGCCGAGAAGGCCGCGAGCGAGGGTGCCACTGAGGGCGAAGGTGCTGCTGAGGCGGCCGAGGGTGCAGAGCCTGCCGCTGCTGCTGATGCTGCCGTCGAGCCCGAGCCTGCTGCAGAGCCGGAGCCCGAGCCCGAGCCGGCAGAGCCCACGACGGCTGACCTCTATGCCCGTCGTCCCCGCAAGCGCAAGGCCGTCGTCGAACAGCTCGCCCGCGAGCTCGAGGCCGAGGACGATGCCGCTGCCGACGCCCCGAAGGGAGGCGATGAGTAATGCCTATCGGACCTGCGCGTATGCCGCTCTTCGATCACCTGGGAGAGCTCCGTCGCCGCCTGACCATCGTGGTCGTATCGGTCTTTGCCGCCGCTATCGTGCTGTATTTCGCCACGCCCGTGGTGCTCGACATCTTGGAAGACCCCATCCGCTCCTTTGTGCCGGACGGTAAGTTCTACATCACCACCACGCTCGGCGGCTTTGGCCTGCGCTTCTCGCTGGCCATCAAGATGGCCGTGGTCATGTGCACGCCCATGATCATCTGGCAGATTTTGGCGTTTTTCCTGCCGGCGCTTCGCCCCAACGAGCGCAAGTGGGTCGTGCCCACGGTGCTCGCCTCGACGGTGCTGTTCTTCCTGGGCGCAATCTTTTGCTACTTCATCATCATCCCTGCGGGCTTTGAGTGGCTCATCGGCGAAACCTCGGCCGTCGCTACGGCGCTGCCCGATCTGGAGAACTACGTCAACATGGAGCTGCTCTTTATGATCGGCTTTGGCGTGGCGTTTGAGCTGCCGCTCATCATCTTCTACCTTTCCGTCTTCCATATCGTGTCCTACGCGGCCTTCCGCAGCGCCTGGCGTTACGTATACGTTGGCCTGCTTGTGGGCTCGGCTGTGATTACGCCCGACGGCTCGCCCGTTACGCTGGGCCTCATGTATGGCGCCCTGCTCTCGCTCTACGAGATTTCGCTCGCTATCGCCCGTGTGGTCATTACCGCGCGCGAGGGCAAGGAGGGCTTGTTTGTGAGCCGTCTGGACCTGTTCTCGGACGATGAGGACGACGAGGAGTAAATCGGTATGCACGAGGTTGGCATTGTCAACGGCATACTCGATACAGTGATTCGCGCGGCGCGTGGGGCGGGGGCCTCGCGCGCCGTTTTGGTAACGCTGCGTATCGGGGATATGACCGAAGTTGTGCGCGAGGCGCTCGACTTTGCGTGGGAGACGTTTCGCGACGAGGATCCGCTCACGCAAGGCTGCGAGCTTGCCGTGGAGGAAGTCCATCCACAAAGCGAGTGTCTGGACTGCGGCGAGGTCTTCGATCACGACCGCTTTCACTGTCGCTGCCCTCACTGCGGCGGCGCCAACGTGCGCCTGCTGCATGGCCGCGAGCTCGACATCGCAAGTATCGAAATCGAAACCCCCGATGATTAGCCCATCAGCCATCTGGGGACGGGGTATAAAGGGGCAGAAGTAAGGAGTGCCGAATATGGCCGAGAAAACGATTGATATCGCGTCGCCGATTCTGTCGCGCAACGAGCGCCTGGCAGATCAGCTGCGTCAGCGATTTCATGAGACAAACACCTACGTGATTAACGTGCTGTCGAGCCCCGGCTCGGGCAAGACCACCACGATCCTGGGCACCAACGAGCGCCTGCGCGACAAGGCTGGCCTGCGCTGCGCCGTCATCGAGGGCGATATTGCCTCGGATGTCGACGCCATTACCATGAAGGAAGCCGGCATGCCCGCCATCCAGATCAACACGGGCGGCCTGTGCCACCTCGAGGGCAACATGATCATGGAGGCCGTTGACGCGTTCGACCAGGCGGTGGGTCTGGAAAACATTGACGTCATCTTTATCGAAAACGTGGGTAACCTGGTCTGCCCAGTCGACTTTGACCTGGGCGAGAACCTGTCCATCATGATCCTCTCGGTGCCCGAGGGCGACGACAAGCCCATCAAGTACCCGGGCATCTTCCAACACGCCGGCGCGCAGCTGCTCAATAAGGTCGACGTGGCCCCGGCTTTCGATTTTGACATGGATAGGTATACTAAGACACTCGATGACCTCAATCCGCAGGCGCCGCGGTTTGCCGTGAGCGCGCGCAAGGGCGAGGGCATGGATGCCTGGTGCGATTGGCTCATCGGGCAGATTGAGCAAGCAAGGGCGTAAGTCGGCCGCCATACGGGCGGGCGTAGCCGCAGAGACATGAGATAGGAGCCTCTTTTGAAGCTCATCATCGCCGAGAAAAACGACGCCGCGCGTCAGATCGCCGAGCGGCTGTCCACGGGTAAGCCTAAAAAGGACAAGGTGTACAACACCGCCATCTACCGTTTTGAGTGGAAGGGCGAGGAGTGCGTGACCATCGGCCTTGCCGGTCACATCCTTGCGCCCGATTTTTGCGACAGCGTGCTGTTCGATAAAAAGCTGGGTTGGTATTCGGTGACCGAGGACGGTGAGATGTTGCCGGCCGATATGCCCGATGGCCTGGCGCGTCCGCCCTATGACACCAAGCGTAAGCCGTTCCTTGCCGATGGCATCTCCATCAAGGGTTGGAAGCTCGAGAGCCTGCCTTACCTCACCTGGGCGCCCGTCATTAAGCTGCCGGCCGAGAAGGAGCTCATTCGTTCGCTCAAGAACCTCGCTAAAAAGTCCGACAGCGTCATCATCGCCACGGACTTCGACCGCGAGGGCGAGCTGATCGGCTCGGACGCTCTCAACAAGGTGCGTGAGGTTGCGCCGGACTTGCCGGTTGCCCGCGCCCAGTACTCTTCGTTTACCAAGGCCGAGATCACGCACGCCTTCGATAATCTCGTCACGCTCGACCAGAATCTGGCCGACGCCGGCGAGAGCCGCCAGCACATCGACCTCATTTGGGGCGCGGTGCTCACGCGCTATCTGACGCTCGCCAAGTTCGGCGGCTTTGGTAACGTGCGCTCTGCCGGCCGCGTGCAGACGCCGACGCTCGCCCTGGTGGTCGAGCGCGAGCGCGAGCGCATGGCGTTTGTGCCCGAGGACTATTGGCAGATCCGCGGCATGGGCGCCGCACAGGGCGCTACCGAGGACGATCGCTTTAAGATTGCGCACAAGACGGCGCGTTTTACCGACAAAGATGCTGCCGAGACGGCGTACGGCCATGTTGACGGCGTTACGACGGCAACCGTCGCCGCGGTGACCAAGCGCTCGCGTAAGCAGCAGCCGCCCACGCCGTTTGCGACGACCTCGCTGCAGGCTGCCGCTGCGGCCGAGGGCATCTCGCCTGCGCGTACCATGCGCATTGCCGAGTCCCTCTACATGGCCGGTCTCATCAGCTACCCGCGTGTCGACAATACCGTGTACCCTGCGACGCTCGATCTGGGGGCCGTGGTGAGCGACCTGGCAAAGATCAACCCAGCGCTGGCGCCCGTGTGCAAAAAGGTGCTTGCCGGTCCTATGAAGCCCACGCGCGGCAAGGTCGAGACCACCGACCACCCGCCTATCTATCCCACGGGCGAGGGCGATCCGTCCACGCTCGACGGCGGCCAGCGCAAGCTCTACGACCTCATTGCCCGTCGCTTCCTGGCAACGCTCATGGGTCCCGCGACCATCGAGAACACCAAGCTCGAGCTCGACGTCAACGGCGAGCCGTTCGTGGCCTCGGGCGACGTGCTCGTGACCCCTGGCTTCCGCGAGGCCTATCCGTACGGCCTTAAGCGCGACGAGCAGATGCCGCCGCTGGAGCAGGGCGATACGGTCGACGTGTTCGACATTAAGCTCGAGGCCAAGCAGACCGAGCCGCCCGCGCGCTACAGCCAGGGCAAGCTCGTGCAGGAGATGGAAAAGCGCGGCCTGGGTACCAAGTCCACGCGCGCGAGCATCATCGAGCGCCTGTACGCCGTGCGCTACCTCAAAAACGATCCCGTGGAGCCGAGTCAGCTGGGCATCGCCATCATCGATGCACTGACGCAGTTTGCCCCGCGCATCACGAGCCCCGATATGACCAGCGAGCTCGATGGCGACATGACCCGTGTGGAGCGCGGCGAGGATACCGAAGAGCATGTAGTGACGCACTCGCGCGCGCTGCTGGCTGGTGTGCTCGACGAGCTGCTCAAGCACACGCAGGAGTTGGGCGACGCCATCAGCGACGCCGTCACGGCCGATGCGCGCGTGGGCGCTTGCCCCAAGTGCGGCAAGGACCTGGTTATGAAGACGAGCGCCAAGACCCGTGGCAGCTTCATTGGCTGCATGGGCTGGCCCGACTGCGATGTGACCTATCCGGTGCCGAGCGGCGTCAAGGTAAGCCCGCTCGAGGGCGAGGCAGCCGTGTGCCCCGAGTGCGGCGCGCCGCGCATTAAGTGCCAGCCGTTCCGCCAGAAGGCCTTCGAGATTTGCGTGAACCCCACGTGCCCCACCAACTACGAGCCTGACCTTAAGGTGGGCGAGTGCAAGGTGTGCGCCGAGGCCGGACGCCATGGCGACCTGATCGCGCACAAGAGCGAGAAGAGCGGCAAGCGCTTTATCCGCTGCACCAACTACGATGACTGCGGCGTGAGCTATCCTCTGCCGGCGCGCGGTAAGCTCGAGGCGACGGGTGAGACATGCCCCGAGTGCGGCGCCCCCATCGTGGTGGTCAACACGGCGCGCGGTCCGTGGCGTATCTGCGTCAACATGGACTGCCCGACCAAGGAGAAGAAGCCCGCCCGCGGCCGCAAGACCACGACCAAGGCGAGTACGGCAAAGAAGACCACGGCGACAAAGAAGACTGCTGCCAAGAAGACGACGGCCAAAAAGACGACTGCCAAGAAGTCGACTACCAAAAAGACCGCTGCCGACAAGTAACCGAGCACATATAGACACGGCGGGGCCGGGCGCGCAAATGCAAATGCGTGCCCGGCCCCACTTCTAAGTTGCGGTGAAATAGGGACTGTTTTTGCTGGCAAAAGGCCTAATTGATCCCTATTTCACCGCAAGTTATGATCAGTTGTTGGGATTACTTCACCTCGACGGGTGCGGCGCCGGGGTAGCGGTCCTCAAAGTCCAGACGGTATTTGTTGTCGTTGGTGCCCGCTACGTTGTCGCGCGCCAGCGGCGCTACGATCTCGTCCTTGTGGTTGGCGGGGCTGGAGTACTCAAGGCTGATCTCCCAGGCATCGCAAATGACGTCAATGCGATTCTCCAGGTCGTCGTAGAGCGCGATGATGTCTTTCCACGAGCTATAGTTCTGCGAGTCGATGGGAACATCCAGGTCCTCGACCTCGTCCTTAAGGTCGCCGATCTGATCCTCGAGCGCCTCGGCGGCATCGCTGGCAGATTGGCGCGAGCTGCGGTCATCCTTGAGATAGTACGTGTTAAACGTGGTAGCGCAGTCGCGAACCTGCTGATCAAGATCGGAGAGCCTGCTGTAGTAGGAGCTCAGCTGGTCGTAGACGTTCTGCTCGCTGATGGTGGCGGCATCGTGGGCGTCATCGTCATTATCGTCAAGCTTGTTGGGGTCGCCCTTGACGGACATATCGTCGTCATCGTGGTCGATCTTGACCTTCTCGATGGTTGTGCCCTTGGAATCGTCGGCGTTCTTGTTGAACGGTCCGATCATAAAGAATGCGACCAGCGCGATAATCACGACGACCAGTACGGCGATGATGCCGATAAGCAGAGCGTTGTTGTTTTTGGGCGCAGCGGGAGCACCGGCCTGCGGAGCGGCGGTCGGTATGGGCTGCTGCGGCGCGGAGCCGGCTGGCGTCGCCCATTGCTGCGTCGTGCCGACTTCGGGCTGGGGAGCGGGCACGGGCTGATGGGCGGACTGTACGGTCACGTCTGCCTGCGCATCCTCTTGCGACTGAGAGGCCTGGCCATCATCGGTTACCGGCGTTCCGCAGCTGGTGCAGAAGCGCTCGTCGTCTTTCAGAAGCTTGCCGCAATGGGTACAAAACCGGGGCATGATGGTTCCTTCCACTCGATGTGTTGGCTAGATTATAAGGTGGTTCAGGTGCGGTTGGGCCGCGCCGACCCAACTGGTTGTGTGAGGATGATCATGTCGCGCATGCCCTGTCGCATGCGTCACAATGAGTGCGGCGTGCTAGGTGTCCGGCGCGGCCGTTTATCGACGGCTCGGTAGAATGCGATGGTGGGGAGTGAGTCTGTGTACTGCGGCGAGCAAGGTCGGGGTGGCGGCGAAAACGTGGAGGCGTTCCGGTTCCCGCCGGGGGATGCGCCCCTCGCTGCGCGCGATTGCTCGCGTCGAGTGTTTTGTGCCGGGATGTTGACCGGAGCGCTTGCCTCGGTGATGAGTCTCGGCGGTTGTGCCGCGCGCCGCAACGAGGCTGAGGGCTCCGCTGTCCCTGTCAAACAAACGTCAAAGCGGTCATCCGCGACAAAAGCGACGGCCGCTCCTAAGTCTTCTTGGATCGCCGCCATTCAGCAAGATATCGAGGCCCTGGTCGAGCCGTATGGCGACTCCGTCTCGGTTTACGCCGTGGCGCTTGATCCTCAAACGTTCGCGTCGCTCGATGGTGAAGTCGCTGTGGCGCCGGACGCGCGACATGTGGCGGCAAGCATCATCAAGCTTCCCATTCTCGCTTGTGCGCTCGAGACCGTGACGGCGGGCGAGCTGTCCCTCGACGAGCAGATAACGGTAACGCAACAAGATATCGTGGGTGGCAGCGGCAGCATTCAGTCGCGCGGCGCGGGTGTGTCGTACGGTATTGACGAGCTACTGCACGCTATGATCGCCCAGAGCGATAACGTGGCAGCGAACCTTGTTATCGGCAGGCTTGGCATGGATACGGTCAACGAAACGTGTGCCGCATTGGGACTGACCCAGACCGTGCTCGCTCGTTTGATGATGGACACCGAGGCCCAGGCACAAGGTCGCGAGAACTATACGAGCGCCCGTGATGCTGCGGCCGTGTTGCAGCGGCTGGCGGCGGGGACAATCGCGACGCCCGAGCCGTGCGAGCGAGCGCGCGGATATCTGCTGGCGCAGGAAGACGCGCGCGGTATTGTCGAGGGTGTTCCCGGCGGCGTTTTGGTTGCGCACAAAACGGGCAGCCTGGCGAATGCTCAGCACGATGCCGCAATCGTCTACACCGAACGCTCCTACGTGCTGGCAATCCTCACCCAAGACCTCGAACGCGAGCAAGCCCTAGCCCTCGAGCGCGATATTTCCTTCGCCATCAACGCCCGCGCCCACTCCTAACTTGCGGTGAAATAGGGATTGTATTTGCTGCTAGAAGGCGTATTCAGTCCCTATTTCACCGCAACTTTGGAAAGGCACCTTTAGCCGTTGGGGACGTTCTTAAACGACTAGTCATTAAAGAACGTCCCCAACGACTAGTCATTTAAGAACGTCCCCAATGACTAGGTGGGGTTTGGGACGCGCCTGCCCCTGGGGTATCATGGCTTGGTTGCTATAACTTGCATTTTCGCGCCTTGTAGGAAGGGGCTGCGCCCATGGCTTTTGAGCCCGCTCAACATAGCTTTATCACGCTCGAGGGCGTCGACGGCGCCGGCAAGTCCACGCAGGCGCGCCTGCTGGCCCGCGCGCTCGACCTCGCTGGCTATCAGGTCGTAACTCTGCGCGAGCCGGGCGGCGCCGCCATCAGCGAAAAGATCCGCGCCCTGCTGCTCGACCCCGCCAATACGGCGATGGGCGACACCTGCGAGCTGCTGCTCTACGAGGCCGCGCGTGCCCAGCTGGTGCACGAAGTCATCGCGCCTGCCCTCGCTGCCGGCAAGGTGGTCCTGTGCGACCGTTTCTACGATTCCACGACCTGCTATCAGGCGTTTGCCGATGGCCTCGACCGTCAGATGGTGCGCGATGCCAACAACCTGGCTGTCGCCGGTACGCATCCGGCGCTCACGCTCGTCTATCACATCACGCCCGAGCAGGCGGCGCTGCGCATGGCCGCCCGTGGTGCGGCAGACCGCATGGAGGCCAAGGGCATGGCCTTCCAGGAGCGTGTCTACCAGGGATTTTGCGCAATTGCTGCCGAGGAGCCAGACCGCGTAAAGCTCATCGACGCCACTGCGTCGATCGCAGACGTCTTCACGCAAACGGTCGAGCTGGTTCGCGCGTACGGTCTCGACATTCCCCAAGATGCCGTCGCCGCCGCGCTTGCCCAGGAGGCCGAGTAACATGGCCCCCGCGCAGACAAGCCTGCTGGCCAAGCTCGACACCCAACAGCGCGTGCGCGATTTTTTGACCAACGCCATCGCAAGCGGCCGCGCATCGCACGCCTACCTGTTCTTGGGCGCTTCCGGCGCCGGTAAGCTCGACGCCGCATGGGCGCTTGCCCAGGCATTCCTGTGCGAGCGGGACGGCTGTGGCTCGTGCGACAGCTGCGTGCGCGTCGCCCGCCATACGCATCCCGACGTGCACTATTACACCCCCGAAAGTGCTACGGGCTACCTCATCGCGCAGACCCGCGAGCTGCTCGACGACGTGCCCTTGGCGCCCATCCGCGCCAAGGCAAAGGTCTACATCATCGACCGTGCCGAGCAGCTGCGCGCCAACACCGCCAACGCGCTGCTCAAAACGCTCGAGGAACCGCCCGAGGGCGTCATGTTCATCCTGTTGGGCACCTCGGCCGACGTGATGCTGCCCACCATCGTGAGCCGTTGCCAGTGCGTACCGTTTCGGCTGGTGTCGCCCACTGTGGCCGCGCAGGCCGTGAGCCGCGCCACCGGTCAGGACCCTGCGCGTTGCCGCATGGCCGTCGCTGTGGCGGGAAGCCCCACGCGTGGCATCGAGTTTCTCAAGAGCGCCGAGCGCCAGGACGCCCGTCGTCAGATGGTCCGCGCCATCGACTCGCTCATCGCTGCCGACGAGGCCGACGTGCTCAGCCGCGCCAAGTCACTCATCGTCGCCGTCAAGGCGCCGCTCGCCGAGGTCAAGTCCACGCAGGAAAAGGTGCTCGAGCAAAATGCCGACTACCTGTCGCGTGGAGCATTGAAGCAGCTTGAGGACCGCAACAAGCGCGAACTCAACGCGCGCGAGCGTTCGGGTATCATGGAAGCGCTGGCGAGCGCGCGGACGCTCATGCGCGACGTGCTGCTGACACTTCAGGATGAGGCGGCAGACGTTGTGAACGAGGACGTGCGCGACACGATCGGGCGGCTTGCCGCGGCGACGAATGTTGCGGGTGCCACCCGGGCGCTCGAGGCAGTCGCGACCGCTGAGCGCAACATCGCCAGAAACGTTACTCCCCAGCTGGCCATCGAGGTCATGCTGTTCGATATCAGGAAGGCACTGAAATGCCGTTAGTCGTACCCGTTAAGTTTACCTACGCCTCGCGCGACCTGTGGTTCGACCCACAGGATCTGGATATCCTCGAGGCCGATTATGCTATCTGCTCCACCGAGCGCGGAACCGAGATCGGCCTGGTCACGGCCGATCCCTTCGAGGTGCCGCTCGACGAAATCGGTCAGCCGCTCAAGCCCGTGTTGCGCGTAGCGAGCGACATCGACCTGCAGCTTGCCGACGACCTGGCTATCCAGGGTGACGAGGCCATGGTCGACTTCCGCCGTCTGGTCAAGGAGCTCGACCTCGAGATGAAGCCGGTCGGCGTCGAGTACCTGTTTGGCGGCGAGAAGGCTGTGTTCTACTTTGCTGCCGAGGAGCGCGTCGATTTCCGTCAGCTCGTCAAGGACCTGTCCTCGACGCTGCACATTCGCGTCGACATGCGCCAGATCGGCGTGCGTGACGAGACCCGCCTGGTGGGCGGCTATGCCCAGTGCGGCCAGGAGCTCTGCTGCACGCGCTTTGGCGGACAGTTTGAGCCGGTTTCGATTCGCATGGCAAAAGAGCAGGACCTGCCGCTCAACTCGTCCAAAATTAGCGGCGTCTGCGGCCGCCTGATGTGCTGCCTGCGCTACGAGTTCGAGGCGTACAAGGACTTTAAGAGCCGCGCGCCCAAAAAGAAGACGCTTATCGATACGCCGCTTGGCAAGGCGCGTATCCAGGAATATGACACGCCGCGTGAGCAGCTGGTGTTGCGCCTGGAGAACGGCAAAGTCTTTAAGGTCAACCTGGCCGACATGACCTGCTCGGAGGGCTGTAAAAAGAAGGCCGCCGAGCAGGGCTGCAACTGCCGCCCCGACTGCGTGACGCGCGATGTGCTCGAGCGTATCGAGTCGCCCGAGATGCGCTTGGCGCTTATGGAGCTCGACCGCGAGAACGGCGTCGACGTGGGCGATGGCCTGTCGAGCGCCGACCGTCTGGCGGGGACGACGATGCCCAAGCGCCGCCGTCGCGATGCGGACGCCGATACCCGTGCGGGTCAGAGCCAGGGCGAGGGTCGCGGCCGCGGTAAGGGTCGCGGCAAGGCCGAGGCACCCGAGGCCGAGGAGGCTGCCGGTGGACGTCGCCGCCGCAAGCGCTCGGGTTCGGGCGATACCGGCGAGGCCGCTCCCGCAGGCAAGAATTCCCCCCGCGAGCGCGAGGCTCAGCAGCCCCAGCAGCAAAACCGCGGCGGTGGCATGAATCCCACGCGCCGTCGCCGCCGCCATTTGTCGAGTGAGGAGCGCGAGGACGCCTTCCGCGCCGCAGCCGCTCGCGAAGCCGTCGCCGCCCCCAAGGGTGGTTCGGGTTCCGATACGCCTGCCGACAAGGGTGGCAAGCAGCGCAACGATGACGAGCGCACCCCGCGTCCGCGTCGTCGCCATTCCTCGGGCGCGCAGCAAAAGCCTTCGGTGCCCTCCGTGGCCGATCAGGTCTCGGATGGCGAGGTCAAGGTCACGCGCCGTCGCCCCGGAGATGGCGGAGGGGCGGCCGCCAAGGCCGCGCGCGGCGCTGCTCGCGATGAACGCGAGTCGCGCGACGATCGTGGTGGCGAGGGTTCGGCCGACCAGGGTCAAAAGCGCCGTCGCCGTCGCCGTTCCCGCAAGCCGCGCCAGGATGGTGGCGAGGGCTCGACCCAAAACTCGTCCGCACCGCAACCGCCCACCGGCGAATAGCGCCCGCAAACGGATTTAACCTGCCTGACCCCAAACGCGTCGGGGTACCATAGCGCTGAATCAACAACCCTCCCTGCGACCGAGCGTAGGGAGGGTTGTGTCGTGAAGAGACATTTGAATGTGTTGGGATGCCTGCAAGGTGCCGGCATCCTACCGTTTGCGGACGAATTGCTACCGTTTGCCGAGCGGTTGGCGCACGAGGGGCTTGAGGCGTTGTCGCCCACGCGATGCGCCGGCTGCGAGCGCTCCGGCGCGCTTATTTGCCAAGACTGCTTGGCGGCGCTTGCACTCATCGACCCGCGGCATAGCTGCACCCGATGCGGAGCCCCGTTTGGAGACTTGCTGTGCACCGAGTGCTCGGTCGAGGGTGCGTCTTCGGCGATGGCCGAAGCGCTCGACCGGTGCCTGGCATGTGCCGTTTACACGCATCCGCTGCCGCGGATCATTAAAGCGTACAAAGACGCGGGCGAGCGACGTCTGGCGCCGTATCTGGCAGAGCTGCTATACGACACCGCCTTACATGCCCAGGTCGCGGCACCCGAACGCTACGGCGGTGTGTTGTCCGGCGCCGATGCCGTGGTGTTTGTGCCCGCGACGGCGGCGGCGTTTCGGCGACGCGGTTTCGATCATATGGAAGCCATCGCGCGCCCATTTTGCGAGCTGTCTGGTGTTCCGCTGCTCGACGCCCTCGTTAAGTACGGCCATGGCGACCAGCGTGAACTCGGTCGTGAAGAACGCCGTAAACGCGCCCGAGGCATGTACGAGACCGTTGAGGACGTGCGGGGCCGCCGCCTGCTGCTTATCGACGACGTTATCACCACGGGTGCGACGATGGCAGCGGCTTCGGCGGAACTCAAACGCGCCGGTGCCGCGGCCGTTGATGGCCTTGCTATCGCACGCGTTTGGTAGGGGTGATTCGTGTGGCGGTAACAATCAGGCAGTGCAACAAACCGACAAAAGAGCAGCTAGCGGCTTCCGCAATCCTAACAGGCGCCTCGGCGCTACGCATGATGCGCGCCGAGCGCCGACAGATGGGCTACATCGGCTGGAAGGACCTTGAGCCCGAGGAGGAGTGCCGCGTGCTGTGTACGTCATCGCCTTCGACCGAGGATATCTATCTTCCCGACCTGGTGCGAATTGGAGCCAAAAGCGGCGAGGTGCAAGAAGATCTTTGCTTGCTGGTGGGATCTGCGGCGCAGCGCCGCCGTATGCCTGGCGTGGACTGGTCCGTGTGTTCCGGGTTGCCTGCCGGCGCGATTCTAGAGGTGGAATCGGGGGTGTGCAGCCTATCTCCCGAGGCCCTTTGTGTTGCCGTCGCCCGCGAGGTCGGCTGTATCCAGGCGTTTGCCCTGGCCCAGGAACTGTGTTCCAAGATTTCACTGAGTGATCGCGGGAAGTATCTGCCTCCCTACACCTCACCTGTTGCGAATAGACTTGCAAAGGACAAGGACCAACCGGCAGACGTGGGCTACTTTGAAGTCGAGCCGGTGCTGACGCCCGATCGCCTGGCAGATTACCTTGCGGCATGCAAGGGGAGTGCGGCCAAACAACTGCTACGCCTGTGTCCCTACCTGTCAGAAAACCTGCGCTCACCCATGGAGTGCATCATGCTTGCCATGTTTTCGCTTCCGTTTTCCTATGGCGGATTTGCCTGCGGTCCCTTTAAGACCGACTACAAGATCGAGTTCGATGACCGCGCGCAGGCAATCTCGGGGATGCCGCATGCAGTTTGCGATGCGTACCAGGAAACAGCCCGGTTTGACCTGGAATACAACGGTGAGCTGGGTCATTCCTCTCGAAGGGGACGTGTCCATGATGAAAAACGCAACACGGGCTTGATTACTATGGGAATCGAGGTCGCGACGGTCAACAACGAAATGCTCTGCGACATGGAAGCGATGGAAGCGCTCGCATGGCGCATCCACCAGCGTATGCGAAAGCGGTACCGGAATCGTGTCGATGCCCGCAGGAAGAAGCAAGAGGCGTTGCTTAACACGCTGCGGGCGTGTTTTGGGCTTAAGCCGGTCTAATTCACGTCGAAAGGAGGAGGGGGGGGGTTAATCATATGCCCTGGCCAAAAAATGGCAAATATGAGTACTGTCACTAAATCAGTAACAGCAAAATCAAAGAATTTAGGACTCGGAGGCGGCGTAAAGAAAGAAGATAATAAACAAACGTAGAATAACTAAGCATCAGATTGGCGACACTAAGCGCAAAATCTGTCCGAGAGGCCAAAATTGCCTGTTACAAAATTGGTAACAGTACTCATATTTGCTATTTTTTGGCCACGGCGCCCTAAGACGGGTGTGTTGGGGCTTTCCATAGGGGAGCGACGGGCTCAATCAGAGCACGTGCGGCCCGTCCTGACCTGCGAAATCTGTACTCGCGATGCGAATAACGCCCCTAACCTTAAACTTTAGCTTGAACTTAGCTATAATGCGCTTCGTTCCTACCAGGCTGTGGTTGCGGACGGACGAAATGCCCGTCCTAGTCCAAGACAGACGCGGTCAAAGGGATCCACGTAAGCGACCGCGTGCGCGCGGCGCGATCATGGCGCGTCCTAGATGTAAGCCGCACCGTCCGTTCTACTTTCTTTGGGGCAATACCGCCTCGCGGGCGAGCGGGCCAGTCGTGAAGGTGGCTGCGGCCTCCCGAGCAAACACCCCGGTGCGCAAGTGTGGGGTCAAATACCAGGTCAGCTGGTGGGAACAACCTGATATTCCGCGCAACGCACGGATCGTATACGACACAGAAGGCAGGGTAGTGGACATGGTGAGGGGCAGCTTGATGCACGCGGCTCGGTTAGGTGCTGGGACCGCAGCGGTCATCGCCGTTTTGGGCCTGAGCGGATGCGCGTTCAACCCGCTGTCTACGTTCACGACTCCCACGATCGACCAGATCGAGTACGAGACCGTCACGCCGGCGGTGTCGGACGATGCCCTGGTCACTCCCGGAACCCTGACGGTCGCCCTCGATACTTCCGATGCGCCGCAGGCAATGCAGGGCGCCGACGGCGAGCTCACGGGATATGCGGTCGACGCCGCCCGCGCCCTCGCAAGCCGCATGGGCCTTAAGGTCGCCTTTGTCGATGCGTCCTCGGCAGGTTCCGCGCTCGGC
This sequence comes from Collinsella sp. CLA-JM-H32B, assembly GCF_040098065.1. Taxonomy (NCBI): domain Bacteria; kingdom Bacillati; phylum Actinomycetota; class Coriobacteriia; order Coriobacteriales; family Coriobacteriaceae; genus Collinsella; species Collinsella sp. CLA-JM-H32B. The sequence continues at coordinate 13,213 of NZ_JBBNNA010000014.1, read as the reverse complement.
GACAAAAAGGCTGATATCTTTATCGGCGAGATCAACTCCACAGACGGGGACGTTAGCTCGCTCGGCACCTGCCTGTACGATGCCGCTTCTGTGTTCGGTAAAACCAGCGATGGTGGGTCGCTAAGCGTTTCCACCGATACCCTTAACGCGTCTACCCTGGGTGTCCAGATGTCCTCGGCCTCGCAGGAGGCGCTTGCCAAGCAGAGCATTACCGCCAACCAAAAGACCTACTCCAACATCAACGAGTGCTTTGAGGCGCTCGAGTCCGGCGAGGTCGACTATGTGATCTGCGACTCCACGGCTGGCGGCTACCTTGCACGCCTGATGAGCGAGATCTCCTATGTCGGTGCGCTCGAGGCACCCTCGACGCTTGGTGTTGCGGGCCTCTCATCCAATGACGAACTGTGCCGTGCCGTGAGCGATGCCCTCGACGGCATCACGGTCGACGGTACGCTCGAGGCGGTCCACTGCGTCTGGTATGGCAGTATGCCCTACGACCTCACCACTAAGACGGTTTCGGGCGCTAACGTGCAGCCGGGCGACTCTGAGTCCAGTGAGACCACGTCCTCCGGCAGCGAGTCCTCCGATTCCAACAATGAGACCGCATCCTCCGAGGACAAATCGTCCAGCCAGGAAGGCGCCATCACCGACGACGACATTAACAAACTCAATAGCTAGTTATTGCTAGGGGTGGTGTCTCCTATACGTTGGAAAGGACACTTCTTCACGGTTTCAACACGCACTGCCGGGTTTCCCCAATAGGGGAGCCCGGCTTTTTCATCCCTATAAAACCAGCAGGTCAAAGCCAATTTTCGAGACCAAATACAAATCTGTGGGCTCCCTCCTATAGCGCACTTTGCCATGGAAAAGTACGAGACTTCGGTATGCGGTATCAAGCAGTCGTTATTCGGGTCTTTGGGAATTCGCGTGATTAAATGCACGGCAATGGGTACATAGCCAGTACGGTAAGTCCCCGAGGCAGATTGGAGCCACGTATGGATATCAAGGTTTCTGGACGCAAGACGACGGTAACCGATGCTCTGCGTGCGCATGTGGATGAGAAAATCGGCGAGGCGCTCAAGGTTTTCGACATCGAGCCCATGACAGTCGACGTCGTGCTTCGTTATGAGAAGAACCCCTCGAACCCCAACCCGGCAATCGTCGAGGTCACGGCTCGTGCCCGCGGTTCGGTGATTCGCGTTGCCGAGCACGGCGCAGATATGTACGCCGCCATCGACCTCTCCGCCGATAAGGTCACCCGCCAGCTGCGCAAGTTCAAGACCAAGGTCGTGGACAACCGCCAGGGCGGTGCCAGCGCAGCGGATGTCGCACCGGTCGAGCGCGTCGAGGATCTGGCCGACCTGCTGCTGCCCGAGGAGGAGGACGACCTGCTCGTCCGTGAGAAGGTCATTGATGTCACCCCGATGACTGAGGAGCAGGCGCTGGTGCAGACCGATCTGCTCGGCCACGACTTCTACGTGTTCGAGAACGCGACGACTGGCCTCATCAATGTGGTGTATCACCGTAAGAATGGTGGATATGGCATCATCAAGCCCCGCATCGAAACACTTGACGAGTAAAATACGTTAACTTGCATGAGTTAACGGTTGGCGGCCATCCCATGCGGGTGGCCGCCTTTTTACGTAAGGAGTCGCTTTGATGGACAAGGCCGCATCCGCCGGTCATTCGGACCGTTGCCGCATCGTCGTCGATACTTGCTGCGACTTTAGCCCCGAGGTCGCCGCGAACCTCGATGTCGATATCCTGGGTTTCCCCTTCATTATCGATGGCGAGGAGCGCACGGATGACATCTGGTCGAGCATCACACCCAAGGAGTTCTACGACCGCATGCGCGCCGGCGCTCGCGTGTCTACCTCCGCCGTGTCGCTCGGTCGCTATATCGAGTTCTTTACCGAGTGTGCCAAGGAGGGCACGCCCACGGTCTACCTGTGCTTTACCTCGGCGCTGTCGTCGAGCTACAACTCCGCGTGCCAGGCGGCAGATGCCGTGCGCGCCGAGTATCCCAACTTTGAGCTCTACGTGGTCGACAACGCTCTGCCCTGCGCGACCGGCGCGCTCCTGGCGCTCGAGGCCGTGCGCCAGCGCTCGGCGGGACTCACCGCCAAGCAGCTGGTCGACTGGGCAAACGAGGCAAAGACCTACGTCCACGGCTACTTTACGCTCGAGAGCTTCGACGCGCTGGCTGCCGGCGGCCGCATTCCGCCCGCGGCGGCGCAGCTCACGGCAAAGCTCGATGTCAAGCCCGAGCTCTCCTACGACCTTGCCGGCTCGCTGTCGCTGATTGGCGTCAACCGCGGCCGCAAGAAGGCGCTCAAGTCCATCCTCAAGTCGTTCCGCGAGAACTACGTGCCCGACCGCACCATGCCCATCGCCATCATGACGGCCGATGCCGAAAAGGACGGTGACTGGCTCGAAGCCGCCATCCGCAAGGAGGAGGGCTGCGCCGACGTCACGATCATTCGCAGCTCCGTGGGTCCCACCATTGGCTCGCACGTGGGCCCCGGCATGGTGGCCTGCGCGTTTTGGGGCAAGAATCGCGCCGAGAAAGCCTCGCTTTCCGACCGCATCGCGCGCCGCGTGCGAGGCGAGTAGGTAGGCGCTGCGGCTGCAAGTGCCCTCAAGTCACGGCCGAAACGCTGGCACCGAGTATTTTAACCTGGTAACAACACCCAACCCAAAAGGAAAGGTTTCATGGCAAACAAGCTCTCCGTCGCATTCATCGGCACCGGAATCATGGGTGCCCCCATCGCCGGCCACATCCTGGACGCCGGCTACCCCGTCACGGTCAACAACCGCACCAAGTCCAAGGCCGCCGCGCTTATCGAGCGCGGCGCCGTCTGGGCTGATACGCCGGCAGATGCCGCGGCGAACGCCGACGTTGTCTTTACCATGGTGGGCTATCCCTCCGAGGTCGAGGAGCTCTACCTGGCGGGCGACGGCCTGCTCGCGTGCACTAAGCCCGGCGCGGTCCTGATCGACCTCACCACGAGCTCGCCCGAGCTGGCGCGCGACATTGCCGAGGCCGCCCAGGTCTCCGGCCGCATGGCGTTTGACTGCCCCGTCACCGGCGGCGAGTCGGGAGCTATCGCCGGCACGCTCACGGCTATCGTGGGCGCCACCGAGAACGACATCGCGCCGGTCCGCGACATCCTTTCCACCTTTGCGGCAACCATCTGCTGCTTCGATGGCGCCGGCAAGGGTCAGGCTGCCAAGCTTGCCAACCAGGTGTCGCTGGGCGCCTGCATGGTTGGTATGGCCGATGCGCTGGCCTTTGCCGAGCTGAGCGGCCTTGATCTTGAGAAGACCCGTCAGATGATCCTGGGTGGCACCGGCAAGTCCGGCGCTATGGAGAGCCTGGCGCCCAAGGCGCTCGACGGCGATTACAAGCCCGGCTTTATGGTCGAGCACTTCATCAAGGACCTGCGCTTGGCGCTCGCCTATGCCGACGACCGCGAGCTTGCGCTGCCCGGTGCCGACGTGGCCTTTACGCTCTACGACATGCTCGACGCCATCGGTGGTGCCAAGCTGGGTACCCAGGCCGTCACGGTCCTCTATAAGGAGGAGGCCGACGCCATCGCCGCCGGTCTGGACTGGTCGCAGTATCGTCCCGAGGAGCATGGTGCTCACGAGGAAGGCTGCGGTTGCGGCGAGCATGGCGACGATCACGAGTGCGGTTGTGGCCACCACCACGACGAGGGCCACGAGTGCTGCGGCGGCCACGGCCATGACGACGGCCACGAGTGCTGCTGCGGCCACCATCACGAGGAGTAACGCCCATGAGCTGGACGTTCGTGGTGCTTGCGCTGGCGCTCTTTCTCTTTGCGATCTACATCGGTTTTTTGTGCGGCCAGTGGGCGTGCGAAAAGCGCGTGATCACCAAGCGCGACTACTGGATTGCCAACTTTGCGGGTGCGGCGGCAGTCGTCCTGCTGACCTGGGTGTTCTCGCTGTTCCCGCTGGTGCAGTTTGCGCCGATCGGCTGGCTCGGCGGCTTTATCGCCGGCCTTAAGATGAGCTTTGGCGAGTCCGTCGGTCCGTGGCGCAAGCACGACGAGGTCTTTAACGTCAACAAGGCCCATCGCGCCGCCGCCGACGCGGGCGACGCCGAGGAGCGCCGCCGTGCGCGTCGCAATGGCGCGGCCGACCGACAGCTCATCTCGGTCACCGATGACAGCAAGGGTGCTGGCAAGCACGCTAAGAAATAGTAAGAAGAGGTAACTATGGCAGAAAACAAAGACGAACAGCTCACCGACGAGGAGCTGGCACAGCTCCAGCTGGCAGAGGAGAACGAGAACGCCGTCGACCGTCTGGTCCAGGAGCTCGGCTGCCCCACGCGCCGTATCCGCCAGTTTGCCGCCCGCGTGCTGCACCTGCTTGCCGAGCGCGATCCGCAGCGCGTCGTGCCCTGCGTGCCCGCGCTGATCGAGGCGCTCGACCGCCCCGAGGCGCAGACCCGCTGGGAGGCTCTCGATGCCCTGACGGCGCTCGCCACCACCTGCCCCGAGCAGCTGGGCGATGCCTTTGAGGGCGCCGAGACCGCACTGTTCGACGAGATTTCCTCCACGCTGCGCTATGCCGCCTTCCGCCTGCTGTGCGTGTGGGGCGCCACGAGTGTCGAGCGTTCGCGCGAGGCTTGGCCCATCCTGGACGAGGCCATCCAGTGCTACCACGGTGATCTCGAGTATCGCGACATGCTCGGTTGCCTGTACGAGTTTGGTCAGGGCGAGATTGACGCCGAGGTTGCCGAGAAGCTCGCGCTGCGCCTTAAGTTCGACGCCGAGAACGGCAAAGGCAGCTATCTCAAGGCCCGTTCGAGCGAGATTTGCGAAATGCTTGTTAAACGTTTTGGCCTGGATCTCTCCAAAAAGAAGAAGCGTGCTAGCGTTAAAAAATCTGACGACGCCGAAGACGAGGAGTAACAGATTATGGCGCACGATGTAGTCCTGATTCCCGGTGACGGTATCGGTCCCGAGATTACGCAGGCCATGCGCCGCGTGGTCGAGGCCGCCGGTGTCCAGATCAATTGGAACGTCCAGGAGGCCGGTGCCGGTGTCATGGACGAGTTTGGCACGCCGCTGCCCCAGCACGTGCTCGATGCGGTCGCCGAGACCAAGGTTGCCATCAAGGGTCCCATTACTACGCCGGTTGGCACGGGTTTCCGCAGCGTTAACGTCGCCCTGCGCAAGCACTTTGACCTGTACGCCTGTGTGCGCCCTTGCCTGTCGCAGCCGGGCGACGGCTCGCGCTTCCGCGACGTCGACCTGGTCATCGTGCGCGAGAACACCGAGGACCTCTATGCCGGCATCGAGTTCGATGAGGGGGCTGCCGAGGTCGAGGAGCTCTCGCAGCTTGTCGAGCGCTCGGGTCAGAAGGCCTTCGCCGCCGATTCCGCTATCTCGATCAAGCCCATCTCCATCGCCAAGAGCCGCCGCATTGTGGAGTACGCCTTTGAGTACGCCCGCCGCTGCGGCCGCAAAAAGGTGACGGCCGTGCATAAGGCCAACATCATGAAGGCGACCGATGGCCTGTTCCTGCGCGTTGCGCGCGAGGTGGCCGCCAACTATCCCGATATCGAGTTCAACGACAAGATCGTCGACGCCACCTGCATGGGCCTGGTCCAAAACCCCAACGACTTCGATGTCCTGGTGCTGCCCAACCTGTACGGCGATATCGTCAGCGACCTGTGCGCCGGCCTGGTGGGCGGTCTGGGCATGGCCCCCGGCTCCAACATCGGTGCCGACTGCGCCATCTTCGAGGCTACGCACGGCTCCGCGCCCGATATTGCCGGTCAGGATATCGCCAACCCCACGGCCGAGATCCTCTCTGCTGCGATGATGCTCGATCACCTAGGCGAGAACGGTGCTGCCAGTCGCATTCGTGCCGCCGTATCTGCCACGCTCGACGAGGGCGAGCAGGTTACCGGTGACGTGCGTCGTGCCCAGACTGGCTCCGTCGAGGGTGCGGTGGGTACGCAGGCCTTCGCCGATGCCGTTATCGCGCACCTGGCCTAAGGTATGCACGCTGCAAACGCCTAAATAGTACTTAAGTGTTTGCGTATAACCTAAGAATCAATACGCCCGGCGCTCTGCCGGGCGTATTCTATTGGGGACTATGTTTCCTAACAAGGAGTAACTGATATGGGTCTGATTCAAAAGAAGGACGAGAAGGACGAGATCGACGGCATCCAGATCATCGAGCGCGGCGAAGGCCCCGACGGTGATGAGGACGAAAAGATCGACCTGGTCGCCGGCACGTCTGCCGAACATATTGCCGCCGGCACGTCCGCCGAGGAGGAGGACGCTCGCCTGGAGGCAAAGATCGCCGCGGATGCAGCTGACGAGAACCTCATGCCCGAGGAACAGGACGAGGACGACGACTCCGACGTGGACGACCACGCTTGCAAGCACAAGAAGACGATGATTGCCGCCTTTGTGGTCGCCGTCGTGATTGCTGCCGTGGTCGGCTTCTTTATCGGCAACGGTGGTTTTGGCGGCAAGGGCGTCGGCTCGGCGACCCTGTCCGAGGACCAGCTCGATTCGACCGTGGCAAGCTATAGCTACAACGGCAAGAAGAGCGACATCACCGCGCGTGAGGCCATCGAGAGCCAGTACAGCCTCGACACCGTCAAGGACGATGACGGCAACTACACCGCTCCGTCTGCCGACGTTATCCTGTCCTACGTGCGCAACCAGATTCTGCTGGACGCTGCCGAGGACGAGGGCATTACCGTCTCTTCCAAGGAAATGAAGCAGTACGCCGAGGATTCCATCGGCACCTCCGACTACAAGACCATGGCCACGCAGTACGGCGTGTCCAAGGACCAGGCCAAGCAGATCGTCCGTCAGTCCGCGACGCTGCAGAAGCTCTACAAGAAGAAGGTGGGCGATAGCTCCGCAAGCATGCCGACCGCTCCGACAGAGCCTTCTGACGGCAACGAGGAGACTGCGAGCAAGGACTACGCCGACTACATCATCAACCTTGCCGGCGATGAGTGGGATAGCTCAAAGGGCACTTGGAAGGATGCCGACAGCACCTATGCCAAGGCCTTTGCCGATGATGCCTTTACGACCGATAGCGCCACCTATAAGCAGGCCATGACCGCCTATTACACTGCCTACCAGCAGTACTCCTCGCAGGCTTCGAGCGCCAGCTCCAAGTGGACCGAGTACGCCAACGGACTCTACGCCAAGGCCAACATCAGCATCTACGGCCTGTTTGCGTAAAGATTGCCTGAGCCTTCGAGTACGAAGCCGAAATATCTGATGAAGCCCCCTAGAACTGACATCGTTCTAGGGGGCTTTTTGCGTTGCAGGGAAGGGCGAGGAAGAGGGTGGTAGGGGAGAGGTTATATACAAATTCTTGGAGACTTTATTCATGTAAAGTGAAAACGATTTCGGCCAAACTGGTAGTAACAATGTGGTACCACTGTTCATCTGGTAGTAACCACTTTTGAGATGAAATCGAATGGAAATTGCTAAGAATTAGTTTGGTAATGAAAGAAACGCAGCACATCTACCTGCGCAAATTACCGTTTACGGGCCAAAAATAACCGTTTGGCAACGATATAGTAATTTGAACGAAATGTGGTGGACGTTTGAATTGAGTGTGTGCTACCGTACATACCAGCAACCCGAGAAAAGGGACTGGGTTGTCTAAGTTTGCGCACCAATGCCGGCAAGCGGAGAAGCCGGTATGCACAAGGCGCGGACATGGAACTCGTTGGTGAACAACGAAAGAAAGGTTGGAGGAGATACCATATGATGAAGTACCTCCAGAAGCTCGGCAAAGCGCTGATGCTTCCCGTCGCGGCGCTTCCCGTCGCAGGTATTCTTATGGGCGTGGGCTACCTGCTCGCTCCCGCAGTCATGGGTGCTGCCGGTGACACTACCGGTTTTGCCTATACCGCCGGTTTCCTGCTCATCAAGGCAGGCGGCGCTCTTATCGATAACATGGCCTGGCTGTTCGCAGTCGGCGCCGCTGTCGGCCTTGCCGACGATCACGATGGCACCGCTGGCCTCGCTGGCCTCGTCGCCTTCCTGATGATCCAGCAGCTCCTGAACCCTGCTGTTGTTGGCACCATTCGTGGTATGGACGCCGATGCTCAGACCGCTTGGCTTGCCACGACCGAGGGCATCGCGTTCTCCAAGATCGCTGGTAACTCCTTCATCGGCATCCTGTCCGCCGTCATCGGTGGCACTTGCTACAACAAGTTCAAGGACACTCGTCTTCCCGACTGGCTGGCCTTCTTCTCCGGCAAGCGTTGCGTCGCCATCATGACCGCCGTCATCTGCATCGTCGTCTCCGTCGTCCTGCTCTTTGCTTGGCCGCTCATCTTCGGTGCTCTTGTTGCTCTTGGTGAGGGTATCGCCGCCATGGGTGGTATCGGCGCTGGCATCTACGCCTTCCTCAACCGCCTGCTCATCCCGACCGGTCTGCACCACGCTCTGAACAACGTGTTCTGGTTCGACACCATCGGCCTGGGCGACCTGACCCACTTCTGGGCTGGCGAGACCTCTGCTGACGTCAAGTGGAGCCTCGGTATGTACATGTCCGGCTTCTTCCCCTGCATGATGTTCGGTATCCCGGGCGCTGCCCTGGCTATGGTTCAGACCGCTAAGAACAAGAAGGCTGCTATCGGCCTGGTTGTCTCCGCTGCTATCTGCGCCTTCGTCTGCGGCGTCACCGAGCCCTTCGAGTTCGGCTTCATGTTCCTGTGCTTCCCGCTCTACGTCGTGTACGCTGCCCTGTACGGCATCTTCACCATCGTCACCTACTATGTTGGTTTCCGTGCTGGCTTCTGCTTCTCCGCTGGTGCTACCGACCTCCTGTTCTCCTCTAGCCTCCCGGCTGCCGCCAACACTTGGATGATCATCCCGCTGGGCATCGCTGCCTTCGTGGTCTTCTACCTCGTGTTCCGCTTCGCCATCACCAAGTTCAACCTCATGACCCCTGGTCGCGAGGATGAGGATGTCGAGGAGACCTCCGCTTCCGCCGCTGCTGGCGACGACAAGTTCGCCGCTCTGGCCGCCGCTGTTCTCGCTGCCGTCGGTGGCAAGGAGAACGTCAAGACCGTTGACTGCTGCGCTACTCGCCTGCGCTTCGAGCTCGGCGATTCCGATCTGGTCGACGAGGCTGCCTGCAAGAAGGCTGGCGCTCTGGGTGTCATGAAGATGGACAAGGGTGCTACCCAGGTCATCATCGGCACGCAGGTCCAGGCTGTTGCCGAGGAGCTCAAGAAGCTTCTCTAAGCCTTAAAGACGTATCTGTCTTGCAAAGGGTCGTCCCGCTCCGCGGGGGCGGCCCTTTTTGCTACCTTAATACTTGATGCAGCGATGTAATTGGTATTACAGTACACAGGCAATCAACTGGCAAACATTATTGAAATATGCTTGTTGACCTGCTGTTATTCCATTAAAACTGCTATAGTACGTGGTGTCTGGTTACAACCAATTTCGAGTCATATATCCGGCAGGTATCATTATGGCAATGGGAGCGCGCAAACAACCTTTGTACGATCAGCTCGTCGATTTGCTGACCGATAAAATCGATCACGAGCTTCGACCTGGCGACTATTTGCCGTCCGAGCGTGACTTGTCGGAGCGCTACGGGCTCTCGCGTACGACGGTTCGCCTTGCCCTGCAGGAGCTTGAGCGCCTAGGCTTGGTGGTTCGTCAGCGCGGCCGTGGAACCATGGTGTGCGACCGCTCTCTGCAAACGGCAAACCTCTCGCAAATCTATAGCTTTACCGAGCAGATGAAGGCGATTGGCCGTGTGCCCAAGACGACGATTCTTGAGTTTACCGAGGTCGAGGCTGACAAGAATATTGCCATAGAGATGAACGCGCGTCTTGGCGAGCGTCTGTATAAGATCAAGCGCCTGCGTATTGCCGATGGCGTGCCGCTGATGATTGAGTGTACATATCTGCCGAGTCGTAAGTTCTTTGCGCTTAAGCGCCCCATGATCGAGAATAAATCGCTGTACGACATGATCGAGCAGGACTTTCACGAGAAAGTTCGCGTGGCAGAGGAGGAATTCTACGCGAGTATTGCCCGCCATTCCGATGCCCGTCTGCTCGAGATTGCCGAAGGCGCACCGGTCCTGGATTTGATTCGTACTACATACGACATGAACAACGAGGTTATCGAGTATACGCGTTCGGTTGCGCGCGCCGACCAGTTTAAGTACAAGGTCTACCACAACCGCGCAGTCTAGAGTTATTGGGTATAAACGGCTTGGCGTGTTTTGCGGCGGGTGCAAAATGTGCCAAGCGCAAGAAGGCAACGAACAATCGCTCGAATTAACAATGCAGTGGTTTTTGATCCGCCCTAAAACGCACTGCGGGTACGGGAGCATAGATGAGCACGTATGCTATCAAGGCCGACAAGTTCTTTTTGCCGGCGGGGCCGCAGCTGGGCGGCTACCTCATGGTCGAAGATGGCGTCTTTGGCGCTTGGCAGGCCGATGAGCCCGCTTGCGAGATCAAAGATTATTCGGGTACATGGATTGCGCCGGGCATGGTGGACACCCACATTCATGGCTTCTATAACCATGCCACGACCGATAACGATGCTGAGGGTATCAACATCAGCTCGACCGAGCTCGCTCGTCGTGGTACCACCAGCTGGCTGCCTACGACCTTTACCGACGGTGTGGAGCAGATCAAGGACGCCTGCGCTGCCATTGCACGGGCGGACGAAGAGCGTGGACCTGAGTTCTGCGGTGCTCGTATTCAGGGCATCTACCTGGAGGGTCCGTTCTTTACCATGAAGCATGTGGGCGCCCAGAACCCTGCTTATCTGATCGACCCGTCCGAGAAAGTTTTTGACGAGTGGCAGGAGGCTGCCGGCGGTCGTATCGTCAAGAGCGCCATGGCGGCCGAGCGCGATGGCGCTGCCGCTTACGCCGCGGCTCTGAGCGCAAAGGGCGTCGTGACCTGTATTGGCCACTCCGATGCCACCTATGATGAGTGTGCTGCAGCGATCAATGCTGGCGCCAGCTGCTTTACGCATACCTACAACGGCCAGCGCGGTCTGCATCACCGTGAGCCCGGTGTTGTCGGGGCTGCTATGACCACGCCCAACACCTATGCCGAGATCATTTGCGACGGTAAGCACGTGAACCCTGCTGCTATCAAGGCACTGCTGCAGGCCAAGGGCTGGCAGCACACGGTGCTGATCACCGACTGCCTGGGTTGCGGCGGCATGCCCGAGGGCAAGTACACCAGCGGTGGCATGGATGTCATTATGAAGGACAACCTTTGCTGGCTCGCCGATGGCTCTGCTATCGCCGGCTCGGTGCTCACGCTCGCGCAGGGCGTCAAGAACATCGTCGACTGGGGTCTTGCGAGCGCCGATATCGCAATTCGCATGGCGACCGAGGTGTCCGCGCGTTCTGCTCACGTCGAGGATAAATGTGGCAGCATTATGCCTGGCCGCGATGCCGATTTTGTCGTGTTCAATCCCGACCTTACCCTGGTCGAGACGTATGTGGGTGGCAACAGCGTCGGTAATGCGTTTACCGAGTAGCTGCCAAAGAAACGATCCGAGAGGGGATTTAGATGATTTACGGTGCATTGGGCGATATCGAGGAGTACCGCGGAATGCTCAAGGGCCTCGACGTGCTGATCGACTGGCTCGAGGAGAACGACCCGGCGCAGCTCGAGGTCGGCAGCCATCAGATTCTGGGCGACAAGGTCTTTGCGAACGTCATGGCTCCCACGACGCGTCCCGAGGCCGAGGCTCACTATGAGACGCATCAGCGCTATCACGACCTGCAGATTGACGTCGAGGGTCGCGAGGCCTTTAAGGTTGCCACGGGCAGCCTGACGCTGGTCCAGGAGTTTGACGAGAAGGACGACTACGACCTGGTCGATTCCGACGCTTCGATCGCCGGCGATTTTGCTGACGACAAGTTTGCGCTGTTTGTCGCCGGCGAGCCTCACATGCCCACGCTCGAGTTCCCGGGCGATGGCGCACAGCCGGTCAAGAAGATCTGCTTTAAGCTGCTTGCAGACGCTTACTGGGAAGAGTAGCGCGCTGCTCGTGAGCTAGCGTGATTCCCCTTGGGGAGCGCGTTTAAGCCCCGCTGATCGCGGTTCCTTTGGGGATTGCGGTTAGCGGGGCTTGTTGTTGAGTAGGGGAGTTATCGGCGGCGTTGTGCTTGGATTGGCGGATGTTCGCCAGAAATCGGCAACAAAAAAGCCGCCCGAAGGCGGCTATCTTGTGCAATGGAGCCAGCGACCGGGCTCGAACCGGTGACCCCCGCTTTACGAGAGCGGTGCTCTACCAACTGAGCTACGCTGGCGGCCATGTGGTGACGCAACTGAGGCGTCAACGGCTGTCTATGATACGGGACATCGCACATCCGCGCAAGTGTTCTGACGGCTTTTCTCACTTTAAATGCACTAATATTGGAAACGTGATGTCCCGCTCGTATGGGTCTCAAACAGAATGGGGCAGCCATGGCTCAACTCAAGATCCTTCTCACGCGTATCGATGACCGTTTCATTTACGGGCAAGACGTTGAGCTGTGGAACGAAGCCGTGGGTTCCAACCTTGTTTTAATCGTCAACGATGAGATCGCGGCAGATTCGCGCCAATGGGCACCCATGAGGGTGGCGGTGCCAGAAGGCGTTTGGACACGGTTTTTCTCGGTGCAAAGGACCGTCGACATCATTCATACCGCAACGCCGCGCCAGTTGATTCTGATTATGGTGGCCTCACCCGCCGATGCGCTCGCGCTGGTTAAGGGTGGTGTGCCGATCACCAAGATCAGCATTGGGCATATGCAGACAGGGGAGGGCAAGCGTCCCGCAACGCCCGCAGTTGCCGTAGACGACACAGACGTCGCTGTTCTCAGAGAGCTGCAAAAGCTCGGCATAGAACTAGAAATCCGCTATCTCCCCAGTTCCGCCCCCGACCCCATCGGCAATCTGTTCAACTGATCCCTTGGGGACGGAGGAAAACGAATCATTTTGCCCTTGCGAGGGACGCGTGCGATGCTGCCTGTCAAAAACAATGCCCATTTACTACGTTTGATCGGCTATCGCCGAGCATGTCGAATTTGAGAAAAACAAAACCGACGCTCCTATAAGTTGTCAATAGGCAGTTTGCGGGAGCGCTCCCTTCAATTCGCACAGGAGCTCGTAATACCTCCTCTCCAGTTTCGTCGACCGCCGTCTCCCATGTTCCAG
>NZ_JBBNNA010000013.1:0-58557 GCF_040098065.1 Collinsella sp. CLA-JM-H32B | reverse complement strand
CGTTCCGAACCCGGAAGCTAAGCCCCATCGCGCCGAGAGTACTGCGGGGTCAGCCCGTGGGAGGCCAGGGCGCCGCTGACCGGTGGACGGCACCGAGCCGTGCGCTTGAATTGAGAAGGGGGAGGCCTCGCGGCCTCCCCCTTTTTTGCGTTAAGCCAGATCTAACAAACTCGCTGTGTTTTATGACCCTCGTTTGTCGCATCTTCCGTTAACGGGCTACAATAACTTAGTCTGTGCAATATGGAGGTGAACATGGCTGAAGCTGGTATCGGCGTTGATATCGTCGAGATTTCCCGCATGAAATCAATCCTTGAAAAGACGCCGTCGTTTGCTCGGCGTGTGTTTTCCGAAGAAGAGTGCGCATATTGCGACGCTTCATCGCGTCCTGCGGCGCACTATGCGAGCCGTTTTGCTTCTCGTGAAGCGGTTCTCAAGGCTCTTGGTACGGGTTTTAGTCAGGGCGTCGGCCGCAAAGACGTCTCGGTAACGCGTGATAACCTCGGAAAGCCTAAAGCGGTGCTTTCGGGTCGAGCGCTTGAGATTGCTCAAGAGTTGGGTGTCGTTGAAGTTGCGCTTTCCATTACCTTGACGGGTGATTTGGCCGTAGCCAATGCCATTGCGATCACCGAGGATGCTCGACCTAAGCCTAAGGAAGAAAAGGTGAGCACCAAGGAACGCGTTGCACAAACTTATAAAGAGGCTCGCTCGGTTTTAGATGAGCTTGAGCAACTGCAAAATTCAGCTTTAACGGAGCACCTGGGCGATGCTTCGCGAGATACGCTAGGAGCATAGATGAAACCGGTTTTGAGTACCGAGGAAGTCGTTCGTCTCGAGGATATTATCGAACGCGAAGGAACTTCGAAGGCCGAACTTATGGAACTGGCGGGTGAGTTTGCTGCTACTGAAATTCTAAAACTCAATCCCGATCGCGTCCTTGTTCTGGTCGGTTTTGGCAACAACGGTGGAGACGGCTGGGTCGCGGCTGATATCTTGAGTCATAAGGGCGTTGACGTGGATATCGTGTCTCCGGTTGAGCCGGATGAGATTCCCGCCGCTCTGGCTCGCCATGTTGCCCGCCGTACCGCCGGTCGTGACGTACATGTGTGCGTCGGTCCCTCACGAGATGAGCTTGAGGTTTTGATCGATAAGGCCGACGTTGTTGTTGACGCTATTTTTGGTACCGGTTTCCACGGTGACCTGCGTGCGCCGTTTTCCATCTGGATTCCGACGGTTAACGACTGCGCCGACCATGTGGTGTCCATCGATGTTCCTTCGGGTCTGAATGCCGAAACCGGTGTTGTCGACGACGACTGCATCCGTGCCGAGCGTACCGTCACGATGATCACGCCCAAGATTGGCCTCTACAGCGCTGATGGCCCCGAGTACGCCGGTGATCTGGTGTGCGGTAGCCTCTATGATCGCCTTGATGAGGTCATCGATGATGTCGATCATGCCGCCGAGATTGTCGAGCCCGGTGACCTGGTGGATTTCTTTGCTCCGCTGCCCACGAATATCGATAAGTATTCTCGCGGTTCCGTCCTTATTGTTGCCGGCTCGGCGCAGTATCCTGGCGCTGCCATCATGGCCGCCAAGTCTGCTGCCCGCGCGGGTGCCGGCTATGTGGCTGTCGCGACGCCCGATGCGTGCGCCAATCTTATTCGTATGGCACTTCCCTCGATTCCGGTTTTTGCTATTCCGTCCGATTCCCGCGGCTCTTTTGGTGCCGCTGCTCGTATGACCGTGTGCGAGATTGCAAAGAAGTACAGCTGCGTACTGTGCGGTCCCGGCATGACGACGTCTGCCGGTGCCATGCAGGTGGTTTCGGGCTTGTTAGAGCTTGATGTGCCGTTGATCCTCGATGCCGATGCGCTCAACTGCCTTTCTAAGATTGCTATCGACGGTATCGATAGCAACCCTGAGATGTACCGCCGTGAGCAGCCGCTCGTCATGACGCCGCACTATCGTGAGCTTTCGCGCTTGGTTGCCGGTGACGAGGTTAACGATCTGGGGACTGCAATTGCGGCCGCGCAGAAGGTTGTCTGGGCTGCTGGCTCCGACAATCTCGTAGTTATTGCCAAGGGGCCGACGACGGCTATCTGTGGCGTTGAGCGCGTGCTTTTGCCGCTCTCGGGTCCGGCGTCGTTGGCGACTGCCGGTTCGGGCGATGTTCTTGCGGGCATTTTGGCTGGCACACTGGCTACCATGCGTGATGAGATGGATCGCTGGGAGCTGCTGTATTCGTATGCCGTTGCGCTTCACAGCTACGCGGGTTTTGCCGCGGCGACGGAGTATGGTGAGAAGAGTGTTATTGCAACCGACCTGATCGACTTGATCGGTCCTGCCATGGAATTGGCGGCAAAGGATGCACTCGATGATCTGGGAATCATGGACGAAGGGTCGGATGACTAATCATGAATAAAGCCGATTTGACGCGCTGGTCCTGGGTTGAGATTGACCGAGGGGCGCTTCGCCGCAACACGAGGGCTTACAAGAATCTGCTCGATTCACGTCAGCGACTGTGCTGCGTGGTCAAGGCCGATGCCTATGGCCATGGTGCCGTCGAGTGCGCCAAAATCATGTATTCGGCCGGTGCCGACATGTTTGCCGTGGCGACGGTTAGTGAAGGCGTTGAGCTTCGACAGGGCGGGATCACAAAACCCATCCTGATCCTAAGCGAGCCGCCTATCGAGGCTATCCCCACACTGCTTGAGTTTGACATTATGCCTTCGGTCTATACGTCCGATTTCGCCCTTGCCTATGGCGAGTGCGCTGTCGCGGCAGGCAAGGTTGGCAAGTACCATCTAGCCATCGAGACGGGTATGAACCGCATCGGTGTTCACTACACGCAGGTGCTCGACTTTGTTCGTGGCATTAGCTTCCATCGCGGTATCCAGTGTGATGGCGTATTTACGCACTTCGCCACGGCCGATGAACCTTCGGGTTGGGACTACAAACTGCAGTGCCAACGCTTTACCGAAGCCGTTCAAGCCATTAAGGACGCGGGTTTTGAGTGCGGCATCGTGCACTGTGCCAACACGCCGTCCTCGATGCTCGATCCCTCGATGCGTTTTGATATGATTCGCGCCGGCGTTGGCTTGTACGGCATGCAGCCATGCGAGCTGAGCGGCCGCGTGATGAAGCTCGATCCTGTTATGAGCGTCCATGCGCGCGTGACGCGTGTGGCGCATCCTGCGATGGGTGAGGGCGTGGGCTACGGTTTTACCTACCGCGTACCGCGCACACGCGTTCAGATTTGCACGCTGCCGATCGGTTATGCCGATGGTCTTTCGCGTACGCTCTCCAATCGTATGGACGTGCTGTATCGCGGTGAACGCATTCGTCAGGTGGGTAACATCTGCATGGACCAGTTTATGGTCGCCATCCAGTCCAATCCGGCGTATGAGATTCCCGAGGCCGAGCATGGCGACGAGATGATCATCGTCGGCCGCGATGGTGATGCCGAGATTACCATGGACGAGATGGCTCGCCTGCGCGGCACGATTAACTACGAGGTTGCTTGCGGCTTTGGCATGCGTCTCGACAAGGTCTACGTGTAGGAGCCACTATGGGTGTCATGCACATCCCCGGACATAGTCACCAGGCGCCGCGCGAGGTTGCGCTCGAGGAGATTGAGGCTGTTTTAGGCGACTGTCATCTCTGCCAGCTCTATCAGTCGCGCCATAACATCGTGTTTGGCGTGGGAAACCCCCACGCCCGCGTAATGTTTATCGGCGAGGCGCCGGGGCGTAACGAGGATCTGCAAGGCGAACCGTTTGTGGGGGCGGCGGGCGAGGATCTCAACGGCATCCTGTCGCTGGCTGGCCTCAAGCGCGAAGACGTCTACATTGCCAACGTGCTTAAGTGTCGCCCACCGGGAAATCGCAATCCTCGGCCCGAGGAAGTGCTGGCCTGTTCACCGTTTTTGCGTGAGCAGATTCGAAGCATTTGGCCCGATATCATCGTGACGCTCGGTAACCCCGCGACGCACTTTGTGCTTAAGACCGAGATTGGCATCACCAAGCTGCGCGGCAGGTTCCATCAGATGGGGCATTTTGTGGTGATGCCCACGTTCCATCCGGCGGCGGCGCTGCGTAATCCGGCGTGGCAGGAGCTGCTGGAGGAAGACTTTAAGATGCTGGGCGACTATCTGGAGCGGCATCCCGCGCCAGAGGGTGCCTCGGAATAATAAGGAGCATATATGTCCCTGGAGCGCCTGGGGGTAGGTATTTATAAAACGGCTTGCTCTGCAGATACGGAGTATTTTGGCGAGTTGGTTGCGCCGTGCCTGGAAGATGGTGATGTGCTGATCTTGACCGGCGGCCTCGGGGTGGGCAAAACCCACTTTACCAAGGGCGTTTCGCGTGGTCTGGGCGACGGCCATATGGTCACGAGCCCCACATTCGCACTCATGGCTGTTCATGACCAGGGGCGTATTCCGCTGTTCCACTTTGACCTGTACCGTCTGGAGCATGCTTACGAGCTCGAGGATACGGGCATTTTCGATGTACTGGGCTATGAGGGTGCCTGTCTGTTGGAGTGGGGCGAACAGTTCCAGGACGAACTGACAGACGAGTATCTTTCGGTAACGCTTAAGCGTGATGAGAACGATAGCGACGTGCGAATGATAACGCTCGAGGCGCACGGCGAGCGCGCAGCGGAGCTTTCCGATTTGATTGATAAGGCTGTACAAGATGAGCTTGCATAACGATTACGCGCTGGTGGTGGCGCTCGATACTTCGACTGATATGCTTGCCTGCGCGGCAAGCTGGATTGATGGACGGACGGGCGAGGCGAAGCTGGTGAGCGGTGACCATATGTGCCGTCGCCATGCCAATGTGGAGCTCGTGAATACCGTCGATAGCGTGCTTGCTCAGGCTGGCATGGACCGTGCCGACGTGGGCAGTTACGTTGTCGGCCGCGGTCCGGGTTCGTTTACCGGCGTGCGTATCGGCATTTCCACCGCCAAGGGCTTGGCGTGCGGTGCCAACGTGCCGCTGTTGGGCGTGTCGACGCTCGATGCCTGCGCATGGACCGCGTGGAAGGCCGGCGTGCGTGGCAAGCTCGGCATTCTGGCCGATGCCATGCGCGGCGAGGTGTATCCGGCTTTGTATGTGCTGAGCGATGAGGGCCTCGAGCGTCAGTTTGAGCGCGAGCACGTGGTCAAGGCTGCCGTGGCGCTTGATGAGTGGCGCCAAGCCGCGGACTGGGACCAGGTTCAGCTGACTGGCGACGGTCTCGTGCGCTATGGCAAGCTGCTGGGCGAGGATGAGGCCGCTCGCTGCGTAGAGCGCGGCTTGTGGTGGCCTTCGGGCGAGGGCCTCCTCCTTGCGCATGCCGCGGGTGACGGCGATCCGGCCCGCGTCCTACCGATCTATACGCGCCTTTCTGATGCCGAGGAAAACGAGCGCAAACGCCTCGGTCTAGCCGAGAGCGCGCAGAGCGAAATTACGGGCGTCGCCGATGAGCTCGCCGGTCGCCATCTGCAATTTCGCCCCATGGGTGCGGCGGACGCCGAGGGCGCGAGTGCGCTGGAGGCCGCCTGCTTTGAAGACGCCGGGCACGAGGCGTGGACGCCGGGCATGTTCCTGTCCGAGCTGGGCGAGGATGTTGCGGCGCCGCGCAGCTGGTGGGTGGCGCACGACGACGGTCAGCTGCTGGGGCTTGCCGGTGGCATGGTCGTAGACGGTGACGTGCAGATTCTGGATGTTGCCGTCGACCCGAAGCATCGCCGCGAGGGTATTGCTCGCAAGCTGCTGTCGCACGTGAGCTACGATGCCCAGATGCTCGGCTGCACGACCGCCTCGCTCGAGGTTGAGGATGGCAACGAGGGCGCTATTGCGCTCTATGCTTCCCTGGGCTTTACCGAGGCGGGCCGCCGCCGTGGTTACTACGGTGTTGGCAAAGACGCCATCGTCATGACGGCGCCGCTGCCCTTGGTGCTCCCGGTTGACAACGCTTCGCCCGAGCCGACGGCGGCTGAGCAGCGCGTATGGCCGCTACCTGCACCCGAGCGCACCGTTGAGGAGCGCGCCGAAATTGAGCGCCGTCGCCTGGTGCTTGCCATCGAGAGTTCGTGCGATGAGACGGCTGTGGCGATTATCGATGCGGACGGTAATATGCTGGCCAATCAGGTTTCGACGCAGATTGATTTTCATGCCCGTTTTGGCGGCGTAGTGCCCGAGATCGCTTCGCGCAAGCACGTTGAGGTTATCGTGAGCGTCGTGGACGCGGCGCTCGAGGATGCCGCAGCATCGCTTGGTCTTGAGGGCGGGGCCATCGCGCCGAGCGAACTCGCCGCTGTTGGCGTGACACAGGGTCCGGGCCTGGTGGGTGCTCTGGTGGTGGGCGTCGCCTTCGCCAAGGGCTTTGCCTATGCCGCCGGTAAACCTCTCGTGTGCGTTAACCATCTGGAGGGCCACCTGTTTGCCAACCTGCTGGCGCAGCCCGATCTCAAGCCGCCGTTTATCTTCACGCTCGTCTCGGGCGGTCATACCATGCTTGTTCACGTCAAGGCATGGGGCGACTACGAGGTGCTCGGCGAGACGCTCGACGACGCTGTGGGCGAGGCCTTCGACAAGGTGGCCAAGGCGCTGGGTCTGGGCTATCCCGGTGGCCCCATCATTTCCAAACTGGCCGAGACGGGCAATCCCCGCGCGATTGACTTCCCCCGTGCGCTCAATAGTAGGGGAGACTATCGGTTCTCGCTTTCGGGCCTTAAGACGGCCGTGACGCTTTACATTGAGCAGGAGACCAAAGCCGGGCGTACGATTCATCTGCCCGACCTGGCGGCTTCGTTTGAGGCCGCGGTCTTTGACGTACAGTACAAGAAGGCCAAGAACGCGCTGCATGCCACCGGATGCAAGGAATACTGCATCGGCGGCGGCGTCTCGGCTAATCCGCATCTGCGCGAGATGATGATCAAGAAGCTCGGGCGCCAGGGCATCCGCGTGACGGTGCCGCCTCTCTCGGCATGCACCGACAACGCCGCCATGATCGCGGAGGTCGCCCGCCGTAAATTCGATCGAGGAGAAATCTCGCCGTTCGACGTCGACGCCGATCCGAACATGACGCTGTAGTCGCAAAGGCGCGGTCCCCGGCCGGAGGGGCCGGATATAAGGTTTCCTGCTCTACAGTCCTGCGCAAGACGAAGGCCACATTAAGTGGCCTTCTTTGCGTGCGGAACTCGCGATAAACCTTATATCCGGCCCCTCCGGTCGGGGACCTTTCTGTATCGATATAGCTTCTGAGCTGGTTTGGCGTCGACAACGTCCGGCAAGGTTAACAAACCAGCGTCGAATTTCCGGCGTTCTTTAGCAGAAAGAAAAGATGGCATGCGGAGCTTTGCTCCGCATTTGGGATGGGGGCCCCGAGAGCGGCGGGAGCCGGGCGGCGCATATGAACTTTATCGCGAGTTCCGCACGCAAAGGAAAGCACTTAATGTGCTTTCCGTCTTGCGCAGGACTGTAGAGCAGGAAAGTTCATATGCGCCGCCCGGCTCCCGCCGCTCTCGGGGGCATCTCTCAAGCAAAAACTGTCGTTGGGTAAAGTCCGAGGTCAGTGGCGTTTTATACCGAGAAATTCAAAAAAGTTGAAAATTCATTACATATTTGCGTTGACTTTAGGTAACTAAAGTTTCATACTCCTTTTCAACCACTGGGGGATGTGAACACGCACGGATCGTTCACATCATGATTGAAGAGGATTTCTCAGACATGTTCACGCATCAGCTAGACATTATCAGCGTAGTAATTATCTGATGCGGGTTAGCACATACAGCTAGCCCGTACGATAACGGGCGGCTGATGAAGATGAGGGCCGTCGAGCGCAACCGACGGCCCTCATTTTTTATGTCTGAGTAGTTCTTTTTAGAGGAGGAAATGTAATGAACGGAGTTTTGCTCATGGTTGTGGCCGCGGCGGTGCTCGCCTGCGGCTATCTGGGCTATGGCCGATGGCTGGCCAACAAGTGGGGCGTTGACAAAGAGGCCCTCACGCCGGCCAAGCGCATGAAGGACGGCAAGAGCTTCTCGCCTGTCTCCGCCTTCACCGCGTTCTCGCACCAGTTCAGCTCGATCTGCGGTGCCGGTCCTGTCACGGGTACGATCGTCGCCATGGCCTTTGGCTGGCTGCCCGTCGTGCTCTGGGTCCTCGTCGGCGGCATCTTCTTTGGCGCCGTCCACGACTTTGGTGCCCTGTACGCCTCGATGAAGAACAACGGCAAGTCGCTCGCTCAGCTCATCGAGAAGTACATCGGCAAGACCGGCCGTCGCCTGTTCCTGCTGTTCTGCTGGCTGTTCTGCATCATCGTCATCGCCGCCTTCACCGACATGGTCTGCAAGACGTTCATGTTTACCCCGGCCGTTGACGCTTCTGGCGCTGCTACCGGTGCCGTCGACTTCACCAAGTCCTATGCCGCCGGCTGCGCTGGTACCATCTCCATCCTGTTCACTTTCGTCGCTATCGCCTTTGGTTGGGCCCAGAAGAAGTTCAACCTCACCGGCGCTGCCGAGTTCGTCACCGGCGTGGTCCTCATGGTTCTCATGTTCGCCGTCGGTATGCAGTTCCCGGTCTACCTGGATAAGTTCCAGTGGTTCGCCGTCGTCATGGTCTACCTGGTCTTCGCTGGCGCTATGCCCATCCAGATGCTCAAGACCCCGCGTGACTACCTCACTTCCATCATGATGATCGTCATGATCGCCTGCGCTGTCCTCGGCATCGTCGTCCTGGGTGTTCACGGCCAGGCTACGATGACCGCTCCGGTCTTCACTGGCTTCTCTGGTGCCTCCGGCATGATGTTCCCGGTCCTGTTCGTTTCCGTTGCTTGCGGCGCTCTCTCCGGTTTCCACAGCCTCGTTTCTTCCGGTACTTCCTCTAAGCAGGTCGAGAAGGAGCAGGACGCCGTCAAGGTCGGTTACGGCGCTATGGTCGTCGAGTCCTTCGTTGGCATCCTTGCCATCATCGTTGCCGGCATCATGTTCTCCGATATGAACACCGCCGGTACCGGCGCCCTCAACGCCGGTGTCGCTTCCACCCCGTTCCAGATCTTTGCCGCTGGCATCTCCCGCGGTATGCAGGCCTTCGGTGTTGACGGCACGCTTGCTACCGTCTTCATGACCATGAACGTCTCCGCACTGGCCCTGACCTCGCTCGACGCCGTCGCCCGCATCGCCCGCACCTCGTTCTCTGAGTTCTTTGCCCAGACCAACGACGCTCTGGCCGTCGACTCCAAGGCCGGCTACATGAAGGTCCTCGGCAACCCCTGGTTCGCCACGGTCGTCACCCTGCTTCCCGGTCTCGCCCTCGCCTTTGGCGGTTATACCAACATCTGGCCGCTCTTTGGTGCTTCCAACCAGCTGCTCGGCGGTATGACCATGATCACCCTCGCCGTGTTCTGCAAGTGCACCGGCCGCAAGGGTTGGATGCTCTACGTGCCCGTCGTCTTCCTGCTCTGCTGCACCTTCACCTCGCTGGTCCAGAGCGCCATGGGCTGCATGACCGCTGTCCAGCAGTTTGGCTTCTTCGGTACTATCCCGGCTACCGCCACCACGGCTGCCGTCTCCGTCGCCGCTACCAAGGGCCTGCAGCTCGTCTTTGCCGTCCTGCTGATGGTCCTGGGCCTCATCGTTGCCGTCAACTGCCTCAAGGAGTTCTTCGGCAAGGAGGCCGGTTCCATGCCCGACGAGGAGCCCGAGTGGTCCGAGATGGGCAAGGCTGAGTATGGTCGCGCCGCTGCCGCCGAGGCTCCTGCCGACGCCGAGGCCGCCAAGGCTTAGCCGATCGGACGGATTGAATCCTCCATCTCTATGACTCGGAAAGACCGGGTCCGCAACGATGCGGACTCGGTCTTTTTTTCTTGCGAGAACGGGTGATGCAAGGGCGTCCTCGCAGATGTTTTGCGTGTATAGGCTCACGCGTTGTACCATATAGACGTATATGTGTGCATATGAAAGGGGCCCCGTGGCCAAGACGGTATATTCCGATAACCAACAAAATGTCGATGCTCTGGCTGAGCGTCTGAGCGGACAAACGTCGCTTTCTGCCGAGCGGGCAAAGCTGGTTGCCTACGACCTGCTCTGCCGCAAGACGCTCAAGATCAAGTCGAGCGCGCTGGCGCAAATCTTCCGCTCCGTGGATAAGGAGTGCGATACCAAGGCGATGCGCGACGAGCTTATCGCGGCAAAGATTGTGACCAAGATCGAGGGCAGCGGCATTAATGGTCGCCCGGCGTTCTATACCATCAATGCCGAGATTCATGATGCCCAGGAGCAGCCTGTCGAGGATTCCGTTGAGGTGCCTGCTGCGGAAGAAGTTGCCCCGCGCGAGCATATCGATACCGATGAGCTGCTCGATGAAAACGTCGTTCGCGCTTTTACCGCCAAGGCGGGTCGCGGCGGCTTTGGCGGGGGCGGCAAGCGCGATGCGCAACGCCGCGCTCAGCAGGAGCGCTTCCGTCGCGCCGTTGCTCAAAAGGATGGGCTTGATACCGAGGCTGTTGAGACTGAGGTTGCTGCCGAGTCGCAGAAGCCCGCGAAGGAGCAAAAGCCCGTGGAGGCCCAAGAGCCCAAGCGTCGCCGCGGTGCTCACTTTAAGGCTGCGCAGCAGGACGTTGTGCGCGATGCCGAAGAGGCTGCCGAGGTTGCGGACGATTCCGAGAAGCCGGCCAAGAAGGCCTCAGACTCGTGTCGTCCCGGTCGCGGCTTCGCAGGTCGCGCGTACCCTGTAAAGCGTCAGGAGAAGGTCAATCAGGTTCCGGAGGCGCGGGCCGAGAAGGCCGTGAAGCCAGCCGAGTCGGGAGTCCGTGAACAGAAGCCTGTTGATGAGCAGACTGCGTCCGATACGGAGACTCAGGGCCAGCAACCTGCGGTTGAACAGACGGGGGAGGGTACTTCGAGCAAGCCTCGCCGCCGCCGTCATCGTGGCGGTCGCGGCTCTAACGCTCAGGATGCCGCCGAGAATGTAGCGCCGCGCGACGAAGATGCGAAGGTAGATGCTCCAATGGAGCAGCCCAAGCGTCAGCCGGCGAAGGATGGCAAGCCCGAACGTTCGCAGAAGCAGACGTCTACTTCGAAACGTGAGCGCAGTGTCCAAGGCGATTCTAAGCGCAAGTCTCAGAAGAAGCCCGATTCTGCTGCAGCAGATACGGCTGCCCAGCAGACTGAGTCGACTACCCATGGCGAGGTTTCGGCGTTTGCCCTGGCCCGCGTTCTGGGCAGGCAGCTGCTCAAGGTCGTCCCCACGCCCACGGCGCTCTCCAAAATTAAGGAACAGCAGACCCAGATCGTTAAGGTCGAGGGCAAGGACGGCAAGAAAGCTCCACAGCGCGCCCAGCACAACGAGATGTCCAATCGCAAGATTGCCGAGGAAATCGCGATTATCCAGGCTTGGATCGAGCAAAACCGCGGTGCCGATACTCCGGTTGCCTCACGCCGCCAGCGTGCCTACCAGATCTTCAATGACGAAAAAGCTTTTGACGGCAAGCATGGTGAGCGCCTGATCAGGCGCATGACCGAAAAGGGCATCAGCATGCAGGCGATCAAGGTCGCCCCCAACCGTCCGGTGCACTTTACGGGCTTCTTTGCGCTGGGCGCCGACAAGCCGTTCATTATGGTCGAGAACCTGGATACCTATGACGAGATCGTCAAGCTCCTGCGCGGACGTAAACATGCCAAGCTCTTTGGTACCAAGGTGGGCGGCGTAATCTTTGGCGGCGGCTGCAAGGCGAGCGTCTCGCACGCACTGGATGATTACCTGGCCGAGATCGGCTATCGCTTTACCTATATCTACTACGTGGGCGACATCGATCGCGAGGGTGCGCGCATCGTCGAGCAGGCTCGCAACGCCAACGTCGTTGAGATTCGCCTGCATGCCGGAATGTATCGCGCCATGCTTGCCGAGCATAAGCGCCGCGTGAGG
Source organism: Collinsella sp. CLA-JM-H32B (assembly GCF_040098065.1). NCBI lineage: Bacteria > Bacillati > Actinomycetota > Coriobacteriia > Coriobacteriales > Coriobacteriaceae > Collinsella > Collinsella sp. CLA-JM-H32B. The sequence continues at coordinate 46,645 of NZ_JBBNNA010000013.1, read as the reverse complement.
GCGGGCGGCGCGTGCGAGCCCGCGGCTGCCAACCAGGGCGTGCCGCAGAACCTGGCGGCGACGATTAAGGATTTGCCCATGGTTACGCGCGTGCAGTTCCGCAACGTGCTGCGTGAGGGCGGACGAATTCCGCAGGAGATTCTGATGACCGCCGACTATCGGGATGGCGACTCGGGAAGCTTCGACCGCATGCTGAATAATTAGGGACGCGTGGCCCCGGCGGGCCGGGCATTAAGTTTGCTGCTCTACAGTCCTGCGCAAGACGAAGGCCACATTAAGTGGCCTTCTTTGCGTGCGGAACTCGCGACAAACTTAATGCCCGGCCCGCCGGGGCCACACGGCACTTGGTTGTCGCAAGCGGCTCGCTTTTCGGAACTGGGCTGATATTTTCTAGATGTAAGGCGCTCTTGGTCCTTTTGGGCTTGGGGCGCCTTCGCGTTTCCTCAGCTCCGCACCCTTGCGGGTTCGAATCCCTCCGCTTGGCGGCGTTGGCTCGATTTTCTTAACGCGAGGCGCTCTCGGCTGATATGGGACGGAGGGATTCCGCGTCCGCCTTTTCGGCGGCCGCGTGCCGCTGCGTCGCTTCGCTCCTTGTGTGCTGCGCTGGAAAACGCTTCGCGTTTCCTCAGCTCCGCACCCTGGCGGGTTCGAATCCCTTCGCTTGCCCACAAGAAAGCGCCCCGGGCTGATGAAAGCCCGGGGCGCTCAGTTACTTTGGCTGGGACGGAGGGATTCGAACCCCCAACAGCCGGCACCAAAAACCGGAGTTCTACCGTTGAACTACGTCCCAGTATGGGTGTTGCCAAAAGCAACTCGTCTAGTTTACCTAATCTGCGAGGGCATCGCAAACGCCATCGAGCAGGCGTACCGCGAGCGTCTGGGCGTCGCTGGCAGTGAAGGTGCCGTTGTAGCGCGTCATGCCGGTGAGCTCAATGCGGATGCGTGCCGGCTTTTGCTGTGCGGCGACATTGGCGGTGCGGATGCGCTGGGCTAGGTTGTGGCACTCGGCGAGGGCAATCGTGGCGCGCGGTGAGGCGTCGGCGGGCAGCTCGTCGCTTGCGATCTCGAGCACCAGATCCACGTCGGTCGGAACTTCGGAGTCGCAAAGCATCATGCCGCTGTTGTCGGTCGTCGCCGTGGCGATGTTCCACATGCGCGATGCTACGCTGCGCGCGATAGGGTCCTCACCAATGACGGCAATCTGGAAACGCTCGAGTACGTTGGCCGCGCGGGCAAAGCCGATGCGCGATTCGGCCTCGGTCACCGAAGGCTTACCCTCCCACACGTGGTGCAGGCGGTTGATATAGGCGTAGGTATCCTGGAAAGCCATACCGTCGGCAAACAGACCGACGTTTTCCTGGAACTGCTGAAGGGCCGCCTCGGTGTGAGGGCCAAAGTAGCCATCGTCCTCGCCGCAGGCAAAACCCAAAACGTTGAGCGCCTTCTGCAGGGCCTGCACGTCGGCGCCATGGAAATTGGGCATACGCAGGTAGAGGGTGCGATCGCCCAGCTTATACGAGGCGTCGACCAGGGCGCTCCAGCAGGGGATATCGACGGCACAGCCAGCGGCAAGGCCGCTATCGAGCCTAAAGGTGCCAACAGCCTGTTCAGTGGTGGTGCCAAAACGCTTGTCGGCAACCTCGGTGTCATCGATTGTATAGCCGAGCTGCAGAAGGCGGGACTGGACGTCCTCGACGGCTGCTCCCTGCATGCCCGTTGTAATAGGTTCCATGAACGAACCCCTTTCGGCGTACCATTCGTACTATTTTGAGCGCGTGTCGGATAGACAGCGCAAGACAATGCATAAACATGCACTCAACAGTGTAGCAAGTTGTACCCAAATACGCTGCTGACAGGTTTTATAACCCCCGCTAGTTAAGGCGCTCCACAAAGAAATCTGCCATGGAGAGGAACAGCTCGCGTGCATGCGGGTCGAGCGAAACGTCCTCGATGGCGGCCTTAGCTTTGGCGGTCAGGTCCAGTGCGTAGGCGTGGGCGTAATCGATAGAGCCAGTCTCCTGGAAGATTTCCACGGCGCGCGCGAGCTGCGCGGGGTCCTCGGTGCCCGAGGAGAGGATCGCTTCAATCTCGTCGTGATAGCGCTCATCAGACAGGGCGTGCACGGCAACCAGGGTGCGCTTACCCTCGGTGATGTCGGTGCGGAAGTCCTTGTTGGCGGCCTCCTTGGTACCGATTAAGTTGAGTAGATCATCTTGGATCTGGAAGGCAAGGCCGGTGTGCAGGCCAAAGGCGCGCAGCGCCTCAATTTGCTCCTCGCTGCCGCCGCCGATGATGGCTCCGGTGGCAAGCGGCGTGGCTCCGCTGTAGTACGCGGTCTTGTGCGTCGCCATGTCCAGGTAATCGTCGACCGAGATGTCGAAGCGCCCGTCGCGTACCCAACCCAGGTCGAGCGCCTGGCCCTCGATGGTACGAACGATCATCTCGGTGAGCTCGTGGAGCACGCGGAGTTTTACGTTGGACTCCAGCGTGGGGTCGTCGAGAACCGTCTTGGTGACCATGGTGAGCGCCAGGTCGCCGCAGTTGATGGCAAGCCCCGTGCCCTCGGTGAGGTGCATGCAAGGCTTGCCGCGACGCAGCTGGCCGTTGTCGGCAATGTCGTCGTGGATGAGCGCGCCCGACTGGAAATGCTCGATAGCTGCCGCGGCGCTGCGGGCGCTCTCAAAGCTACCGCCCACTGCGGTTGCGGCGAGCATGCAGATAAGCGGACGGTGGCGCTTGCCGGCGTTGGCCGTAAAAGCCGAGAGCGGCGCGTACAGGTAGCGCTCGATATCGGCAGAGGTCGCCTGTCCGTCAAAGAACGTGGCCAGATAGTCGTTAATCTGGTCAAAGTGCTGGGCTAAAAAGCTGGTAAACGGACTGGACACGGGTTCTCGCATTCTTTCTTAGGTTGCATCGTTGCATTATGCAGACAACATATTGCCACATTAGGGCGTCGAGCGCGGCGGTTGAAGAAGATTGAGTCTTGCGGTTGCAAACGCGGCAAGGGGCTCGGCTAGATAAGCCCAAAGTGTTCGAGCGCGGTGACGACGCCGTCGTGATCGATAGAATCGGTTACGTAGTCCGCCTTCTCCTTAAGGAAGTCTGGTGCGTTGCCCATGGCGATGCCAACATCGACTGCCTCCATGAGGGCGATGTCGTTGCTCGCGTCGCCAATGCCGTACACGGTGCCGTGATCTGGCCCCAGGGCGTCAAGCACGGCACTGATTCCGGCTCGTTTGGTGCACTCACGCGGCGAGATTTCTGTGACCTCGAGCTCGAGCTCGTTGAGACAGAGCAGAGGTCCAAGCTCTTCATCTTGGGCGATGCGGTTGGCAAGTGGTGTGGACATAAGAATTTTATAGGCGTTGTAGTGCTCAAGTTGCGTGACGGCGTCGCCCACGGTGCGTGCGTATCCGTACGTCTCGGGGGCATCTGCACTCATGCGCACCACGCGATCGATGCCCTCAAAGCGAATGACCTCACCCGATTGCTCGAGATAGGGGGCAAGGCGCTGTAGCAGACCAGGGTTTATGGCTGCATTTCGCACAATGCGCCCCTCGAGTTCGGCGTAACCGCCCGCGAGACACACGACGCCCGTCCACGGCAGCTCGAGCAGCTTAGGATGGATGCAGCTCAGGGTGCGTCCCGTGCAGATAAAGGCCATGTTGCCGTTGGCGACAAACTCGCGGATTGCCTGCGAAACCGCCTCGTTGGGATAGGGGGAGAGGTCCCGCTCGTCTTCGGGAAGGTCTTGGGCGAGCCTGGGGTCTTGCCACGCGAGCGTGCCGTCAACGTCGAAGAAGCAGATATCGCCGTGCTTGTGGGTTGGGCTGGCGGCAGGGGAGGCCGAGGTGGTGGGCACAAATCCCGGCTCGAGGCCCATGATCTGGTCAAAATGCTCTTTGACGCGGGGAACGGAGATGCCGATGATCACCTGGGCGGTCTTGCCCGTAATGATGAGGCCCTTGGCGCCCACCGCGACAAACGACGCGTTATCTGCAACGATGGAAGGGTCCACGACTTCGACGCGCAGCCGCGTAGCGCAGTTGGTTGCGCCCACAATGTTGGAGACGCCGCCCAGAAGCATCACAACCTGCTCGGCGAGCAGATGGTCTTGTGATGCCTGGCCGCCGGAAGCGCTGTTTTCGGATGAGCACTCTTCGTCAACGTCGTCTCCCGTCAAGCGCGAGAGCGCCGTGTTGCTGGCGATGTGGTCCTCGCGTCCTGGGGTTTTAAGGTCAAAGGTCAGAATAAGACCTCGAAAACTCAGAAAGAAGATGACGCTAAAGATGAGTCCGATTTCGAGCGCCAAAAGATAGGAGCCGGCATGCGTTCGCATGAGCGGGATAAAGTTGAAAGCGGCCATTTCCATAAAGCCACCCGAGAAGATGCCGACGACGCCAAAGAAGTTCATAGCCATGGCGAGGCAAGACGAGAGGACGGCGTAGAGCAAAAAGAGCCCGGGGTGGGTGAACATAAAGAGAAACTCGAGCGGTTCGGTGACGCCGCAGACCACTGAGGCAACAATGGCGGGAACCAGGATGACCTTGAGACCGGCGCGGCGCTCGGGCTTTGCGGTGGAGTAGAACGCAGCCGCGATGGCAGGAAGGCCAAAGAGCTTGACCCAGCCGGTGGCGGTGAAACCGGCCCACGGCGCAAGCTCATTGAGGGGGCGCGTGCTGTGGGAGAGGATGGGGAGCAAATTGGTCCACGTGGCGTAGATGCCGTCGTTAATGACCAGGTTGTCGTAGTAGATCGGCATGTAGAGCAGGTGGTGCAGCCCCATGGGCTCGAGTGCTCGTTCTAAAAAGACAAAGATGCCTACGCCGAAGGGGCCGACGCCCGCAAGCGCGTGGCGCAGCGTCTCAGTCACTGCGTATACGGAAGGCACGATGGCGGCCGAGACGATAGCAAGGGCGAGCACGGCAAAGAAGCTGATGAGGTAGACCAGCGAGGATCCCGAGAAGGTGCCGAGCCAATCGGGAACCTTGGCATCGTAGAAGTGGTCATGAATGGCGACGACGGTTGCCGACACCACAAGCGGGCCGATAATGCCGGTGTCGAGCGTCTTGATGCCGTCGATGACGGTGATGCCGCTAGCGGGGGTTAAAGATGATGGGTACTTAAGTCCAAGGTTGTCTCCGCTCAGCTTAATGATCTCGCTTAAAAAGAAGCAGTAGGCAAAATAGGCGACGAGTGCCTCGAGGCAGCAACGCGCCGGCTGCTTTTGGGCAAGGCCGATGGGCAGCGCGATGGCAAACAGGAGCGGAAGACGTTTAAAGACTGTCCACGATCCACGCTGGACGATACTCCAGAAAATGTACCAGGGGGTTCCATATGTGGCCATATCGCCGACAATGTCTACGGTCGTGGCGAGGGATGAGATGCCGACCATAAGGCCCGATATGGAAAAGAGCATGGCGGGCGCGAACATGGCTCCGCCAAAACGTTGGATTTTCTGCAGCATAATATGCCTTCCGGATGCAACATGCTGTGCGAGCAAGAACGTTTAAACAATGAACTCATTGTAGAGGACTGGCTGCTTGCCGCATTGACGGTTTTGATTCGGTCCGATTTGGGTGTCGGGGGAACCGTCGACGGTAAATAATCCGTGCTTTGCCGATAGACGGTTTAAACAACCCCAAGAAATGCTATCGTGCCTAGCCATACATATTCATTAGAGGTGAAGCCATGCCAAAAGCGATTTACGAAGGAATCTACCGCGAGATCCGTTCGCGCATCATTAACGGGACCTATGCGTTTCAGGAGATGCTGCCAACCGAAGCCGAGCTGACCGCAGAGTTCGACTGTACGCGCAATACCGTCCGCCGCGCCTTGAGCATGCTGGCCGACGAGATGTTTGTGCAGCCCATACACGGCAAGGGCGTACGCGTTATTTGGCTCAAGGGCGAAACCGATATGCTGGGCGCGCTCGAGGAAGTCGAGTCGTTTGGCGAATTTGCAAAGCGCAACAATGCCGTTGCATCGACGGACGTTAAGTCCTTTGAACATCTGGTCTGCACCGAGCAGCTCTCTCGTCGCCTGGGCTTTAAGGTGGGCGAGGAGTTGATTCGTGTGGTGCGCGTCCGTAGCCTTAACGGTAGCGCTCGCCAGGTGGACCACGGCTATTTTCTGAAGTCGATCGCCAAAGGCCTGACCCCCGAGGTCGCGTCGGATTCTATCTACGGCTATCTGGAGCACAAGTGCGGCGTCAAGGTGATGGCGAGCCGTCGTACGGTGAGTGTCGAGCTCGCCAACGATGAGGACTGCAGCTATCTTGACCTTGGCAAATACAACTGCGTTGCCGTCATGGAGAGCCAGTCGTACACCTCGGATGGCATCTTGTTTGAGGTGACGCACACCCGTACGCACCCCGAGATCTTCCATTACCGCGTCAATTCCAAGCGATAGCCGGCTAGCTCGCAGCCTGACGAGACTCATGCCCTCAAAGAGAAAGCGCCCGGTCAAGCCGACGATATATCGGCTTGACCGGGCGCTTTCTCTGCATTCGATAACAAATAATTGTTTATACAAAACTTGTCAAGTATCAAGTTGAAATTACCGTTTACCGAAGTTTTTCTACCGCTCTAGTAATACTTGTTCAAACAACTATCCAAATAGCGTATTGTACAAATCAGCAAAAGGGGCAAAGTCCCCGAGCCAATCTCCGAAGGCGGCGGCAAAGGGTGCCGCCACGGTGTGAAAGGGTGGATTGTAATGAAGAACGAAATGAGCAGAAGGCAGTTCCTGGGCTTCGCTGGTTCCGCGGCTGCGGTTCTGGGTCTGGGTCTTGTGGGCTGCGGTGGCTCCGCCGGCTCCGGCTCCTCTGCTTCTGGTGACGCCGCCGAGGTCTACTTCCTCCAATTCAAGCCCGAGGTCGACAAGGAGTGGAAGGAGATCGCCAAGGCGTACAAGGAGGAGAAGGGCGTCGAGGTCAAGATCGTGACCGCCGCCTCCAACACCTACGAGGAGAAGCTCAAGTCCGAGATGTCCAAGAGCTCCGCTCCGACCCTGTTCCAGGTCAACGGCCCCACCGGTCTTAAGAACTGGAAGGATTACTGCGCCGACCTGTCCGATACCAAGCTCCGCGGTGAGCTCATTGACGACTCCCTGGCTCTGCAGTCCGATGGCAAGGATCTGGGTATCGACTGGGTCCAGGAGAGCTACGGCATCATCTACAACAAGCAGCTGCTCGAGAAGGCTGGCTACAAGGCCGAGGACATCAACTCCTTCGATAAGCTGAAGGCTTGTGCCGACGACATCCAGGCCCGCAAGGACGAGCTTGGTGTTGAGGGTGCCTTCACTTCTGCCGGCATGGACGACTCCTCCAGCTGGCGCTACACCACCCACCTCGCCAACCTCCCGCTCTACTACGAGTTCGAGAAGGAGCACAACCAGGACGACGACGAGATCAAGGGCGAGTTCCTCGACAACTACAAGCAGATCTTCGACCTGTACATCACCGACTCCACCTGCGATCCTTCGCAGCTTGCTTCCAAGACCGGCGACGACGCCACCAACGAGTTCGCAACCGGCAAGGCCGTCTTCTACCAGAACGGCTCTTGGGCCTACTCCGACCTCATCAAGGCCGGCATGACCGACGATCAGATTGGCATGATGCCCATCTACATCGGCGTTGACGGCGAGGAGAACCAGGGCCTGTGCTCCGGCGGCGAGAACTACTGGTGCGTCAGCTCCCAGGCTTCCGAGGATGCCCAGAAGGCCACCGAGGACTTCATGTATTGGTGCGTCACCTCTGACACCGCCACCAGCATCATCGCTGACAAGATGGGTCTGACCGCCCCGTTCAAGAGCGCTAAGGAAACCACCAACGTCTTCTCGCAGCAGGCCGTTGCCATGGCCAAGGACGGTAAGAAGACCGTCGCTTGGGACTTCGTCTACATCCCCTCTGAGGAGTGGAAGAAGAACCTCAAGCAGGCTCTGATCGCCTATGCTGCCGACAACAGCAAGTGGGACGGCGTCAAGAACGCCTTCGTGGATGGCTGGAAGACCGAGAAGGCTGCTTCCGAGTAAGCAATTGCTGCCCAAGCTATCTGATTAGCGACAGGGGGCGGGCAGACGTTGGTTTGCCCGCCCCCTGCATATTGAAAGGACCCTTCTATGGGCAAAGCACTCAAGCGCTGGTGGCCGCTCTTTATGCTGCCCACGTGCCTGGCGTTTATGATCGGGTTCGTGATTCCCTTTATCCAGGGCTTCTATCTCTCGTTCTGCCAGTTTATTACCATTAACAACACGCACTTTGTCGGTATCGAGAACTACGTGCGCGCGCTGTCCGATCCGCAGTTTGCCACGTCGTTCTTCTTTACGGTGGCGTTTGCCTTCCTGTCGACGGTGCTCATCAACGTGATTGCCCTCGCCATTGCGCAGGCGCTCACCCGCAAGGCGCTCAAGGGCACTAACATCTTCCGTACGATCTTCTTTATGCCTAACCTGATCGGCGGCATCGTGCTGGGCTACATTTGGCAGATTCTGATCAACTGCCTGCTCTCCAACATCGGCGCCGACCTTATCGCCCTTAACTCTGCTGCTGGCTTCTGGGGCCTTATCATCCTGACCCTGTGGCAGCAGGTCGGCTACATGATGATCATCTACATCGCTGGTCTGCAGTCCATTCCGTCCGACTACATCGAGGCCGCCAAGGTCGACGGCGCCACGGCATGGCAGACGTTTTGGAAGGTTAAGATCCCCAATCTGATGCCGACGATTACCATCTGCCTGTTCCTGTCCATCACCAACGGATTTAAGCTGTTCGACCAGAACCTCGCCCTTACCGGCGGCGCTCCCGCACACTCCACCGAGATGCTCGCCCTGAACATCTACAACACGTTCTACTCGCGTGCCGGCATCGCATGGCAGGGCATTGGCCAGGCCAAGGCAGTCATCTTCTGTATCCTGGTCGTTGCTATTTCCATGATCCAGCTTAAGGCCACGAGGTCCAAGGAGGTGCAGCAGTAATGAAACGCGATAAGGCTATTAACCGCGCGCTCTCGATTTTCTTTACGATCCTGTCGCTCGCGTGGATCTACCCCGTGTTCATGATTGCGCTCAATTCCTTTAAAAAGGGAACTGCAATCAGCACCACCACGGCATTCGATTTGCTCACGCCCGAGACGTTCAACGGTCTCGCAAACTACGTGCACGCTCTTAACGAGCAGGGCTTTGCCTCGGCGTTTATGTACTCGCTCATCATCACGGTCACGTCGGTCGTTCTGATTTTGGTGTGCTGCTCCATGTGCGCTTGGTACGTAGTGCGCGTCAACAGCAAGATTTCGAACTTCTTCTATTACCTGTTCGTCTTCTCGATGGTCGTGCCCTTCCAGATGCTCATGTTCACGCTGTCCAATTTGGCGGACCGCATCGGCTTCAACACGCCATTCAACATCTGCTTTATCTACCTTGGCTTTGGCGCGGGCCTGGCGGTCTTTATGTTCGCCGGCTTTGTAAAGAACATCCCGCTCGAGATCGAAGAGGCGGCCATGATTGATGGCTGCAACCCGGTCCAGGTGTTCTTTAAGATTGTTCTCCCCATCATGAAGCCCACCTATCTTTCGGTCGGCATTCTCGAGACCATGTGGGTCTGGAACGACTACCTGCTGCCCTACCTTACGCTCGACTCCACCAAGTACAAGACCATTCCTATCTTGATCCAGTACTTCCGCGGCGGCTACGGCCACGTCGAGCTCGGCCCCATGATGGCCTGCATCATGATGGTCGTTGTCCCCATCGTCATCATGTACATCCTCTGCCAGAAGTACATCATTGACGGTGTGGTGGCAGGTGCCGTCAAGGGCTGATGCCGTAACTGTTTTGCAAGTTTCTGCGGCGCCCCTCAGCGCGGCGCCGCGTATCGAAAGGTAAAGACATGGCCGAGATCGTTCTCAAACATGTTCAGAAGGTGTATCCCAACACCGAGTCCAAAAAGAAGGGCTTCTTTGGCAAAAAGAAGAAGACCGAGGAGAAGAAGCACAACCTCAAGGTTACCGAGGATGGCGTGCTCGCTGTTGAGGACTTTAACCTCACCGTTCACGACCAGGAGTTCGTCGTCCTCGTTGGCCCGTCTGGCTGCGGTAAGTCCACGACGATGCGCATGGTTGCTGGCCTGGAGGACATCACCTCGGGTGACGTGTTCATCGACGGCAAGCGCGTCAACGACGTGGCGCCCAAGGACCGCGACATCGCCATGGTGTTCCAGAGCTATGCTCTGTACCCCAACATGACGGTGTACGAGAACATGGCGTTTACGCTTGAGCTCAAGAAGGTCCCCAAGGACGAGATCGACCGCAAGGTTCGCTCCGCTGCCGAGATCCTGGGTATTACCGAGTATCTCGACCGTAAGCCCAAGGCGCTCTCCGGCGGTCAGCGTCAGCGCGTCGCCATCGGCCGCGCCATCGTGCGTGACCCCAAGGTCTTCCTGATGGACGAGCCGCTGTCCAACCTGGACGCCAAGCTCCGTAACCAGATGCGCGCCGAGCTCATCAAGCTGCGCCACGAGATCAAGGGCACGTTCATCTACGTCACCCACGACCAGACCGAGGCCATGACCCTCGGCGATCGTATCGTGGTCATGAAGGACGGCGTCGTCCAGCAGATTGCCACGCCGCAGGAGGTCTTCAACCATCCCGCGAACATCTTCGTTGCCGGCTTTATCGGCGTGCCGCAGATGAACTTCTTCGATGCCCAGCTGGTGCGCTCGGGCAACGGCTTCACCGTCAAGACCGAGGATATGAACGTGACGCTCGCCCCCGAGACCTGCGCTCAGCTTGCTCTCAACTGGGACGACGGCGACGTGAAGGAGATTACGGCCGGCGTGCGCCCCGAGCAGATTCTGCTTGCCGACAAGGGCGAGGAGGGTGCGCTCCAGGGCACCGTCGAGGTGACCGAGCTCATGGGTTCGACCGAGCACGTTCACGTGACCGCTCCCGATGGCCAGTTCGTCCTGATCATTCCCGTTGTCGACCTTGAGGCCAAGGGTGCGCTCAAGGCGGGCGACTCCATCTGGTTCAAGTTCGAGAAGAACGCGACCCATCTCTTCGATAAGGTGTCTGGCAAGAACCTTATCTAGGCCCGGTGCATCCAGGCCCTCCCTTTGGGCGACTGCGGTATTGCCATCCTTTTGCCGCGGTCACATATAAGACTCCCCTCCCGTCCACTGGGCGAGAGGGGAGCCTTTCTTTATGACGGGGTTGTCTGGTCGGTCGTTTGTCTCGATTTGTAACAAGTAGAGGATCGAATTGGCTTTAGATGTTACAGAACGAGATTGAGTTGAGCCGCCTGTCCTTCCGTCTCGATCTGTAACACGAAGGACTGATTTCGGTAGTTACCTGTTACAGAACGAGATTGTTTTAGCCGGCTTATCCATTTGTCTCGATTTGTAACAGTAAGGGCGGATTTCGGACGTTAGATGTTACAGATTGAGATAAACCCTAGGGAAAGAACCGGTTTGTCTTGATCTGTAGCAGGTAGGACCGTTTTGGCCGAATAGGTGTTACAGATTGAGACGATTTAGTCGAGGCGGTTCACAGGGGCAACGCACGGGCACAAAAAACGGAGCCGTGTTGCCACGACTCCGTTCCTCAAGAGGATGGTAAGGGGAATGGGTTAGTCCAGGTGCCAAATCTCGTCGTTGTACTGGGAGATCGTACGGTCGGACGAGAAGGTGCCGGCGTTGGCGATGTTGATCAGCGCCTTGCGCATCCAGGCATCCTGGTCCTCGTAGTCGGCCAGCACGCGCTCCTTGGTCTGGATGTACTCTTCAATATCGAGCAGGGCCATAAACCAGTCCTTGCCCTTGATGTCATCGCGCAGACGCTGCAGGCGCTCGGCGTTGCCGGTCGCCATAAAGGCCGGGTTGGTGATGAAGTCCACCAGCAGTTTAATGCCGGGCTTGCGGTAGAGCGCGCCGGCGTTGTAGGTGCCGTCGGCGTAGAGCTGCTCGACCTGTTTGGACGAGGCGCCAAAGGTATAGATGTTCTCGTCGCCCACGAGCTCAGCAATCTCCACGTTGGCACCGTCGAGCGTGCACAGGGTCAAAGCGCCGTTGAGCATGAACTTCATGTTGGAAGTGCCGCTCGCCTCCTTGGAGGCCAGACTGATCTGCTCGGAGATGTCGGCGGCGGGGATTACGCGCTCGGCGGCGGTGACGTTGTAGTTCTCGATCATGACGACCTGCAGGTAGGGGGCCACGTCGGGGTCGTTGGCTATCCACTGGGACAGCGTCAGGATTAGGTGGATGATGTCCTGAGCGATGGTATAGGCAGGCGCTGCCTTGCCGCCAAAGATGATGGTGACGGGGTGCTTAGGCTTATTGCCGTTTTTGATGTCGAGATACTTCCAGATGATGTAGAGCGCGAGCATCTGCTGGCGCTTGTACTCGTGGATACGCTTGACCTGAACATCGATGATGGCGTTGGAGGGAATGGTCACACCCTGCTCGAGCGCCATGAACTGGCGCATGATGGCCTTGGCCTCGGTCTTGGTGGCAGCCAGGCGCTCAAGAACATCTTTGTCGTCGGCGAACTTGGCGAGTTTGCTCAGATCGCCGGTGCTGCGCCAGTCGGTGCCGATCACATCGTCGAGCAGGTTGGCGAGCGCGGGGTTGGCTCCCTGGATCCAGCGGCGGAAGGTGATGCCGTTGGTCTTGTTGGAGAACTTCTCGGGATAGATTTCGTAGAACGGGTGAAGCTCGGTGTCCTCCAGGATCTTGGTGTGGAGTGCGGCGACGCCGTTGATGGAGAAGCCAAAGTGGATGTCCATGTGGGCCATGTGTACGGTGTCGTGCTCGTCGATGATGGCGACGCGCGGGTCGTCGTGCTCGGCCTTCGCGATCTCATCGAGCTTGACGATAATGTCGGCGATGGCGGGCGAGACCTTCTGCAGACTGGTGAGCGGCCACTTCTCGAGCGCCTCGGCAAGAATCGTGTGGTTGGTGTAGGCGACCATGGAGCGCACGATGGCAACGGCCTCGTCAAACTCGATGTCGTGCTCGGTGGTGAGCAGGCGGATGAGCTCGGGAATGACCATGGTGGGGTGCGTATCGTTGATCTGGACCACGGCGTAGTCGGCCAGGTCGTGCAAGTTGCTGCCGCGCTCGACGGCCTCGTCAATCAGGAGCTGGGCGGCGTTGCTCACCATGAAGTACTCCTGGTAGATGCGAAGAAGACGGCCCTGCTCATCGGAATCATCCGGATAGAGGAACAAGGTGAGGTTCTTGGCGATCTCGGTCTTGTCGAAGTCGATGGAGCTGCCGGGGACCAGGCCGTCATCGACGCTTGCCAAATCGAACAGACGCAGGCGGTTCTTGGTGGGCTGGCCGTAACCGGGCACATCGATGTTGACGAGCTTGGAGGTAACGGCAAAGTCGCCGAACTCGACGGTGTAGGAGCGGTCGTCATCGATCAGGATGTCCTGCTCGCTGAGCCACTCGTCGGGGACGGCCTTCTGCTGATTGTCGACAAAGCGTTGGCGGAACAGGCCGTAATGGTAGTTGAGGCCCACGCCGTCGCCGGTAAGGCCCAACGTTGCGATGGAATCCAAGAAGCATGCGGCCAGACGGCCCAGGCCACCGTTGCCGAGCGAAGGCTCGACTTCAAACTCCTCGACCTTATTGAGGTCGTGGCCGGCGGCGGTGAGCTGGTCCTTAACCTCGTCATAGATGCCGAGGTCGATCATGTTGTTGATGAGCAGCTTGCCGATCAAAAACTCGGCAGAGATGTAGTAGAGCTTTTTCTTGCCGTTGTTGAGCGGACAGGCGGCGGAGCGCTCCTGCACGAGCTTGACCAGCAGTTTGTAAATGCGGCGGTCATCGAGTTGCTCGGGCGAAGTTCCAAAAGACTGCTCGGCAAGATCAGCAAGATTGATACGGGGCATGCTTCCTCCTGTGGTGAGTTGACGACATGTCAGAAATTCAAAAGAAGCCCGCGCGAGGGGATTGGGGTGGCCTCGCGCGGGAAAAGCGGTCACGTCCGCACGGTGGGGTGGGGTCGGGCGCGGTGGCTTCTATTGGGGAAGCTCGATTTCGGCTTCCGACGGGATGCGGAAGTAGGTTTCGGTCCAGTCGGTAAGCTTGTGCTCGAGCTCGCGGGTGATGGCACCATCGAGCATGCGCCAAGTCCAGTTGCCGCCCAGGGTAGCGGGGGTGTTTATGCGTGCCTCGTTGCCCAGGTTGAGCAGGTCTTGCATGGTGTAGATGCAGGTATCGCTCACGCTGGCGGCGATGGTGCGGTTGAGTGCATCGGCCATGGGCTCGCCTGTCTGCTGGTGGGTGTACAGGGCCGCCTGCTCGCGCTGACGCGGGGTGGCCGTTCCCTCAAACCAACCGCGCGCCGTCTCGTTGTCGTGCGTGCCCACATAGGCGACGGTGTTGGCAATGTAGTTGTGCGGCAGGTAGTACGAGTTGGTGCCCTCAAAGGCGAATTGCAAGATCTTCATGCCGGGGAAGCCCGAGGTGTCGCGCATGTCGATGACGCCGGGGGTGAGGAAGCCCAGGTCTTCGGCGATGATGGGCAGCGTGCCGAGCTTTTCCTCGAGCGTCTTGAAGAACTTGAGGCCGGGGCCCTGTGTCCACGAGCCGTAGGACGAATCGGGTGAGGAGAACGGTACCTCCCAATAGGCCTCGAAGCCGCGGAAGTGATCCAGGCGGATGACATCGTACATGTCGAGGGCGGCGCGGATGCGGCCCTCCCACCAGGAGAAACCGTCGGCCTCCATGGCGTCCCAGTCATAGATGGGATTGCCCCAGTACTGGCCGGTGGCAGAGAACCGGTCGGGCGGCGTGCCAGCGACACTCACAGGATTACCGGCGGCGTCGATCTTAAAGAGCTCGGGCGTGGCCCACATCTCAACGGAGTCGCGCGAGACATAGATAGGCAGGTCGCCGATGATGAGGATGTCGCGCTCGTTGGCATAGGCCTTGAGGCGGCTCCACTGACGATCGAAGAAGTACTGCGTCATCTGGTGGTAGAGCATGCGCGCGGGATGGGCGGCGCAGACCTTGGCAGAAGCCTCACCGCGGGTACGGAGCTCTGCGGGCCACTCCCAAAATGCCTTGAGACCGCACTCCTCCTTGACGGTCATGAACTCGCAGTAGGGGATGAGCCAGTCTTCGTTGGTTTGGATAAAGCCGTCGAAGTCGGCCGGCTTGTCGGCGGCAAAGCGCTCGGCGGCGCGGTCGAGAATCTGACGACGGCCACCAAAGATGGCACCATAGTCGACATTGCTGGGGTCGGAGCCCAGGTACACGCCGTCGATATCGCGCTGCTCCAGATAGCCGGCCTCGATGAGTTCGGCAAAGTCAATGAAGTTGGGATTGCCCGCACGGGCCGAGAACGACTGATAGGGCGAGTCGCCATAGCTCGTCGTCGTAAGGGGCAGAATCTGCCAGTAATGTTGTTTGCACGAGGCAAGAAAATCGACAAAGTCGTAGGCATTCCAGCCAAAGCCGCCGATTCCGTACGGTCCGGGCAGAGACGAGATGGGCATGAGGACGCCGCTTGCACGCTCCATGAATGCGCTCACCAACCTTCTTGTTGTGGGGTCAGCCTGCCGATGGAAGAGCAGTCCGCCCCCGGTGTTCTGATTCGATACATCTATTGTAGAACATGTTGTTTAAACATGTACGGGCAAGATAAAAAAGTTGGCCCATTTTCGGTAAATGGTTACGCGCCATGAAAAAAGCCCCGGTCTCACATCGTGAGATCGGGGCAAGAACGGTATGTAGGTTTTTGCTACTCGGCGTCGGCGAAGCCGTTGGGGTTGTGGCTCTGCCAATTCCAGCTGTCACGGCACATATCCGCGATGTCGTACTGGGCCTTCCAACCCATCATGCGTTCGGCCTTGGAGGCATCGCACCAGTTGGCGGCGATGTCGCCGGCACGGCGCTCGCGGATCACATAGGGCAGCTCCTTGCCGCAAGCTTTGGAGAAGGCGGCGACGACCTCGAGTACCGAGGTGCCGGTGCCGGTGCCCAGGTTAAAGATCTCGACGCCGGTTTTGCCGTTCATCCAGTTAAGGGCGGCAACGTGACCAGATGCCAGGTCGCACACGTGGATGTAGTCGCGAACACCGGTGCCGTCGGGGGTGGGGTAATCGTTGCCAAAGACCTGAACGGCCTCGAGCTTACCGACGGCGACCTGGGCGACGTAAGGCACCAGGTTGTTGGGGATACCCTTGGGATCCTCGCCGATCAGGCCCGACGGATGGGCGCCGATGGGATTGAAGTAACGGAGCAGCACGACGTCCCACTCGGGGTCGGCGGTGTGGACGTCCATGAGGATCTGCTCAATCATCCACTTGGTCCAACCATAGGGGTTGGTCGCGGGCTTCTTGGGGTCCTCTTCGGTGACGGGCGGATTGTCCGGATCGCCGTAGACGGTCGAAGAGCTCGAGAAGATGATGGACTTACAACCGTGGTTGCGCATGACATCGATGAGCACCAGGGTGTTCTCGATATTGTTGTGGTAGTACTCGACGGGCTTGCTCACCGACTCGCCAACGGCCTTAAAGCCGGCGAAGTGGATGACGCGGTCAATCTGGTGGGTATCGAAGATCTTGTTCATCGCATCGCGGTCGAGCACGTTGGCCTCGTAGAAGGTGAGGTTCTTGGCGGCCTCGTCGCCCACGATGGTCTTGACGCGGTCGATGGCAACGGCGCTGGAGTTGGAGAGGTCATCGACGACGACAACCTGGTAGCCACCCTCGAGCAGCTGAACGACGGTGTGCGAGCCGATAAAGCCGGCGCCGCCGGTAACGAGGACGCAGGTGTCTTTGGGGTCGAGTGCTTTGGACATGTAGTCTCCTATCGAATCAGGAACACTTCTTGAGGGGAGTATAGCGCAGCTGGGGGCGCCCAAAACACGCGGGGCAGGAAAACCAGAGGATTGATGTTAACGTACTCATAGGGTGTTATTTGCATAATCCTTACCTTTGGTGTGGGACGTATTTGCGAGCCGCTGACCATGCTTTTCCAGCCGTTCGTGGAAATAGTTGGGACAAGCGCGATGTGCGTTAATATGTTTGAGTTGAGCGACATATAAATAAGCATGTAACGGAGTACATATGTCACCAAACAACGATTCCATCTTTACGCAGGAGCTTTCGCGCCGCACTGCCCTTAAGGCTCTTTTCGGTGCTGCTTCCGCGGCTGTTCTTTTTGGCCTGCCCGCCCGCGCCCATGCGGCTGAGGCCAGCCAAGAAACCACCGACAAACTGAATGCCGCCCAGGCCCAGCTCGACGAGGTCCAGGCCCAGCTCGACAGCATCGCTAATGAGTACGCGACGCTCGCCAACAAGAATGCCCAGACCCTCAGCGATATCGAGGGCGTACAGGGCCAGATTGACGAGACGCAGGCTCAGATCGACACCAAGAAGGCCGAGCTCAAAGAGAAGCGCAGCGATCTTTCCGATCGCGTTGCCGCCAGCTATAAGTCGGGCGGCACCAACATCTTGTCGTTGCTGCTCGCTTCTGGTTCGTTTGAGGAGCTCGTCGCCAACGCGCATTACGTCGAGAAGATCAACAAGAGCGACCGTGACGCCATCGAGGATATCCAGACCATCCAGAAAGAGCTCGATACGCAGAAGTCCGAGCTCGAGTCGCAGAAGGCCGACCTGGAGAAGCTCAAGGACCAGCAGACTGCTCAGATGCAGGACATGCAGGCCAAGCAGCAGGAGGTCCAGACGGTTCTGAACGGCCTTTCCGATGATGTTAAGGAGCTCATGGCCCAGCGCGATTCCGAGATTCTCGCTGCCGCTCAGGCCGAGGAAGCTGCCAAGAAGGCTGCCGCTGCCGCGGCTGCCGCAAACAAGAACAATTCCTATTCGGGTGGTTCAAGCTCGGGTGGCGGCTCGTATGCCGGCGGCACCCCGCAGCAGAATGCCGGCTCGGGCAAGCAGCAGGCCGTCGTCAATGCATGCTACTCCACGCCTTCGCCTGGCCTGAACTGGTGCGCCGCCTGGGTTACCAACGTGTTCCGCAACGCCGGCGTGGGCTACTTTGGCGGCAACGCGTGCGACATGTTTAACGCCTGGTGCTACAGCTCCGATCGTTCGGCGCTGCAGGTGGGCATGATCGTGGCCGACTCGTCGCACAGTGGCACCGGTACGCCGGGTCTGCTGTACGGACACGTGGGCATCTATGTTGGCGGCGGCATCGTTATGAGCAACGAGGGCGCCATCACGTCTAAGTCGCTTGACTCGTTCATTGGGTTCTACGGCACTGGCTCTGGCGTGCGCTGGGGCTGGCTCGGCGGTATTGCGCTGTCGTAAAGCCGACTGGGCCGCGTGCCCGCCCGCAATATATTTGATTGCCTGCTCGGGCAGTCCTGCGCAAGAAGAAGGCCACATTAAGTGGCCTTCTTTGCGTGCGGAACTCGCGATCAATCAAATATATTGCGGGCGGGCACGCGGCCCTCTCGGGTTCGGGGCGCTGCACACCGGACTGGTTGTCTGAATATAGGAAAGCGACGGCCCCTTGGGCTAAATACCAAGTTTTACTTTGCGCTGCGCTTTTTCTTTCCGCCGTAAACGGTTGTTAGGATTGCTGTACCGCCGCTGACGAACAACAGGGCGATCCACAAAGCAAGGCTGTTTCTATCGCCAGCCTTCGGAAGCTCATCGGTTGTTCCCGGTTTAGTGCTGGCAGGTTTTTCTCTTTGGTGCTGGCGGGTTTTTTCTCAAGAGCAGCAATCGCATCTTCGATAGCCTTTGCCATTGCATCAACTTCGCTCTGTTCAGTGATGTTCTTGTCACGGACAACAGCTTTGACGGCAGCTTCTACCGCAGTGAAGTCTTTGTATTCATCTTTGTTCAGGGTATTTGCTTTGGCAATGGCTGCATCGACTTTGGTGTAGTCGGCAGGCAAATAAGTCATTGCAATGGTTTGCGTATGAGTTGCTGTATCAGCCGTAATCGTAATATTGGAATTGAAAACCTCGCAATTATCTGTGCTGACTTCGGCTTGATAAGTACCTGCCTCCAAATTGGCGGGGTTTGTTACTACCTGACCGTTCACTTTGATGGTTACATTTGTCAGTTCAGCAGGTGTTACAACAAAAGAAACTGCATATTTCGGTGCTGGCAGAATAGGTGTGCCATTTGGGTTAAATCGATAATTGCCACCAGCAGCAGTGATTTCATTAAAGAAATCTTCCGTTTTCATGGAGTCAAGGGTCTTTTCTGTTCCAGCATTCTGGTACTTAAAGCAAGCCGGGACATTCTCAGTTCCCACGAAATAATTGTTTTCAAAAGCAGGTGTATCAGAAGAAACACCGCCTGCAATGCCGCCCAAACGCTTATAAGGCGTAGTGGCAGTATATTGAGATAGATTCATTTCACCAGCGAAATAACAATGTTTGATTTCTGTACCTGCACCAACTGTCCCTGCGATGCCGCCGAAATCTGTGGTTCCGTTGCCAAGAGGAACCATTTTCCCTGTGGAATAACAATTGATAATCTTTGAAGCTTGATACAGCTGCCCAACGATTCCGCCGGTACAGGGCGTCCAAGAGGTCATCTCGCCCACATTAGCACAATACTGTACGGTACTGTTTTGAGCAACGCCTACGATACCGCCCATCTGGAAAGAGCTGACATCCTTCGTTATTGAAAAATTCCCCATGTTTTGGCAGTACTCAATCGTGCTATTTATTGCATATCCGCACATAGCCGCAGTACCGTTAATATATTTGTCTGTATCCGTGAACGACACATCTGAAACGCAGTCAGAAATTTTGCTGTCTGCTGCAACACCCGCTATCGTTCCAAAATAGACATACCCCGAATTGGATACATCCAGCTTGCCTTGAATTGTCAAACCGGAAATTTCAGCGCCGTAAACCTCACTGAATAATCCGAAGGACGGATATTCTGTCTTTCCATAGTTTTCGGAAAAATCTAAATTAGAAATCGTATGCCCGTTTCCGTAAAATTTGCCGCTGAAGTAATGCAACAGATTTCCATCAGCATCAAATGTGCTACCAATTGGTGTCCACGCAATACCGGTTAAATCCAAATCTGCATCAAGAGATACAACCGCATCTGTTTTATCGTCGTATTCGCCATTGTCCACAGCTTTTGCAAATTGCAAAAGCTCATCTACTGTTGTGATTGATGTTTTACTGCTTTGAGCGTTCTCTTCTGCAAAAGCTGTCATCGGAACAAGTGCCATCGCGAGACACAACGCAAGCAGAACGCCTAGAAGCTTCTTCTTCATTTTCATTCCTCCAAAATAATTCAATCCGCTACTTACTTCCTCCTACAGCGGACATGCCGGAGAAGATAGAAGGCTTGACCGGAAAAGATTGATTTGCCGGTCGTAGTTAGGACTTCAATATCAAACCACCATCCTTCCGGAAAACGCAAAAAGCCGAAGCCAAGGCATAATGCGCCCTGTCTTCGGCAACTGGATCGTTATTAATTGTATGAAATAAGACTTGAAACGCTGAAAAAGCGGCGCTATGCTCCCGCCGAGCCGAGCCGAGCCGAGCCGAGCCGAGCCGAGCCGAGCCGAGCCGAGCCGAGAATAGGCGCTGCATTTCCATTCGCCATAGCCAAGCCCTCCTTCCCTCTTGTGATTCTCCACTTATGATTTTACCTACCAATTCAATCATAAGTGGAGAATCACAAAAGCCGAAAGGGAGAGGACTTCTTTACGAAGCCTCTCCCTTTCGGGGCCTTCTTTTTAGAGGAATTCTCCGATTCGGTGGACTTCGGGTTGTAGGTCTACTCCGAATTGGTCTTTGACGGTTGCTTGGATGTGGCGGATGAGTTCGTCGACGTCGGCGGCGGTGGCGTGGTTGGCGTTGACGATGAAGCCGCAGTGCTTCTCGCTCACTTGGGCGCCGCCGATAGCGTGGCCGCGCAGGCCGGCGTCCATGATGAGCTTGCCAGCAAAGTGGCCCTCGGGGCGCTTGAAGGTGGAGCCGGCGCTCGGCATGTCGAGCGGCTGCTTGTCCTCACGGCGTTGGCGGTAGTCGTCCATGTCGGCCTTGATCATCGCGGCGTTGCCCGGGGCGAGGTTAAAGGTGGCAGAGAGCACGATAAAGCCGTCGTCGGCGATGCGGCTCTTGCGATAGCCCAGGTTAAGCTCGTCGGCATCGAACTCAATGATATTGCCGCTGCCGCGGGTGCCGTCGTCGAGCGCGCGGGCGGGCTTATAGACGCGCACGGACTCCAAAACATCGGCCATGCAGGCACCGTAGGCGCCGGCGTTCATGTAGCAGGCGCCGCCGACCGATCCGGGGATGCCCGAGAGGGGCTCCATGCCGGTGAGGTGGGCTTCGGCGGCAGCCGCGGCGACATCGGAAAGCAGGGCGCCGGCTGCTGCCGTAACATGCGTGCCGTCGACGGTGATGTTAGAGAGGCCTTCGCCCAGTGCCACGACGACACCGCGGATGCCCTTGTCACCGACGAGTAAGTCGGAGCCGTTGCCCACGATGGTGAGCGGCAGATCGCAGCGGTAGCAGGTGTCAAGCGTGGCGACGAGGCCCTGCTCGGTATCGGGCGTGACAAAGACATCGGCCGGGCCGCCGATCTTAAACGTGGTGTGCTCGCGCATGGGCTCGCTCATGAGCACGTTGTCCTCGCCGGCAACTCCGGCGAGCGCGCAGAGCAGGTCCTCGTTGAAAAAGTCATTCTCGTGCATACGAATATCCGCCTTATGGTGGTCGTTTTCATTAATCGAATGCAATATACCCCACCCGGATGGATTTGGTGCAAAGCAACCTGACCCCAATGCATCGCATGGCGCAAAGGGGTCAGGTTGCTTTGCGCCAATCGCGGCGATAAAACAGCCGTCTACCGGATTGGTAAAGTGTTTATCATCAAGGTAGAGGGACGGTCGCTATACTTTCAAGAGATTGCGCGAATACTCGGAAGGAGCGAGATGGGCAACAAAGTTACTCTCAAGCAGATTGCCCAGGAGGTGGGGCTTTCCCCCTCGTCGGTCTCGCTTGTCCTTAACAACCGGCCCTGTCGAATCTCGGAAGAAAACCGCAAGCTCATCAAAGAGGTCGCGGCGCGCAACCATTATGTTCCTAACCAGATTGCGCGTAGCCTGGTCATGCGCGAGTCGCGCACACTGGGCCTTATCGTCCCTAACATCGAGAGCCGCTTTTTTGCCTCGCTCGCCGGCAGCTTGGAAAAGCGCTGCCGCGAGGACGGCTACGCGCTCTTTATTACCAGCTCGGGCGGAAGCGCCGAGGACGATCTGGAGCTGCTGCGCCAGCTGGTGACGCGCGGCGTCGACGGTGTGTTCTTGGTCGTGGGCGACGAGTTCTCGGACGACCGCGCCCTGCGCGAAGAAGTCAGTCATCTCCCCATTCCGGCCGTGATGGTTGACCGTGCCATTGAGGGACTCGAGTGCGACAAGGTGATGTTCGATCACGAGATGGGTGGCTACATGGCAACCCGCTATCTAATCGAGCAGGGCCACCGTCGCATTGCCTGCTTGGTTAATGCGCGCCGTTCCAATACGGGTCGTAAACGTCTTGCCGGCTACGAGCGTGCGCTGCGCGAGGTTGGCCTGCCTATTGACGCGCGTTTGGAGTTTGAGAGCGAGTACTACATTCCGAGCGCATACGAGGCCTCGGAGGCGGTGCTCGCAACTGACGCCACCGCCGTGTTCGCAAGCTCGGACAACATTGCCCTCGGTCTGCTCAAGCGCTTGCACGAGATGGGGAAGAGCATTCCGAGCGATATCTCGGTCGTAAGCTATGACAACTCGGCGGCCGACGTTCTCTTTGAGCCGGCGCTGACCGCGATTGAGCAGGATCCTGGTGTCCTTGCGGAGCATGCTTTTGGCTGCATGTCCAAGCGTCTTGCCGGTAGGGGCGGTAGACGTGCCGAAGAGGTCGTTCTGGAGCCGGCGCTTATCGTGAAGGGCAGCGTGCTCGAGCTTACTAAACACAACTAAACACGTTTATCAATTTGCAGAGACTGAATGTGGAACACCTGTGACAGGCAATGCCGCAGGTGAATGTCTGCTTTTGCCTTTCCAGATGGCAAATCAGGATGCTAAAACGTTTTTTCAACATGATAAAACGTTTTAGCAAATATACTAGTCCCAACGAATGGTTGCCGTATTGGAAGGCGACCGCACAGCGAAGGGACATAAACAATGGCTAAAACACTGGGGACGCCGTGGCAAAAGCTGGGCCACGAGGTACCGGCTTCCGAGCTCGAGGGCGTCGACCTGTATTGGCGCGCATCGAACTATCTGTCCGTCGGTCAGATCTACCTTCGCTCTAACCCGCTCATGCGCCCTGACTTTGTCGACGAGAAAACCGGTGAGGTGCGCGACTTTGGTCGCCCGGACGTTAAGCACCGCCTGGTCGGTCACTGGGGCACCACGCCCGGCATCAACTTCCTGTTCGGCCACGTCAACCGCCTTATTGCCGACCACAACCAGAACGCCATTTTCTTGATGGGCCCGGGCCATGGTGGCCCCGCCGGCACCGCCCAGTCGCTGCTCGATGGCACCTACCGTGAGATTCGCCCCGACATCACCAATGATGAGGCCGGCCTGCAGAAGTTCTTCCGCCAGTTCTCCTACCCCGGCGGCATCCCGAGCCACTTTGCGCCCGAGACGCCCGGCTCCATCCATGAGGGCGGCGAGCTCGGCTACACGCTCAGCCATGCCTACGGCGCCGTCATGGACAACCCGAGCCTGCTGGCCGTGGCCGTGGTGGGCGACGGCGAGTCCGAGACCGGTCCGCTCGCGACCTCTTGGCAGTCCAACAAGCTCGTGAACCCGGCAACCGACGGTATCGTCCTGCCGATCCTGCACCTCAACGGCTACAAGATCGCCAACCCCACCATCCTTGCCCGCGTGTCCGACGAAGAGCTCACCAAGTTCTTTGAGGGAATGGGCTATAAGCCGCACTTCTTTGTCGCCGGCTTTGACGACGAGAGCCACGCAAGCATTCACGCGCGTTTTGCCGCGCTGTTCGAGCAGGTCTTCGATGAGATCTGCGACATCAAGGCCACCGCGCAGGCCCAGGCCGCCGCGGGTGAGACCGTGGTCCGTCCGGCCTACCCCATGATTGTGTTTCGTACGCCCAAGGGTTGGACCTGCCCCAAGCAGATCGATGGCAAGAAGACCGAGGGCTCCTGGCGCGCCCATCAGGTGCCGCTGGCGAGTGCCAAGGACACCCACGAGCACTTCCGCGTGCTGCGCGAGTGGCTGCGCTCCTACAAGCCCGAGGAACTCTTTACGCCCGAGGGCCAGGTGCGCCCCGAGGTAACGGCCTTTATGCCGACCGGCGAGCTGCGCATCGGCGCCAACCCCAATGCGAACGGCGGCAAGGTGCGCCGCGAGCTCGAACTCCCCGATATTCATGCCCACGAGATTCCCGTCGCAAGTAAGGGTCACGGCTGGGGCTCCACCGAGGCCGCCCGCGTCTTTGGTGAGTACACCGCCGACGTTCTGGCCAAGAACATGGACGATTTCCGTATCTTCGGTCCCGATGAGACCGCGTCCAACCGCCTGCAGGCTGCCTACAAGGTGACCAAGAAGCAGTGGGATGCTGGCTTCTACGAGGACGATGCCAACGACGAGCTGCTGGCCGGTTCCGGTAAGGTCGTCGAGCAGCTGTCTGAGCACCAGTGCGAGGGCTTCCTCGAGGCCTACGTGCTCACCGGCCGCTCGGGTGTGTGGAGTTCCTACGAGAGCTTTGTCCACGTGGTCGATTCTATGGTCAACCAGCACTGCAAATGGCTCGAGGCCACCAAGCGCGAGATTCCGTGGCGTGCCCCCATTAGTGGTCTCAACATTTTGCTGTCGAGCCATGTCTGGCGCCAGGACCACAACGGCTTCTCGCACCAGGACCCCGGCTTTATCGACCTGCTGCTCAACAAGGCCAACGACACGCATATCGTGAATGCCTACTATCCGGCCGACGCCAACATGGCGCTTGCCGTTGCCGAGCGCGTCTACCAGTCCACCGACTGCGTCAACGCCATCTTCTGTGGCAAGCAACCCGCCCCCACCTTCCAGACGGTCGACGAGGCCAAGTCCGAGCTCGCCGAGGGCGTCGCGACCTGGGAGTGGGCATCGACAGCCGACTCGCTCGCCGAGGCCGACGTCGTGGTCGCCACGTGCGGCGACGTGCCGACGCTCGAGGCTCTGGCTGCAACCGACATGCTGCGCGAGCTGGGCATTAAGGTGTGGTTCGTCAACGTGGTCGACTTGCTCAAGATCCAGAACGTCTGCGAGAACGACCAAGCCATCAGCGATGAGCGCTGGGCTGAGCTGTTCGGCTGCGGCAAGAAGCCCGTGCTCTTTGCATTCCACGCCTATGCCGGCACGATTCGCCGCCTGATTTGGAACCGCCCCGGCCACGACGCCTTCCGCGTCCACGGCTACGAGGAGAAGGGCTCCACGACCACGCCGTTCGACATGCTGCGCCTGAATAACATGGACCGCTGGGCCCTGGCCGCCGACGTGCTGCGCATGGTCGACGCCGATAAGTTTGCCGAGCAGATTGATGAGTGGGAAGCCTTCCGCACCGAGGCCTTTGAGTTCGCGTGCGACGAGGGCTTCGATCACCCGGCCTTTACCGACTGGGTCTGGCCCGACGCCGCAGCCGCAACTACTGCCGACGGCGCACTCTCCGCAACGCAAATGACCGCAGGCGACAACGAATAGCATCCGGGACGGTCTCGCGCTGGGGCCTGCTCCGGGCGGGTTGCCTTGTTCCGGGAAGTGGGCTTCGCGAACTTCCCGGAACAAGGCAACCCGCCCGGAGCAGGCCCTCTCGACCGTTTCGATATGCGGGGGCTGATTATTTTTTATGTAATGGGGACCTTGCTTACGCTGCCTTAGAAGCCGTGCATCTAACTATGGTCAGCCAAGATTACATTGCCGGGGCCGGGGAGGCATGCTTTGTTTTGAGAAGTTCGCGGAGCCCACTTCTCAAAACAAAGCATGCCTCCCCGGCCCTCGTCTGTAAACTCTTCCGATGGGCGAGCGGGGCCGCGAGCGATCCGCTCCTATGTTTCCAAATGAATACGGTGTGAGCGGCTGCGACGGATTTGCCCCGCAAACACTCTAGTATGCTAAAGTACCCAGAAGACCGGCGGAGCTATGCCGGTCTTTCGTTCTATATGAAACACAGCATGAGGAGGCTCACCAGATGACGGCCACACCGTGGGGATTCCGGGACATATTGCCCGAGGAGGCTCAGGCGCGCGAGGAGATTGCGCTGACGGTGAAGGGCTGCTTCAGGGAGCATCGTTACCTTCCGGTCGAGACGCCGCTGCTCGAGGACAAGAGTTCGCTTGAGGAAGGCGGACGCATTGCGGACACGCCGTTTAAGCTCTTTGATGATGACGGTCGCCTGCTGGTGGTCCGTCCCGACAATACGTTGCCCATCGTGCGCCTGGTTTCGACCCGCATGCGCGCGGCCGATCTGCCCCTGCGCCTTCGCTACGAGGCGCCGGTGGTTCGTGAGTGCCAGCGCAACGCCGGCGGCTCGCGCCAGTTTACACAGCTGGGCTTTGAGCTTATCGGTGCGGGTGATGCCGCGGGCGATGTCGAGATTGTCTTGCTCGTTGCCGAGGCCGTACGCGAGCTGGCACTTCCCGATGCGCGAATTATCGCAGGTAGTGTGCGTCCGTTTAAGGAATTGCTCGCGGTATGCGAGGATCGTGAGCTGGCTGCCGAGGCCCTGCGCTGCGTGCATGCCAACGACTTTGTGGGCCTCGATGCCCGCGTGGCGGAAAGCGCCGAGTCCGAGGCCGTTAAGGTCGCCATTAGCGAGCTGCCGCGCCTGCACGGTGGTGCCGAGGTGCTCGACCGCGTCGACGCGCTGCTGGCGGCGGCGGGCATTGTTGCGCCGCTCACGCGCGAGCTGCGTGCCCTGGTCGAGGGCCTGGCTCCCGAGGACGCTCAGGTGCTGTCCTTCGACTTCTCCATCATGAACTCGTTTGATTACTACACGGGCCTGGTCTTTAAGGCCTATGCCGGTGGCCTGCCCGATCCGGTGGGCTCGGGCGGTCGCTACGACTCCATCTTTACCGGTGCATTTGGCGACGGCATCGAGGTGCCGGCGGCGGGCTTTGCCTTTTCGCTCGAGCGTCTGGAGGCCGCGCGCACCTCGGCCGAGGACGCTGCTTCCGATGGTGACCATGCCGTGGGGCGCGGCACCGAGGGTCCGCTGCGCATCGCCGTGCCCAAGGGCTCGCTCAAGGCCGACACGCTCGACGTGCTCGAGGCTGCAGGCTTAGACGTCTCTGAGCTGCGCGATCCCGGCCGTCACCTGATCGTGCGCGGCCGCGACACGCGTGCCGGCGCGGTCGCGGTCGGCGATATCGAGTTTGTCATCGTGCGCCCCAGCGATGCGCCCGCCTTTGTGGGCTGCGGTGGTGCCGATTGCGGCATCTGCGGCTGGGACTCGCTCATCGAGGCAGACCTCAACCTGCTGCAGCTGGTCGACCTGGGCTATGGCCTGTGCACCTTTATCGAGGCGGAGCCCGCACGGCGCGCCGGTCAGGCCGAGCGCAACTATGCCCGTCGCGGGTCGCTTCGCGTGGCCACCAAGTACCCGCGCATCGCGAGTGCCTGGTATGCCGAGCGCGGCGTGAACGCCGACATCGTTTCGCTGCACGGTAACATCGAGCTGGGTCCCATTGTCGGTATGACCGACCGTATCGTGGACATTACCGCCACGGGTGCCACGCTGCGCGACAACGACCTGGTTATTACTGGTCGCATTATGGACTGCACGGCCCGCTTCTTTGTCAACCCGGGTGCCGCTCGCCTGGATCCGCGCGTGCGCAACCTGGCAGATCGCCTGGCCGCGGCCGTGAAGGACAAGCATTTTGAGCCCGTCGCGGGCTCGGCACAATAGCGCGAGCACGCACGGGCGTCCCAACGTCTGGGCTGCGGGCCGATTGGCGCCGCCGCCCGGCCTCTCGTTTTTTCAAACGCAACCTCGACCGATAGGGGATACCGATATGAAGACCATCAAGCTTGCTCCCGGTGAGTGCCTCGTTACCAACCAGCTCAACCGCAAGGGCGTGCTGCCGCAAAACATCGTCGACGCCGCCCGCGATATCGTGGCCAACGTGCGCGCCAACGGCGATGCCGCAGTGCGCGATTACTGTCAGCGCTTTGACGGTGTTGAGCTGCAGAGCTTCCGCCTGCCGCAGGAGCAGATCGATGCCGCGCTCGAAGACCTCGACCCCGCGTTTGTCGCGGCGCTCGAGAAGGCCGCGCGCCAGATTCGCGAGTTCCACCAGCGCGAGGTCGAGCAGAGCTGGTTTACCACGCGCGCAGATGGCACGATGCTCGGCGTTAAGGTGACCCCGCTCGCGGCGGCCGGCATCTACGTGCCGGGCGGTCGCGCGCAATATCCCTCCACGGTGCTCATGAATGCCATTCCCGCCAAGGTTGCCGGCGTCAAGCGCGTGGTCATGGTGACTCCTCCGCAAAAAGATGGCCTGATCAGCCCCTATACACTCGCCGCGGCAAAGCTCGGCGGCGTGGATGAGATCTATATGGTGGGCGGCGCCCAGGCCGTGGCCGCGCTGGCATATGGCACCGAGACCATTCCGCGCGTCGACAAAATTACCGGTCCGGGCAACGCTTTTGTCGCCGCTGCCAAGCAGATTGTCTCGGGCGACGTGGGCATCGACATGGTCGCCGGCCCGTCCGAGGTCTGCGTGCTGGCTGATGCTACGGCCAAGCCCACGGTGGTCGCGGCAGACCTGATGGCTCAGGCCGAGCACGACCCGCTGGCAGCCTGCTATCTGGTGACCTGCGACGAGCAGTTTGCGCGCGAGGTCGAGGCGGGCATCGACATCCTGGTGGCGCGGTCCCCGCGTGCCGAGATCACACGTGCCTCGCTCGATAACGAGGGCACCATCGTGGTGGCCGCCGACATGGCCGCTGCCGTCGAGGCGGTGAACACCGTGGCGCCCGAGCACCTTGAGCTGCACTGCAAGGACGCGATGGGCCTGCTCGGCGGCATTCGCAACGCCGGCGCCATCTTTGTGGGCGCCTGGAGCTCCGAGCCGCTCGGCGATTACGTCGCCGGCCCCAACCACACGCTTCCGACCGGTGGCACGGCCATGTTCTCCAACCCGCTTTCGGTCGAAGAGTTCGTTAAGCGCTCGAGTGTCATTTGCTATACGCCCGAAGGCCTGCTCTCCGATGCACCCGCCACACAGCGTCTGGCCGAGGCCGAGGGCCTGTGGGCGCACGCGCTCTCTGCCGCTCTGCGTCGTCGCGTGCTGGAGCAGGGCGAGGATGCCGTGAGTGCCGAGTCGCTGGCTGCGGCCGACCTGACCAAGGTCGCCTGGCCGGGCGACGCTGTGGCGACGGTCGCCGAGGGTGTGGACCTCGCGGCTGCAGGCTCGGATGGCGCTGGCGCGACCGGCGGGGAGGCCTAATATGGCCGAGCTGACGCCCCGTATGAAGGAGCTCGTCCAGCCTTACCTGGCCGGTATTGAGCCCTACGATCCCAACTTTACGCCCACGCGCATCAATCTTTCGGCCAACGAGAACACCTATCCCGTGCCCGCTGGCGTGCGCAAGGCGGTTGATGCGGCCTTGGCTGCTACGCCGCTCAACCGCTACCCCGATCCCATGTCCAACGACCTGCGCGACGAGCTTGCCGCTTGGCATGGCGTGGCTCGCGAGAATATCTGCGTGGGCAACGGCGGTGACGAGCTGCTCTATAACTACTTGCTGGCGTTTGGCGGCGCGGGGCGGACCCTGCTCAACTGCCCGCCGTGCTTTAGCGAGTATGCGTTCTTTGCGTCGCTGTGCCAGACCGAGGTGCGCGACGTGTGGCGCGACCCGGCGACCTTTGAGCTCGACCAGGCGGCGGTGCTTGCGGCGGCTCCCGAGTGCAATCTGGCGATCGTGACCTCGCCCAACAATCCCACGGGTGACGTGGCGCCGCTCGACTTTGTTGCGGCTCTGTGCGATGCCTGCCCCGGCATGGTCATGGTCGACGAGGCCTACGTTGAGTTTGCCGACGATTCGTTTGGTGCGGCCACCACGGCGCAGGGGCTTATCGCCGAGCATCCCAACCTGGTGATTCTGCATACGTTGTCCAAGGCGTTTGGCGCTGCCGGTACGCGTCTGGGTTACGTGATCGCGGCACCCGAGGTCATCGACGTGTTCGCGGCGATTCGCCAGATCTATTCGGTCAACGTGTTGAGCCAGGCGGCGGCGCTTGCCTGCGTGCGTGCCCGCGATGCGTACGCGCCCGTGGTGGCACAGGTCGCATCCGAGCGCGAGCGCGAGTTGTGTGCCCTGCGCGCGATGGCTGCCGAGGGTCTGCCCGTGGAGGCGTGGCCGAGCGCGGCGAACTTTGTGCTTGTGCGCACGCCGCATGCCACGCGCGTGCGCGAGCGTCTGCGCGACGAGTATTCGATTTTGGTGCGCGACTTTAGTTACGCGCCGGGGCTCGCGGACTGTCTGCGCATTACCGTAGGCACCCCGCAGGAAAACGACGAGGTGCTGGCCGCGTTTGCCGTGCTGGTGAAGGAGGAGATGTAGATGGACCGCTATGCCGAGGTGACCCGCAAGACGGGGGAGACCGACATTGTCGTAAAGCTCGACCTGGACGGATGCGGCGTGTGTGATATCTCGACCGGCGTACCGTTTTTCGACCACATGCTCAACGCTTTTGGCCGCCATGGCCTGTTCGATTTGACGGTGCACGCGGTGGGCGACGTGGAGGTCGATGCGCACCACACCGTCGAGGACACGGGCATTGTGCTGGGCGAGGCGTTTTGCCAGGCGCTGGGTGACAAGGCGGGCATTACGCGCTTTGCCGACGCGGCGATTGCCATGGACGAGACGCTCGTGATGGCCTCCGTGGATATTTCGGGCCGCGGCCAGGCCTACTGCGAGCTGCCCGTGCCGACCGAGCGTGTGGGCAGCTTCGATACCGAGCTGGCCGTCGAGTTCTTCTATGCCTTTGCGCGCGACGCCAAGCTCACGCTGCACGTGCGCGAGCTGGCGGGCGGCAACTCGCATCACATTATCGAGGCCGCCTTTAAGGCTGTGGGCCGCACGATGCGCCACGCCTGTGAGCTGGATCCCCGCGTGCAGGGCATCCCCAGCACCAAGGGCTCGCTGTAACCTGCCAAAAAAGGACAGGTTTTGAATGAGATAAGGGAGGGTCGCGTGGGCGAACCGAAGATCGTGGTGGTCGATTACCACAAGGGCAACTTGTCGAGCGTTACGCGCGGGCTTGCGCGCGCCGGTGCCGCCGCCTGCACGTCGGACGATCCGGAGCAGATCCGCAACGCCGACGGCCTGGTCATCCCGGGCGTGGGCGCGTTCTATGACGCGATCGCCTTTATGCGCCAGAGCGGCGAGGCAGACGCGGTGCTCGATGCCGTCGCCGCCGGAACTCCGCTGCTCGGCATCTGCCTGGGCCTTCAGCTATTTTTTGAGCGCGGCAACGAGGGCGTGCCTGCGGACGAGGGCGCGGTCGCCGACGGCAACGCCTCCGAGCAGGCTGGCGCTCCCTGGGTCGATGGCCTGGGTATTATGCGCGGCTCGTGCACGCGCTTGAAATCGAGTCGCCTGAAGGTGCCGCACGTGGGCTGGGACCAGGTGCACATGACGCCCGCCGGTGCGGCCGATCCGCTGCTTACTGGTTTTGCCGAGGGTGCCAACATGTACTTCACCCACAGCTACGCGGTGGCCGACGATGCCGATGCCGCCGATGTGCTGGCGCGCACGCACTATACGCGGAGCTTCCCGTGCATCGTGCGCCACGGCAACGTGTGGGGCTGCCAGTTCCATCCCGAGAAATCCTCCGCGCTGGGTCAGCGCATCCTTAAGAACTTCGTGAGCATCGTCGAGGGGGCCGGCCGATGATTCTGTTTCCCGCAATCGATTTGATCGGCGGCAAGGTTGTGCGCCTGGAGCGCGGCGACCGGAGCCGCTGCAAGGTATATTCCGACGACCCCGTGGCCGTTGCCCGCTCCTTTGCCGAGCAGGGCGCGAGCTGGGTGCACGTCGTCGACCTGTCCGCCGCCTTTGGCGAGGACGAGGACGCATGCGCTGCCAATTCGGCGGCGATCGAGGCCATCTGCGGCGTCGACGGTCTGTTCGTGGACGTGGGCGGCGGCGTTCGCTCGCTTGCGCGCATCGACGAGCTGGCCGGTTACGGTGCTCGCCGCATCGCACTGGGTACCGTGCTGGTGACCGAGCCGGGTTTTGCCGAGGTGGCGGCCCAAGGCTTTGGCGAGCTGCTCGTGGCCGACATCGCCGCTCGCGACGGCCAGGTCAAGGTGAACGGCTGGCGCGACGGCGCGGGCGTGGCACTCGACGATGCCGTGGCACAGCTCACCGAGCTGGGCTTTAAGCATCTGGTGTATACCGACATCGCGCGCGATGGCATGCAGACGGGCATCGATGTGGCGGCGTATCGCCATGTTGCCAAGGTCGCGGGCTTTCCTGTCGTGGCTTCGGGCGGCATCTCTACGCTCGACGACATTCGCGCGCTGGCTGCGGTGGGTGAGGATGCTATTGAGGGCGCCATTACCGGCCGTGCGCTCTACGAAGGCAACTTTACGCTGGCCCAGGCGCTGGCCGCCGCCCGAGGGGAGGAGTAGCCCATGCTTACCAAACGCGTGATTCCCTGTCTGGACGTCAAGGACGGCCGTGTGGTTAAGGGCGTCAACTTTGTGAGCTTGCGCGATGCGGGCGATCCGGTGGAGCTGGCGCGCGCCTATGACCGCGAGGGTGCGGACGAGGTCGTATTTTTGGACATTACCGCGACGAGTGACAACCGTGCGACGACCATCGAGATGGCGGCGCACGCGGCCGAGGAGCTCGCTATTCCCTATACCGTGGGCGGCGGCTTTCGCGACCTGGCGGGCATGCGGACCATGGTTGCCGCCGGTGCCGACAAGGTGTCGCTCAACTCGGCGGCCGTGCGCGACCCGTCGCTGATTAGCCAGGCTGCCGCGGCTTTTGGCAGTCAGGCCGTGGTCGTGGCGATCGATGCCAAGCGCGTCGGTTTGCCCGGAGAGCCGGGTGCCGACAAGTGGGAAGTCTTTACCGCAGGAGGCCGCAACGCCACGGGCATAGACGCGGTGGCGTGGGCCGAGGAAGCGGCTCGTCGCGGCGCCGGCGAGATCTTGCTGACCAGTATGGATCGCGACGGCACCAAGGCCGGCTTTGACCTGGCACTCACCCGTGCCGTGGCGCGCGCGGTGCCGATTCCCGTTATTGCGAGCGGCGGCGTGGGTACGCTCGAGCATTTTGCCGAGGGCGTGATCGAGGGCGAGGCCGATGCCGTGCTGGCGGCGAGCGTCTTTCACTTTGGAACCTTCAGCATTCGCCAGGTGAAGGAGTATATGGCCTCTCAAGGTATTCCTGTGAGGCTGGACTTCTAATGCTGCGGCTTGCCCAGGCACCCGACCTTCCGGCTCCAACCCTCCTCGCGTACTTAAGTACGCGTCGTCGGGCTTGTCGCTCGGAATCTCGGGCACCTGGACAACCCTCGCCGACCTGCGAAGTTTGAATTTGGGGAGAGAAATGGAAGAGATAACCGATCCTTCAAAGCTTACATACGACGCCAAGGGGCTGATTCCTTGTGTGGTTCAGCAGTATGACACCGGTGAGGTGCTTATGGTTGCTTGGATGAACGAGGAATCGGTGGGGCTGACGCTTAAGACCGGGACCACGTGGTTTTGGAGTCGCAGCCGCCAGGAGCTCTGGAACAAGGGCGCGACGAGCGGCAACATGCAGGAGGTCAAGGAACTCTGGGCCGACTGCGATAGCGATACGCTGTTGGTCAAGGTTGACTCTCCGGGCCCGGCTTGCCACACCGGCAACCGTACCTGCTTCTTTAAGAAACTCGCCTAAGGCGGGCGCCCTGTTGGGCGCTCGGTAAAACGGAAAGGATTGAACTATGGGTGTGCGCACCGCAAATGTTCAGGATGGAAATATCGGCGAGACGTTGACGGGTCTGGCCGAGGTGATTCACGGTCGTCGCGATGCGTCGCCACAGGAGAGCTATACCGCTCGTCTGTTGACCGACGTCGAGGACGAGCTGCTCAAGAAGCTTGCCGAGGAGGCGAGCGAGGTCATCATGGCCTGCAAGGATAACGATCACGACCACATCCGCTACGAGGTCGGCGACCTGGTCTACCACCTGCTCGTAACGCTCGAGCGCTACGGTATCACCCTTGACGAACTGGCCGGTGAGCTCAACGCTCGCCGCCACTAGTCAAGCTTTTGGTAGTCATTGGGGACGTTCTTAAACGACTAGTCGTTTGGGACAGTCTTTGCCGGCGCTGCCAAATAACATGCCCAATTACTACGATGAAGTTGAACCTACTGACTAATCGGCGGTTTTGAGCAAATCGTCAACGCTTCTACCTGCGGTTTTATTTTCCACATTGAGCCGATGGTCGGAGGTTTGCGGTCCATCGTAGTAATTGGGCGTTCTTTTTGGCGAGCGGTGTTGCACGGGCGTCGGTGGCGAGCGAAACGATCTGTTTTCCTCCGTCCCCAAGGGGTCATTTGTGAAGAGTGTCCCCAATGACTAGTCGTTTAAGAACGTCCCCAATGACTAGTCTTAGGCGAGGGGCGTGGGTTCCCATTCGCCGGTGGGGTGGGGGATATCGAAGGTTCGATAGCCGCAGTCGTAGGCGTGGGCCTGAGCCTCGCGGATGTTCCAGCAAATATCGCAGGCGCGGTGCGCGTCCGAGCCAAAGGTGATGGGTACCTCGGCGTGGGCGAAGCAACGCAACAGCCCCGTCGAGGGGTAATAGTCGTCGAGGCCCTTGCGCGGCGCGGCGGTCGAGACCTCAACGCGGCGACCCATATCGTGGGCGCATTCGGCCATCTGCTCCCAAAACGGCGCGGGGTCAAAATCGGGCGCGAAGCCTTCCTTCGAAAAGCGCATGACCAGGTCGGGGTGGGCCATTACATCAAAGTTGAGTGAGCTTTCGCAGGCACGGCACCAGTCGTCGACGTAGCGCTCCCACACGCCGCGCACGCCTAAGTTTTCCCAAACGTGCAGGTTGGTGTCGTCGTCGATCCAACCGCAAAGGGAATCGGGTGTATCGGGGCGAGCGACGTTTTCCGTTCC
This sequence comes from Collinsella sp. CLA-JM-H32B, assembly GCF_040098065.1. Taxonomy (NCBI): domain Bacteria; kingdom Bacillati; phylum Actinomycetota; class Coriobacteriia; order Coriobacteriales; family Coriobacteriaceae; genus Collinsella; species Collinsella sp. CLA-JM-H32B. The sequence continues at coordinate 11,561 of NZ_JBBNNA010000013.1, read as the reverse complement.
CTCCGTGCCCGCAGCGCCTGCCGCAATATCGCCGGGGTTGCCAATCCAATGCACACTGCCCAGACGTACGACGGCGCCCTGGGACCAGCGCTCAACCAAAGGCTCGCAGCCCTCGTACCAATCGCATTCAAAGCCATAGATAAGCTCGAGCTCCGGCGCAATCTGCGCGGCAAGCTTGCGGGCGTCCTCAAATGCCAGACGATGCGTCGTCAGGTCGCCCTCGACAACCTGTACTTCGCAGTTGGCGTCCATGCTGGCGGGCAGGGTGAGGTGGTCAGTCGAGACCATAACGCGGCAGCCGGCCGCAGCAGCGGCGCGAACGTTGTCCTCAAATGAGGCATGGCCGTCCGAAAACGAGGTGTGGGTATGGCAATCGACCAGCGGGCACATAGGCATAGCGGCTCCTTTGCATTTGGCGAATCCGCTCCATTGTAATGGCGCAGCCTCGGCGCGTCGTACGCGCGGGGTGCCGAAATCGATCGGAAAGGCTGCGCGGCGCGGCCTCGCTTGCTCTCAAAACATGTACGTCAGCCTCCAAAACCGACATAAAATGACATGTTTGGAGGCTGATGTACATGTTTGGATAGGGGCGAGGGCGGCGACGGACGAAAGTCACGCCTGTGCCACGTCCGATGTGCTAGCGTTTGGGTGAATAAAACGAGCCCGTGCGGAAAGGATCCGGACCGTATGCAACGTGGAAGTACATCTCCGCTGTCCCGCGAGACCGATGCGCCCGAGACCATCGTCAAGCTAGAGTGCGACATCGACGATGCGTCGCCCGAGGTACTCGCCTATGCCGCCGACCGCTTGCGCGAGGCGGGCGCCCGCGAAGTGCACTGGCTGCCTCTCTACTGCAAAAAAGGTCGTCCCGGCTGGCAGCTGCAGGTAATCTGCGTCCGCGAGGACATTGACCGTCTGCAGACGATCATCTTTTTGGAAACCACGACCAACGGTATCCGGCGCCAGATTATGGAGCGCGTCTGCCTGCCGCGCCGCTTTGAGCAGGTGGCGACGCCTTGGGGCGAGGTGGCCGTCAAAGTGGCCACTCTGCCCGACGGCAGTGAGCGTGCGGCGCCCGAGTACGAGGACTGCTCCCGCCTCGCTCGCGAGCACAACGTACCGCTCCAACGCGTGATGCAGGCGGCCCAGAGCGCGGCACTGCGATTTGAATAGCGCGGCCGGCGACATCCCGCGCCCAGTCATATCAACCCCACCCGAAAGGACCACCATGAAATACCTCATCGCCTCCGACATCCACGGCTCGGCATACTGGACCGAGCGCCTCTGCGCCGCCATCGAGTCCGAGCAACCCGACCGCATCGTTCTGCTGGGCGACCTGCTCTACCACGGCCCGCGCAACGACCTTCCGCGCGACTACGCCCCCAAGCGTGTGATTCCGCTGCTCAACGCCCTGGCCGACCGCATCATCGCGGTGCGCGGCAACTGTGACGCCGAGGTCGACCAGATGGTGCTCGACTTCCCCGTTATGGCCGACTACGCCACGCTGTTCGACGAGACCGGCCGCGAGCTGTTCCTGACACACGGCCACGTCTTTGGCGCCGGCATGCACAACAGCGTCGACCACGCGCCCGCGCTGCCCGAGGGCTCCGCGCTCGTCTACGGCCACACGCACATCAAGGTTAACGAGGCAAGCGAGGCGCACCCGGGCCTGCGGCTCTTCAATCCCGGCAGCGTGAGCATTCCCAAGGACGGTACGCACAGCTACGGCATCTACGAGGGCGGTGCGTTCCGTCACGTGATCATGGAGGAGGACTAACCATGGCTCAGCAAAATGCCGAGGGCTCGCGCGACCTGTCCACGCTGGTCGACGCGTCGGCCGAGCTGCAGCATCTGGTGCAGACCATCTGGCGCCTGCGTCAGCCCGACGGCTGCCCGTGGGACCGCGAGCAGACGCACCAGAGCATCGGTAAGAACATGATCGAGGAAGCCTACGAGGCGCTCGATTGCATCGAGGCGGACGACGCGGCGCATCTGCGCGAGGAGCTCGGCGACGTGCTCATGCAGGTGGTACTGCATGCGCAGATTGCGGCGGACGCCGGTGAGTTTACGCTGGCCGATGTGGCACGCGATATCGACGCCAAGCTCATCCGCCGCCACCCACACGTGTTTGGCGATGCGGATGCCGATAACTCCGACGAGGTGCTCAAGATCTGGGACGAGGTTAAGCTTGCCGAGAAGGCTGCCAAGGACAAGGCCGTGGCGGCAGGCGAGGCTGCGCCCGGGGGCCTGCTCGACGGCGTTCCCACGCATTTGCCGGCGCTGATGCAGGCGCAGAAGGTGTCGCGCAAGGCAGCGGCCGTTGGCTTTGAGTGGGAGACGGTCCAGGACGTGTGGGACGAGGTCGCCGAGGAGCGTGCCGAGTTTGAGGCCGAGGCTCCCGGCTCGCCCGAGCGCGAGATGGAGTTTGGCGACCTACTCTTTGCCCTGGTCAACGTTGCGCGCAAGGAGGGCATCGACGCCGAGAGCGCCCTGCGCGCGAGCACGGCCAAGTTCCGCCGTCGCTGGGCCGCGATGGAGCAGATGGCGGCCAACGCTCATGTAGATCTGACTGAGCTTTCGACCCACGACCTCAATGACCTCTGGGATGCCGCAAAGGCAGAGGAGTAAGACTGCGGGAACGACGGGCTGACATGCCTCATCGTTCCCGCTAAATTTTTCGAAAAACAAGTGTATCCCTCGGCTAACTTAGGGCATAATGCAAAAAGTGCGACATGGCTAACTTACGGAGGCGCACCGACGGTGCACGGTCGGCCGGTCGCTTGCATCAACTACGTTTCCAAGTGAGAGGGAGACAGCATGAGTGACATTTTGGACGTCTACGGCCGCGAGGTACTCGACAGCCGCGGCAACCCCACCGTCGAGGTCGAGGTCGTGCTTGAGGACGGTAGCTTCGGTCGCGCGATGGTGCCTTCGGGCGCTTCGACCGGCGCCTTTGAGGCATGTGAGCTGCGCGACGGCGACAAGGGTCGCTACCTGGGCAAGGGCGTTTCGCAGGCCGTCGAGCATGTCAACAACGAGTGCGCCAACGCCGTCGTGGGCCTCGATGCCTTCGATCAGCGTGCCATTGACGCCGCACTGATTGCCGCCGACGGTACGCCCAACAAAACCAAGCTCGGCGCCAACGCCATTCTGGGCGTATCGCTGGCCGTTGCCCGCGCTGCGGCAGAGTCGGCGGGCCTGTCGCTGTACCAGTACCTGGGCGGCGTTAACGCCCACCTGCTGCCCACGCCCATGATGAACATCCTCAACGGTGGCGTGCATGCCGACAACAACGTTGACTTCCAGGAGTTCATGATCATGCCGGTGGGTGCTCCGAGCTTTGCCGAGGGCCTGCGCTGGTGCGCCGAGGTCTATCACACCCTCAAGGGCGTGCTGCACGAGGCTGGCCTTGGCGGCGGCGTGGGCGACGAGGGCGGCTTCGCGCCCAACCTCAAGACCAACGCCGAGCCGTTCGAGTACATCACCAAGGCCGTCGAGAAGGCTGGCTTTAAGCCCGGCGTCGACTTCATGTACGCCATGGACCCGGCATCGACCGAGTTCTACAACGCCGAGACCGGTATGTACGAGCTCAAGGGCGAGGGCGTGGAGTACACGAGCGCTCAGATGGTCGATTACTGGGAGAAGCTCGTCGACACCTATCCCATCATCTCCATCGAGGACGGCATGGCAGAGGAGGACTGGGACGGCTGGGTCGAGCTCACCCGCCGCATTGGCAACAAGGTGCAGCTGGTGGGCGACGACCTGTTCGTCACCAACACCGAGCGCCTCAAGAAGGGCATCGAGCTGGGCGCCGCCAACGCGATTCTGGTCAAGGTCAACCAGATCGGCACGCTCACCGAGTCGCTCGAGGCCATCGAAACCGCCAAGGAGGCCGGCTACGCTTGCATCGTGAGCCACCGTTCCGGCGAGACCGAGGACTCCACGATCGCCGATCTGGTCGTGGGTGTTAACGCCGGCCAGATCAAGTCGGGTGCCCCGTGCCGCAGCGACCGTATTGCCAAGTACAACCAGCTCATCCGCATCGAGGACGAGCTCGAGGGCAGCGCGCGCTACGCCGGCAAGGCCGCGTTCTACAACATCCGCTAGACAGATGAGCCTGGCGGGGAGGGGGTGGACTCGGTTCCGCCCCGCCTTGGCCGGATGCCGCAAAGCACTATTGGCGCTGGGCCGTGTGGCTCAGCGCCTTTTTTATGTCGAGCAAAGGCTGGCGAAGGCGGTGCGGGCGCTCGTGCTATAACTAAAGGACTTAGCGCAAACAAACCTCAACCGCACAAGGCGCACATGGATCAGATTTACGACAACAGGTACTATTCCGCCGGTTCGCGTGAGCCGTCGTCTCGTCGTGCGCATTCGGTGCAGCTTGGCGGGCCCGATTATACGGGCGCTGCCCGTCCCACGCATCGCACGGCAGGCAATTCGGACTCCCATGCTCAAATGAATATGTCGACGGACCGCCCGTCACGTTCGGCGCGCCCGACGCATGCTTCGCGTACGCAGCGCCCCTCGGCTCAAACGCACGAAAAGTCGACCAGGCCCTCAAGCCGTCTTTCCGGCTCGGACTTTATGCACTACGCCAACGACAACGCAGTGGTCAAGGCAATTTACGACTTTACCCACGGTCCTCAGCGAGGGCTATTCATCGGCATTGTCGTTGCCCTGGTGCTCGTGAGCCTGTATTTCCCCGTGCGCGATCTGTACGTGGCAAAGCGTTCGAGCGATATCTTGGCCAAGCAGGTCGAGATTCGTCAGCAATACAATGATGAGCTGCAAAAAAGCGTCGACAAACTGCTCTCGGAGGAGGGCATTAAGGACGCGGCGTCCGAGGACCTGGGCCTGGTGATGCCCGGCGAGACCAAGATTGACGTGCTGGGTCTGGATGACGATTCAGATTCGTCTTCGAGCAAGAAGTCGTCGAACGCCAAGAAGGCCAGCGAAGTTGCCAAGGAAATCGAAGAAGTCGGTAAGGACGCGCCGTGGTACATCCAGGCGCTCGACATGCTGTTTGGGTTTAACGGTGTCGAGGGCCAGGCGGTCGTGTCCAACGGCAAATAGCGCCCGGAGGGGGGCCGCAATGACAAATTGCAAACGCTATAAGGTGGCGGCGATCGACCTGGGAACGGTGTCGTCGCGACTGGTGTTGGCCCAGGTCGAGGGCGGGGCGATCGTGGAATCGTCCAAGCACACCGAGATTACCGATCTGGGCGAGGGCGTCGACGCGACGGGCCGCTTTTGCGAGGCGGCGGTCGAGCGCGTGCTCGCTGCATGCCGCATGTTTGTGGACGAGGCGCGTGCCTTTGGGGCCGCGTGCATTTGCACCACATGCACGAGCGCCGCGCGCGATGCATCCAATGCCGCACTGCTGCTGGACGGCCTGCGTAAGCTGGGGCTCGAACCGCAGGTGATTCCGGGCGAGGTCGAGGCGCGCCTGACGTTTTTTGGCGTGGCGCACGACTTTGCCGGCGAGCGCATCATTGTTGCCGATTCGGGCGGGGGATCCACGGAACTCGCGACGGGTGTGTACGCACCGGAGCGTGGGGTCTTCGCGCTGGAGGGTACGCGTTCGCTGGACATCGGTTGTCGCCGCGTGACGGAGCGGTTTTTCTCGGCACTGCCGCCTGCGGACGGCGAGCTTGCTGCCGCTGCCAACTGGGCGGGCGAGCAGTTCGCCGCCTATTTTGAGGGCCTGCCGAGCAATTTTGAGCGTGCAGAGCGCCTGGTCGCGGTGGGTGGCACCGTCACCACTCTCGTGGCGCTGGTTCACGAGCTGGAGCCGTATGATTCGAGCTTTGTGCACCTGCGCGAGCTTTCGATGGAACAGATTTCGGCTGCTATCGAGCACATGTCTGTGTTGGACGCGGACGGCATCGCCGCGCTACCGGGTGTGCAGCCCAAACGCGCGGGCGTGATCTTGGCTGGCGCCGTGGTGATTCGCGAGCTCATGCGTGCCGGCGGCTACAAGACGCTCACCGTAAGCGAGAATAGCCTACTCGCCGGTATGGCCGCCACCATCAACGAGACTCTTGACGGTGCAACCCCCACCATCGCCTGGACCCCGAGTCTGAGCGCCCTTTAACCGTCTCCCTCTGAGTTGCGGTGAAATAGTTCCTAAATGGGCCGGTAAACGGCCAAAAGGAACTATTCCACCGCAACTTAAAGCCCCATCGGCGTCCAAAAGAAACGGGCCCGCATCCCTGGGGGACACGGGCTCGTAAACAATACATGGTAGGGGCGGTGGGACTCGAACCCACAATCCTTGCGGCGAGAGATTTTAAGTCTCCTGCGTATGCCAATTCCGCCACGCCCCCGTGAAACTAGAAGTCTAGCACAAGCCGTCCGTTACGCGTTGACGGCCATCGAGTGTTGGCCCGACTTCTCCAGGAACTCCTGGAACTTGGCTTCGTCGCCCTTGTTCTGGTACTGCAGGGCCAGCAGGTACTCCAAGCGGCAGCGCTTGACCTTGTCGTCACCGGCATCCTTGAGCATGCGCTCCAGCTCGGGAATGTCGTTGTGGCGCTTGAGGATCATCGTGTCGTACATCAGCTGACACTCGTGCGCGACTGCCTCGGCCTGACCGCCCTCAAAGCCCTTGATCTCGTGCAGCAGCTCTTTGGACTTTTTACGGTCCTCCTGGCCAACGTAGTAGTTAAAGGCCTTGATCACCAGGTCGACGCGCTGCATCTTGGGGAGGTTGAGCCCCAGCAGCAGGTCGAACATCTCGCTGGCACGCTCGTGGTCCTCGCGCAGCAGATAGGAGTTCAGACGCAGGTAGTCGCGGTTGTAGCGCGGGTACAGCATGCTGGTGAGTTTGCCGTCGAGCAAACGATCGAACTCGTCCCACTGCTTGGCGGCCATAAGCTGCTGCAGGCGCTTGAACGTTGTGCGTTTTTTGACGCTAAAGAACACCGACACGGCGATGCAGATGATAACGACGGCGGTCCAGAGTGTGCGGGAATCGGGCATATTAGGGTCCTTAGTCGCTCATAAAGCGAGCGGTATGACAACACGTACTAGATGTATTATACGCAGCGCGCAAGCAAACTGGCATAAAAGCTCATCGAGGCCGAGTGCCATCGCTCGCTGCGGTACACTTACCTAAAGTAAACCATGAAGGGAGACATTACCTATGAAGAAAATCGTTTTGGCTTGCGGTGCTGGCGCTGCTACTTCCACGCTCGTTGCCCAGAAGGTCGCTACCCTGCTCGACGCCAACGGTTATGCCGACAAGTACGAGATCGTGCAGTGCGCCATCTCCGAGGCCAAGGATTACTGCGACGAGGGCGCTGACCTGCTGATCGCCACCACCGTTGCCCCCGAGGGCCTCACCTGCCCGTACGTGAGTGGCGTGCCCTTCATGACCGGCATGAACCGCGTTGCCGCCGAGAAGGCCGTTCTCGACGTCATGGCTCAGTAGGCGCTGACTGCATGAGTGAGCAGAACGCCAACCCGGTAGAGCTCTTTGGTATGCGCGTTGCCCATGTGGGCATTAACGCCACCGACCCGGCAGACGCCCTGGAGATCGCGGAGCTGTTCTCGACGATGATGGGCCTGCCCGTCATCGAGACCCCGGTTTCGTACTTCAACGATTCGCTGGTCGAGATCATGAAGCAGAACGGTCGTGGCACCAAGGGCCACATCGGCTTTGCCGTTAACGACATCGATGCGGCCGAGAAGTGGTTTGCCGAGCGCGGGCTCGAGGTCAACGAAGAGTCGCGCGCACTGCTGCCCGACGGTGGTACCAAGCTCGTGTACTTTAAGCGCGAGTTCGCCGGTTTCGCCGTGCACCTGTGCCGCGAGTAGCGCACAAGCTGCCATAGCTGGCAAAAAGGGATAGGGCCGCGTGGCCCTATCCCTTTATTTATGTCGAGGGGCTTCCTACCGCGGCAGGCGAATCGTAAAGCGGCTGCCGACGCCTTCGACTGAGGTCACGCCGATGACGCCGCCGTGGCTATCGACGATCCACTTGGCGATGGCAAGCCCCAGGCCCGAGCCCTGCGCGCCGGCATCGCGTGCGTTGTCGGCGCGATAGAACCGTTCAAACGCGTGAGCTGCGGATTCCTGGTTCATGCCGATGCCCTCGTCCTCAACACTTATGTCGATCGTGCCCGAGCCCACATCGGGCGTTATGCCAAATGTGACGGTCGTTCCCGCATCCGAGTACTTGGTGGCGTTTTGCACGATCACGCGCAGAGCTTGCTTCACGAGTGCGACATCGACGGACGCGTCGCAGCGCGGGTCGCTGGCAAATGCGGCGTCAAAAGCCAGCCGATACGTGTGCCCGGCATCGATCATCTGCGATTCTTCGCATACCTCTCCGACGAGCGCTGCCAGATTGGTATCCACACGATGCAGCGCGGTGCGGCCGGCATCGCCGCGTGCCAAAAACAGCAGTTGTTCTACGAGCTCCTGCATGTGCTCGCTTTCGGCCTTGAGCGAGGCGATGGACTCCGCCAGCACAGCTGGGTCGTCCTTGCCCCAGCGGTCGAGCATGTTTACGTAGCCCTGAATCACCGCGATGGGCGTGCGCAGTTCGTGACTCGCGTCGTTGACAAAGCGCATCTGCTGCAGCTTGGCCTCTTGCATCTGGCGCAGCAGGCGGTTGAGCGCGACCTCGATGCTCGCCAGGTCGGCGTCGCCGGTGGTGACGCTCGGCGAGTCGACGCTTGCGCGCTCGATGGCCTGCTCCAGCGTTTCCATCTTGCCGCCGGAGAGCTGCATACGGCCGAGCTCGTCCACGCGTAAGGCCAGGTCGTTGAGTGGTGCCATGGTACGGCGCACGCGGCGGGCGCCGCCGAGCATGTTGAGCACGCTGATGACCTGCCAACCCACAACGACAAGGTAGAGAGGCCATAGCGCGACGAGGTCCTGCGCGAGCGGGAAGGTCTTGCTGGTGTGCGCAAGCTCGACGGTATAGGCGAGCGTTGCCAGGTCCCAGCCGCGCGCGGGCGTCAGCGACATGCCGTGAACGGTGGCGCCGGGAATCCAGCCTGCGGTAAACGCGCCTTCGGGCAGCGTTTGGTTGTAGCCATAGACGAGGATCGCCGCCGCAATCACCACCAGTAGCAGGTCGAGCCAGACATAGCTCAACAGGCGGCGCCACATATAGCTCCAGTTGATGGCGCGGGCGATGGAGGTGACGCGCTTGGCCTCGGCGTTACGCACGGCAGACATAGCCCACCCCGCGCACGGTCTGGATGATGCGGGCACCGCCGGCGTCCTCGATTTTGGCACGCAGGTGCGCGATGTGTACGTCGACGTTGTTGGTGTCGCCCACGTATTCGTAGCCCAGCGCTTCGTGCGCGATGCGCTCGCGCGTGAGCACAGTCTCGGCATGCGCCATAAGCAGGGCGAGGACGTCGAACTCGCGGGCCGTGAGTGCGATGGGCGAGCCGCCGACCGTGACTTCGCGGCGGTCGAGATCGAGCGCGACCGAGCCCACGGCGAGCGTGGCGGGGGAGGGAGAGGCAGAAGCCTGGGTCGAGTCGCTGACCGGGGGTATCGCAGCGGCGCTCCCGGTCGCGCCGCCCGCCATGCCCGTCCCGGCACCGACGCCGCCAATGCCCGAAGCCGCCCGCACGGCCTCCGAGCGCTTCAGCGCCACGCGGATCCGTGCGAACAGCTCCTCAATCGCAAACGGCTTGGTCAGGTAATCGTCAGCACCGGCGTCGAGCCCGGCCACCTTGTCCATCACGGCATCGCGCGCGGTGACCATAATCACCGGCACATCCTTGTGCTTGCGGACGCGTCGCAGCACCTCCATGCCGTTGAGTTGCGGCAACAGTACATCGAGCAGAATCAGATCGTAGTCGCGCTCCATCGCCAGGTCAACGGCGGTGCGGCCATCGGCGGCGTGCTCCACCTGGTAGCCCTCGTGCTCAAGCTCGAGCGTCACAAAGCGGGCGATTTTCTCCTCGTCCTCTACGATCAGGATCCGTGCCATGCGTGCCCCCGTCTGCGATTACTTGTCGTCGTTCAGATTTTGCTTGATGCCGTCCGCGGCGTCGGCGGCGTGATCCATCAGGTTGTTGATGCTGCCGGGCACGTCGCCGTCGCTATCGATGCGATAGCGCATGCCAAAGAACAGGCCAAGCAGCATCAGCCATATCGTGGCGCCCCAGGCAAACAGGGCGACGATGGGGATCAGGATGGGGATGTTGAGGATGATGGCGTCGCGGCGTGTGGCAATAAACTTGGTGTCCAGGCTCAGACGGAAGAGCTTTTTAAGGTACTCCCACACGCTGTCCATCTTCTTGGAGAAGTCAGTTTTTTCGCTCGACTTCTCGTAGGCGGCCTGCGCGGCGACCATCTCGGCCGAGGGTTCGTCGACCGGCGCGGACTCGGTGGCGGCGTGCGCCGACGTGGTCTGGGTCTTGCCCTGCGACTCGAGCCAAATGATGGCATCCAGAACGTTGCCGTCGGCGGCGTCGAGCGCTGCCTTGGCATCGGTGTAGCTCACGTTGCACTTGGTGCGGATGGTTTCAACTTTTTCGAGGTCGTCCATGACCTGTCCTTTCGTTCGATGGGCGCGACGCCAGGCGATCTGCCCGGGCGCGAGCGTTGCGTTCGGCGGCCTGCGTTGCGCGGCGCCGCCCCGCCCTTGGTCGAACTCTATAGTGCAGGTTATAGATTAAGTGATTCTTGAGCCAAGATTAATGGTGGATGAGTTTTTGGGTGGCGAAGCGCGTGACGCGGGGCGCGCAGGCAAGGGGAAGGCCGGTTTTGCGTGGCGTGGGGAAGGGAAGGACAGGTCTTTGGGGCGGCCGACAGCGAGGTCTAATACTTTTCCGAGAAGTGAACGAGTGAAAGCGGACACCCGAAGCATCGACACTTGAGAGGTGCCGTTTCCTGCGGTTTTGCTGCCGGAATCCTGCGATTTTGCCGTTGAAAAATGCGGATGCTCCAGGGGTCCAAAAACAGCCGTTCACTTCGCGGAAAAGTATTAGACCTCGATAACGGGGATGGGGCGCCGGTGCAAAACGGCGTCAAGGGTTGGTCGAGCAGGCGGTTTCTCCATTGATGTCCGCACGACATGTGACACTTTCCCTGCCGCCCTGCTCTGCCGCGGCGGCATGCATCTGAACGACGACCCTCTAAGGAGTTCGATATTGATGAGTGACAACACCAAGCATCTCGCAAAGAAGTGCGTCAGGGACGCAGGGCCGTGCCTCGCGCTGTGCCTTGTCGGCGCAGCGGTTGCGCTGCTGGCTGTTCTGGGGCCATTCGACGTGCTCCGAAGTGCCAGCTCTCTGCACGTTTGCATGGCCCTTGCCGGCGCCATGATGACCGGCGGCGTGCTCGATCTGGTTTTTTGGGTGCTTGACCCGTTTGGATGGAAGAACGAAGGGTAAGCCCTAAGGGGTGGAAGGGCTGGAACGGTTGGCTTAGTGATCGTGCAGAATGCGGTCTAGCGACTTACAGGGAAGTGGTAATCCGATGACGGTCTATGTGACGGGCGACGTCCATGGCGGCCTCGACATGCAAAAGCTGCGCGATTGGGACCTTGGGGCTAGCCTGACGAGCGACGACTATCTCATCGTCGCGGG
>NZ_JBBNNA010000012.1:0-61313 GCF_040098065.1 Collinsella sp. CLA-JM-H32B | reverse complement strand
CGCTGGCAAACGCTCGCGCGTTTACTCAGCTCCGCGCCCCGACGGGTTCGAACCCGCGTCGCGGCAACAAAAAAGCGACCAACCGGAGTCGATCGCTTTCTTTTCTATGGTGGGCCGTCAGGGGTTCAGCCTGCTCCGCAGGCGGCCGCTGCGGCGCTTCGCGCCTTGCGCGCTGCGCTGGCAAACGCTCGCGCGTTTACTCAGCTCCGCGCCCCGACGGGTTCGAACCCGCGTCGCGGCAACAAAAAAGCGACCAACCGGAGTCGATCGCTTTCTTTTCTATGGTGGGCCGTCAGGGGTTCGAACCCTGGACCTTGGGATTAAAAGTCCCCTGCTCTGCCAGCTGAGCTAACGGCCCGCGGGTGGCATTGTACCACGGTCTGGGACTATTCCCAACTCCATTGGCCGTTCTGGAAAATCACAACTTCACGTCCATCAGGCGTAATGCCCGTAATATCGATGTCGTCCGTGCCGATCATAAAATCGACGTGCGTGCTCGAGACGTTAACGCCATGCTCCAGGAGCTCTTCCTTGGACATGTCGTACCCACCCTCGATGCATTCGGGGAAACCGACACCTAGCGCGAGATGGCAGCTAGCGTTCTCGTCATAGAGCGTGTCATAGAACAGAACGCCGCTTTCGCGGATCGGAGTGTTCTTGGAAATGAGCGCGACCTCGCCCAGATGAGCGGCACCTTCATCGGTGTCAATAATGCTCGCAAGCGTCGCCTTGCCCACACGGGCATCGTAGTCCACTACGCGACCGGCCTCGAACTTAATCCAAAAATCGTCAACCTTGTTACCGTGGTGAATGAGCGGCATAGCCGAATACACGATACCGTTGGCACGCATACGATCAGGCGAGGTGAAGACTTCCTCGGTGGGAATGTTGGGGAAGAAGGGGTGCCCATCGGGCGTCTTACCCTTGCCGCCGGCCCACTCGTGACCCTTCGTCATACCAATCGTCAAATCGGTTCCATTTGCCGAGGTGTAATGCAGGCGGTCAAAACGATTGTCGTTCAGGAAGCGCAAGTTCTTTTCGAACGCCGCGTCATGAAGCTCCCAGTCGCTCTCCGGGTCCTGGCCATCGGCACGAGCGGTGTGCAGAATCGCATTCCACAGCTTATAGATTGCAACCTCATCGGCGTCTCCCGGGAACACCTCGCGCGCCCAAGCCACGACCGGAGCGCCGGCGATACACCACGGGTTGATGTTGTAGTCCAGTCCACGGCGGAAGACCTTGCACTGCGTGTTCCTTGCCTTAGAAGCTGCAGCGGGCTTGGCGGGATCGATACCCTTGAGAGCCGCAGGATCCGCACCCTCGATAAAGATAAAGCAGGCACCGTCCTGGGCCAGGGAATCCAGCTGCAGGCGCTTCCACTCGGGCGTCTGCTCAAAATAGCTTTTATCGACATGCTCGTACGTGAGCCTCGTCACGGCATCATCGGCCCAAATGACCGTCACGTGGCCAGCGCCGGCGGCATAAGCCTCCGCGACCACCACGCGGGCAAAAGGCGCGCACTCGACCGGAGACTGAACGACAACCTCCTGGCCGGGTTTGACGTTTACGCCCTTGCAGACGACCAGGCGCGCGTAGTTTTTAATCTTGGGCTCCAGGGCCTTCATGCCCTCCAGAGCCTCTTCGACCGTCAGGGCAGCTCGAATCATGTGCCACTCCATCTATCTATAGAACAGTAAAAAGGCGCGCCGCAAAAACGACGCGCCTTATATCTTAGCGATAAGTATGAATGCAAACGCTACTTCTTCTTGGAGTCCTTCTTGTCCTCCTCGGCAGCCGCACGCTCAATAAGAGCGTTAAGCTTGTTCTCGGACATGCCCTCGGCCTGTGCGCGGTACATGTTGCGCAAGGGACGAATACGAACGAAGTCGTAGATAAAGTCACCCAGGATGATGACATAGGACAAAACGATGCCGACCATCTGAACAGGACTGGACACCGTGCCGCCGGGAGCGAAGTAGAGCGAAGCCCAAATTGCCACGACGAGCACCATGCCGATAGCGAGCACAGCCCACCAAATACGGCGACGCTTGGTGTAGTCCTCATCCTGCTTGAGGAGAATATTCGACACCGTGTAGATACGATCCTCGCGAGCACGCTGCTTGGCCTTGCGGGCGCGCTTCTCCTCCTTGGAAAGGCCGTCCAGGTTTTCACCCTTCTCGAGCTCTTTGCGGCGTGCCTTGGATGATGCCGGCACGACGCGAACGGAGCTCGCTGCCTGGCGGGCGGGTTTAGCAGATGCGGCGGACTTGCGCGCAACCCCGGTAACTTCGTGGGATTGCGTGCGCTTGTTCGTGGCGCTACGGGTACTCACTTATGCGTTCTCCTTCATGCTTGTGAACTGGGAGCCCGTGATGATCTGGAAGGCCTCGCGATAGCGCTCGGACGTGCCATCGATGACCTCGGCGGGCAGGTGCGGGGTCTCCCCCGTCATATCCCAGTTGGCTTTGAGCCAATTGCGGACGAATTGTTTGTCGTAGCTAGGCTGAATCTTGCCCTCCTCGTAGCTGGCGGCGGGCCAGAAACGGCTGGAGTCGGGCGTTAGGCACTCGTCGATCAGCGTAACCTTGCCATCGATGACACCGAACTCGAACTTGGTGTCGGCAATGATGATGCCACGGGTCGCTGCATACTCGGCGGCAGCCTTGTAAATCTTGAGGGACAGGTCGCGAATCTGCGCGGCGACGTCCTCACCCACGATCTCGCAGCAACGCTCGAACGAAATGTTCTCGTCGTGATCGCCGATCTCGGCCTTCGTGGACGGCGTGAACAGCGGCTCGGGAAGCTTTGAGGCCTCGGTCAGGCCCTCGGGCAGCTGAATGCCGCAGACGGTGCCGTTCTCGTCATAGGTCTTCTTGCCCGAACCGGTCAGATAGCCGCGGACGATGCACTCGATAGGAATCGTCTGGGCCTTCTTGACCAGCATGGCGCGACCAGCGAGATAGTCACGATACTCGGCAAACTCCTCGGGGAAATCCGCCGGGTCGATGGAGACGAGGTGGTTGGGAACGATGTCGGCAAACTTATCGAACCAGAATGCCGAGATGCGGTTGAGCACCTCTCCCTTAAACGGAATCTCGTCGGGGAGAATAAAGTCGAACGCAGAAATGCGGTCGGTGGCGACCATCAGCAGGTTTTCACCGGCATCATAGATATCACGAACCTTGCCACGGGAATCCGGACGACGCTCCATCGTTGTCACGTGAGTCACTCCTTACCTAAATACGACAGTAATGCGGGTTCTCCCCCGCACGTTTTCGCAAACTCGGAGCGGCAGGGACGAAACCCCTCCTTCACCGAGTAGCGAAAAGCTAGTGCTCCATTGTAGTAGATGCCGCGTCCGCCGTGTGCTCGCGTGGCAGATGAATCGTAAAAGTTGTACCCTTTCCAAGCTCCGACTCCACGGATATATAGCCATGGTGGCGCTCGACAATCTGCTTGGTCACGGCGAGGCCCACGCCCAGGCCACCCGCCTCGCGGGCGCGACTGGCGTCGGCACGCCAAAAACGACCGAAGATGCGCGACAGGTCTTCCTTGGCGATTCCAATGCCCGTGTCCGAGACCGCAATATCGACGTGTTTACGGTCACTGAGCACCGACACCACGACCCATCCGCCCTCGGGGGTATAGCGCATGGCGTTACTCAAGAGGTTGATGACGCATTGCGTGATCATGTCGGGATCCGCCTCGACAACGTCATCGTGGCCCTGCGTCTCATCTGCAAAGCGCAAACGCAAGTCACGGTCGGCAAACAAGCGCTCCTGGCCATTCACAATCGAACGCACAAACGGCACCATATCCACCGGCTCCAGGTTGAGTGGCGCGGTACTGTTTTCCATGCGCGACAGGTCGAGCATCTGCTGCACCAGACGGGCCAGACGACGCGTCTCGGATGCGACCGTTTCCAGGTGTTCGTCATCGGTGGGATACACACCGTCTTGCATGGCCTCGACCGTTGCAAGCATGGCCATGAGCGGCGTGCGCAGCTCGTGGGCAACATCAGAGGTCAGGCGCTTCTCGTGCTTCATATCCTTTTCGAGTGAGGTGGCCATCTCGTCGAAGGTCTCTCCCAGCTGATCGATCTCATCATCGCCGCGCAAGCCCGTACGAGCGGACAGGTCTCCATCGCGAATCTGCTTGGCGGTGCTGGTAATACGATGAATCGGCTTGGTGAGCATGCGCGACATGAGCGCTCCGATAACGACCGAGATGCAGACGGCCACAACCGCGGCAAGGGCCATGGCGTTAAAGGTCTTCTCTCTGAATGCCGAGTCTGCCCTGGTGAGCAGGGCATCGGAGCCAACCGCCCACAATTTGACCTGACCCACGTGCTCGCCGGAGGACGTCACGATCTCAACGTTGGCAACGCTATTGGAATCGGTGGGAGCAGACGAGACTGGGCTGTGCGATGCCCTCTTTCCGCTCGCATCGTCGGTCGTCGCCTGATTTTCGCGCACATCGGCAGTAGCGCTTGCCGAGGGCCACGAGTCGTCGTAGACGATGACGCCCTTTTTATTGACGACCTGCATACCAAGATCGTCGGACACCAAACTCGATGTCGCGACCGTACGCAGCTCCCCCGCAGTCCAAGAACCGTTTTCCTCATATGACGTTGCCAACTTTTCGGCAGCGGAATTGGCGATTTCGACAATATTGGAGCGCGTGTAATCCGTAAAAACCGTGCCCCATACAACGGAGACTACGCCCACCAATACCAATACCGTCATGAGCGATGTCAGGGCAAAAGCCAGGGCCATGCGCGAGGGATAGCTCATCGTTGGCCGTGAATCGGAACGAGGCGTGTTCCAACTAGCCTTGGAACCCGCCTCGTTCTCCTGCTTATGCTTTTGCCCGATTTCAAAGCGCGCAGGTGTCATATGTGATTTCCTTTATTTCTCGTCCGACTTATCGGTCTTGGTCGGAGCCTCGAAGCGGTAGCCGACACCGTGGACGGTGTAGAGCCACTTGGGCTTCTTGGGGTCGTCGCCCAGCTTGGCGCGAAGGTTCTTCACGTGGCTGTCGATAGTGCGCTCGTAACCCTCAAAGTCGTAGCCGAGCACCTTCTCGACCAGCTCCATGCGGTTGTAGACGCGGCCGGGGTGACGGGCAAGCGTGGTGAGCAGCTTGAACTCGGAAGCCGTCAGGTCGACTTCCTTGCCCTCGACCAAAATCTTGTGGCCCGAGATGTCAATGACCAGATCGCCAAAGTCGAGCACCTCGACGGCCGGCTCATCGGCCTGGTGGGCACGGCGGAACAAGGCGCGCACGCGCGCGACAAGCTCGCGCGGCGAGAACGGCTTGATCAGGTAGTCGTCGGCACCGAGCTCGAGACCGATAATACGGTCCTCGATCTCGCCCTTGGCCGTCAGCATAATGATGGGGACATCCGAGGTGTCGCGAATGGTGCGGCAAACGCGCTCGCCGGGAATCTTAGGGAGCATGAGGTCGAGCACGACCAGGTCGAACCGATGCTTCTCGAACTCCTCGATAGCGGACTGGCCGTCGCCCACGCCCACAACCCAATAGCCCTCGCGCTCGAGATAGGCAGCGACAGCGTCACGGATTGCCTTCTCATCCTCGACCAGCAGAATCTTTTTTGCATCTGAAGCCATAACACGGCCCCCCTGTCTCAATTAGCTAAGAACAAGCTCATTTTAACGCACCTGAGCCCACCGGGTATCGCATGGGTGCGATAGCTCGGCGGGCGGTACTCATAGTCACAACGCGCTTATTCCCCTGTCGACGCCTTTTTAACCCCTCGGAGACTAAAGAGAGAACAAGCGAGCGGTAACCGTCTCGGGAATCCCCTGACTGTTACGCACCGTTGCGTACGTTAAGAACGAGTTCGATTTACCCGCCGTAGCAGGATAATCGCCATACTCCAAGGCTCGGTCGGGCGACAGAAGCGAGCCGTAGGTCTTAGCCGAAGTGTCAATCAAAAAATGCGACGCCTGAACTTTAACCAGGTATTTATTTTTCCTTCCCGCGGTGCACGCGAGCGGCTCACGCGAAAGGAAGAGGTACGGCCCGCCCTCGCTACCGATATAGGTGCCCATATTGCCCAGGCTACCCACACCGCTATACGTCGCCTCGATGGAGAACACGAAGGTGTCGCCCATATACACGGCCTCGAAAGGCGAAACCGACGAAGGCAGCACCAGCTGAGCTCGCTTCGTGTTGTTGCCGTCAGTCAGGTCGATCGCCGTCATACCGTAATAGACGCCCTCATCATTGTGCACGCGGGGCGAGATGGTCAGGATGCCGTCGCTCACACGCGGGGCGGATGCGAAACGGCCCGTCGACTTCCAAATAGTCTCAGGCTTGGACTCGCTGGGCGACTGACGGTAGCAGTACGAATCGTTACTCGTCTTGGTGCCGCCGGACGAAGGCATCTTATACCAGATGACCGACGACCCATACGCTGTGAAGAGCGGCGGATCGTAGTTTTCGCCACCGCGGTCGAGCTCGACAGCGTTGCCGGTAAGGGAGGAGCCTGCAAGGTTTTGCGCATAGAGTTTCCAGGACGCATTGGCAAAGTTCATCTCGACCCACGCGAACACGCCATCACCCGCGCGAACGTCGTAAAACGCATAACCGGTTCCCTCAATGGGATCCTCAATAAGTGTGGTAAGCGAGCCATCGCCTAGGTTGAGCACACCAAGCGTATTGGCATGCAGGGCAGAAGCAGGCGCCATCATCGCGGCAGCGTAGTCGCCATCGCAGTAGTACAGCAGCGTGCCCAGCGGCAGCGTCCACGAGGCTGCGGGCTCAAGATCGATATCGACAGCCTCGTACTCATCAGTGATCGAGACAATCTTCGAATCGTCCTTGATAACCTGCGGCTCGCCAGCGGCGTCATCACTCGTGCCCGTTTTTTTCGAGCAACCGGCCAGTACGGCAGCAGCACCGGTAGCGGCGCCACCCAGCACAAAACCTCGACGCGTTATTCCATTCTTAAAGCGATCAGCGATGCTCATTAGGCGATCTCTGCGCGAGCGGCCTCGATAGCGCGCGTAAGCTGATCGGCGCAAGAGGTCTTTTTCATACCGCAGGTATTACCGGCGAGAACCTCGATTACGCGATCGGCGGGAGCGCCTTCGACCAGCCTGGAGATGGCCTTGAGGTTGCCATCGCAGCCGCCGGTAAACTCGACGCCCAGCACCTTGCTGCCATCGTCAGAGAGATTGAGGTGAATATTGCGAGAGCATACACCCTGAGGCTTGTAGTCAAAACTAATCATTGAGATCCCCTCTCAGAAAGAAATTTCAGACGTCTATTATCCCCGCCTGGACCGACTTATTATCGCAAGCACCGATTCAACATCCTACGATGCTTGGACTGGCGGGGGCAAGATTAGCAGTCCGCACCCTGTGCGTGGACCATGCGCTTCTCCCGATACATATTGTGGTCGGCGACGCGATATACATCGGCCAGCGTATTTCCAGCCGTCTCGACGGTCGCCACGCCAATCGATGCGCTGACCGTCAGGGTCTCATCGCTTACCGCGGCAAGACCGAGACGAAGATCCTGTTCCAGCCCGAGCGCAGACTCGTTGTCAGTATGGGGGCAAACCAGCAAAAACTCGTCGCCGCCAACGCGCATCGGCAGGTAATCCGCACCAGCCACCCGCCGCAGCACGGACGCCGTCCGTCGCAGCAGTTCATCCCCCACCTCGTGACCATAAATGTCGTTGGTCCGCTTGAGATAATTACAGTCCACCATAATCACGCTCACTGGCAAGTCCTCGTTTACCAGGCTATCTCCACGCGATTCCAGATAGTTGCGGTCGCGAAGCCCCGTCAGTTTATCTTGGTATGACAGCTCCTCGGCATGCTTGACCATCGATATGTTGTGCGTCGCCACGACGACCGAATCCAACCGGCCTTGCTCATCGCGATGCTGGGGGACAACCTGTAGCGAGTACCAAGTGCCTCGACAATCTCGCACCTCGGCAGCCAAGTACGGTACGCCCTCCATGCGTTCACGAAGCGTACTTATATCTACGAGCCCCACGACCGCTTCGCGGCTTTCGGGGCTCACGATATCCCGGCAGACCGTGTCCATAAAGTCATATGCCTCGCTATGCTCGGCAAACATCTTCGCTATCGCCGGCGACATATTGATTCCCTCGATCTCGAGGGTGTCAAGATGCAAAAGGAAGGTCGAATCGTAGATGGCGCTTATGGCATTGATAATGCCGAGCTGTTTATCCTTTTCGACCAAATTGCGGTGGTCAGCGATATTTCGAGCCAACAGTACCACGACCCAAAACGCAAGGCACACCAAGACGCCGACGGCGACAAATGAAATCCTGTCGGACATGACCTCAGATTTGGGATATAGCGCAAACAGGCGGTAGTCCTTATATGCCGCACGCACGGCATATAAGGTGGTCCCCCGATATTCGATACGTGTTACGCCCTCGTCTTTCCAGTCAATTCCGCTATCGGCGAGAAGCCGGGCAAGGGTTATATCGACGGTCGAATCGTTTGAAGAAACGATTTGCGCATCGCGCATCACAAGCACTGTTGGACTCTGATGGAACGTGTTGTTCACAAGGACGTCGGCGATCGTGTATGAATAGTCATCGGCGGGCTCAGCCGCAAGGGATCGATACCCCAACGCCACCCCATCACCGTATGGAACGGCACTCACGGCAAAGTCGACACCGCGGCGCTCGACAGCGGTCGAGTAGGAAACTTTGGACCCTCGATACATCGATGCAATCGACGAACAGGCCAGCTCCTCTCGCCACAGCATGAGTGGATCGCGGCCGTCGATATCGTAATGGGCGACCATATGACCATCGGCGTCCATGACCAACATTCCCGAAAGGCTCTCGGTATGGACATATTCCTCGACCAGATCGTCGTTGACTTCAAATCGATCAGGCGGCAAGAACGTCGCAAACGACTCGAGCGCCGCATCCAAATTGTGCGTCGCCTCGGTTTTTCTTCCCTGTTCATATCGGTCATATTTTTCGCAGGCATTTTTTAAAAACACCATGGTTTCCTGGCCGAACCCAAGCGTTTTATCAAGGCAGCGATGCGTGCCAACCATATAGAGCAGACTCAGTAGGGCAACGCTGGCCACGATGCCGATGCCCACTGCGGCTAAACTCTTTCGGCGAAAGCGGCGCTCGTCATTTGTCATGATTCCGCTCCTTGCCCGCCTGTCGTCGCTCCTGCTTTGTAATTGTCCACAATGTGCTCTATCGTGCCGTCTCGATCCATGTCGGACAGTGCGGTATCGAGGTTTTTGACGTACTCCCCCTCATAGCTATCATCAAACGCGACGCCCAGGTCAACCGTCATAACGTTGCCGGCGAACACACGATAAACGCCAGGATACTGGGCAACGAGTCGATCAAGCGACTGAATGTCCGCCATCCAACAGTCGACATACCCTTTGGCGAGGGCGGCTTTGCAGAGTTCGGCAGAACCATACGATTTGATTTGCACGTCCGGCGAGATATCCAGATCCCCTGCGAGCAATCGGCGTTCGCTCACCGAGCCCGCAATCACCGCAATGGTCTTGCTTTCATCGAGATGCGCCAAGGAATTGATGCCACTCGTTTTCTTGGCGGCGACCGAAACCGTCAGGGTCAAATACGGCTCAGTCCAGTAATACTTATCCTCGCGATAACAGGGAGAATAGTCGCACCACAGGCAATCGATATCGCCGTTTTTGAGTAGGCGGTCACGGTCATTCCAAGAAATGTCGATAAATTGCGGCTTGATCCCCGCGCGCTTGCAGGCCTCGCGGGCGATGCCGATATCGATACCGGCGTAATCGCCCGTGGTATCGACATACACATAGGGGTCGTTATCCGTAACGCCGATTTTGAGAACCGGGAGGTCTTTGTCGGCTTCATTCGGGGAGGAAGAACTGCTTCGAACGATATACGTCAGGGCGCCCACACAGACGGCAACAAGAAGTATGAGCGTAAACGAGACGATGGCGGCTCGCTTGATACGTCCGGGCACACGCCTCCCTTCATCGAAACAGCAGTCGGATTTCATTTTATACCCGGGGCTGATGCGGCGATAAAAAAGCGCCTCACCCAAGATGGGCAAGGCGCCAAAGGTTGAAATGCATCCGCAAGCGGTCGAATTAGGTTAACCCTACTCGAAGCTCAGCTGCTCCAGGCGGTCGAAGACCGTGTCGATACGGGTGAGGAAGTCCCACGGATCAAAGATCTCGTCGAGTTTTTCCTGGCTAACGGTGCAGCGCGGATCGGCCTCGAGACGCTCCTTAAAGGTGGGGCCGGAGACACAATCCTGCACCTCGTGCCAGGTGGCCATGGCGTTTTCCTGCACGATAGCGTAGGCGTCCTCGCGGGTGATGCCCGTATCGACGAGGGCCAGCAGGACCTTGGAGGAGAAGATGAGGCCGCGGGTCTTGTTGAGATTGGCCATCATGCGGGCCGGATACAGCTGCAGGCCGTCGATAACGCGAATGAGGCACTGGAACATATGGTCGAGTGCGATGAAGCTATCGGCCTGGGCGACGCGCTCGGCGGAAGAGTGCGAAATGTCGCGCTCGTGCCACAGGGCAACGTTGTCAAAGGCGACCTGAGCGTTGGACTTCACGACGCGCGACAGGCCGCAGACCTTCTCCATGGTGATGGGGTTGCGCTTGTGCGGCATGGCGGAGCTGCCCTTTTGGCCCTTGCGGAAGGGCTCCTCGGCCTCGAGCGTATCGGTCTTCTGCAGGTTGCGGACCTCGGTCGCGATGCGCTCGCAGGTGGCCGCTGTAGTGGCAAGCACGCCGGCAAGGTAGGCGTGGTGATCGCGACTGATGACCTGCGTGGACAGCGGATCGTGGACCAGGCCCAGGTGCTCGCAGACGTACTCCTCGACGAACGGCTCGATGGAGCTGTAGGTGCCGACGGCACCGGAGATGGCACCGAAGGCAACGTTCTTGCGAGCATCCTCAAGACGATCGAGATCGCGCTTGAGCTCCCATGCCCAAGAGCCAAACTTCATACCGAAGGTCATCGGCTCGGCATGGATGCCATGGGTGCGGCCGGCGCAGAGCGTATTGCGCTCCTCGAAGGCGCGGCGTTTGCAGATCACGCCAAGCTTCTTGACGTCCTCGATAATCAGGTCACACGCCTGAGTAAGTTGATAGCACAGAGCAGTATCACCCAGGTCGGAGCTGGTCATACCGTAGTGAACCCAGCGGCTAGGCTTGGGCTCGCCCTCGGGAACATCGGCGTCGATATATTCCTTCATGTTGGTCAGGAAGGCGATGACATCGTGGCGCGTGACCTCCTCGATCTCGTCAACCTTCGCCTTCTCAAAGTTGGCGTGGTCGCGAATCCACTGGGCCTCTTCTTTGGAAATACCGATCTTGCCGAGCTCCGCCTGGGCCTCGCAGGCCAGGACCTCAATCTCCTGCCAAATGGCGTACTTGTTCTCGAGGGAAAAGATGTGTCCCATCTCCGGGCGGGTATAGCGATCGATCATAGCGGCTCCTTTTTGGTTATTGGCACGTTGGTCGTAACCCAACCATTGTACCGTGCGCGGGTGCAAGTAACGATAACGGGCATTAACCTAACATTTTGTAGCATAGAGCGGCTTCAGGCGATCTCCTCGGATTCACGGAGACGGTGGGGAAGACTTTGCTGGATTTGCCGTCCCCATGCCTCCCGTGCTCGGTGGAGCGGGCAACGGGACGTCCGCGTATTTGCTTTGCAAATACGCACCGGCTGCGGTCGGCATGCCCCGGTCCACGAAACCGCCGAAGGAGACCAGATCGAGCCGAGTGTCCCAGCATCCCCCTTGGCTGATGGAGCGGGCAACGGGACGTCCGCGTATTTGCTTCGCAAATCCGCACCGGCTTCAGGCGCCTGCCGGCGCCTTCGCCTGCTCGCTACAAACGCTTCGCGTTTGCTTTACGCTCGCACCCTGTCGGGTTCGAGTCCCGGCACTTTATTGAAAAAGGCACGGTAACGAAACGTTACCGTGCCTGAAATTCGAATGGAGCGGGCAACGGGACTCGAACCCGCGAGTGTCAGCTTGGGAAGCTGATGCCTTACCACTTGGCGATGCCCGCTTGTGTGTTGGCTAGTATAACGCGGTTGTCTTGTTCGATACAAGGGTGTCGATGCTTGTTTTAGCTGTGGAGAATCGTTTGAAAACCGCGCCAATTGTGGAGATGAGGACCTTTGTCCTTCTTTTCTTGCCTTCTTCTACCTGCGCTTTTATCTGATTGTTGTATTTGAACTCGATTTGTCAGAAATCGGGCAAGCTTTTGGTCAGCTTCCGGTACTTACCCGCATGAACCATGGCGGTAGCCTCATCCCAAGCGCCGCGGCCTCCCCGTGCGGCGCACGAGGGATAAGGAGCAGCCATGTCCAACGCACCCACGCACTCTGTCCACAGCGCAATCGCAACAGGTCCGCTGCTCCTGCTCCTCTTTTTTCTGATCGGCTGCCTGGCACCAGGAGCCGCACTCGCCGTCGACGGGAGTGACGCCCTTAATTTCCGCACCATAAGCGACGGTTGCGGCCCCTTCGGCGTCGGTAAATACGAGGCACAGGACACTTCGATTTCGTACTGCATGAATCAAGACTGCCCCGGCCCCAGCAAGCCGGGAGGGCCATGGCGCACATATAGCCAGGGCTGGACATGGCTCGATGACGAATTTGCCGCCATCGTCTGTCACGGATACCCCTCCAGTACATCCTTTGGCGGCCACAATCTGTCGCCCGATCTCGCCCGTGCCGCCACCCAGATTGCCGTGTGGATGCTCAACGGAACCACGCGCCCCGACGGCACCTATTCGTATACAAATAGCAAGGGAGTTGCCAGGAGCGGTAGGTTTTACGAAAACGCCGAGGCCGTAGCGGCTGCACGTTGGCTCTACGAGAGCGCTAAGTCCGGATCTATTAAGGCAGCCCCACATCGAGCCAGGCGTTATCACGGCCCGGTCTCGGGCGAGGGTCGACACCAGGACATGCTCTATGTTCTGCCCGCCGTCTCCGTATCTTTCCAAAAACAATCGTCCCAGGCTGGCATCACCGCCGGCAACGACACCTACAGACTCGGTGGCGCAACCTTCGATATCTTTGAAAGTGCGGGCGATGCACGTGTCGGCACTATCCAGATGGACGAAAACGGGCGTGCACAAGCAACACTTTTGCCCAATACGGCATATTACCTGGTCGAAACCAAAGCCCCGGCAGGCTATATCCCTCGAAGCGACCGAATAGCCTTCACCACACAAAACAGCGGCGAACATGTCACTATTAACGAGCAGCCCGGCACCATCACCTTGCGTATTGCAAAAATCGATGCCGCCACGGATGCCGGCGCCCAGGTTGGAGCGTCGCTTGCGGGCGCTGAATTCACCTGCGTCTCGCAATCAACTCCCGGCTGGACTCGCACCCTTACGACTGACGAAAACGGACGGGCGATCCTCAATGACGTTCCTCTGGGCACCTTTACCATCTACGAATCGAAAGCGCCCGAGGGCTACCTGATTTCAAACGACAGCTGGAGCTACACCGTCGGTGCCGAGCAACTCGGAGATACGGGTATCGTTGAGCTCGAAAGCCGTATTCCCAACATCCCCATCGCCTTTGACCTTGAAATCTCGAAGTTTAAGGATCATGGCGATAACAATGAGTCCGGCCTAGAGCAGCCGGCGAAAGGCGTCGTCTTTGAAGTTGTCAGCAATAGCTCCCAACAAGTCGTCGGCACGTTGACCACAAACGTTTATGGCTTTGCCTCCACCAAAGACCAGCCCGAAGCATGGTTTGGCGCAGGCAAGCGACCCGCCGGCGCTCACGGTGCCATTCCCTACGACCGCGCGGGCTACACCGTTCGCGAGGTTGCAGAAACGGTCCCTGAAGGATTTAAGCAAGCAGAGGAATGGACCATCACAGCAGAGCAGACCGCAGACGGCGCCGAGCTTCAGTACATCGTTGACAACCATGCCCTATCGACACACCTTCAAATCGTAAAGCGTGATGCTCAGACCGGCGGCACCGTACCACTTGCCGGCTTTACGTTCCAGCTGCTCGATAGCCATCACGAGCCCGTCTCGCAAACATGTTGGTATCCGGCCCACAATGTAATGAATACCTTCACAACCGATACATCCGGCGCCGTCACGCTGCCCGAATCACTTAATCCCGGAACATACTACGTGCACGAGGCGTCGGCCAAGGAACCGTATCTGCGCGGGGAAGACCTGGAGATAACGATTCCCGCCGACAGGAATCTGACACCGGTCGCCGTCGCCTCGTTCTATGACGACGCCGCAACCGGAAGCATCGAAATCATTAAGACGGATGCCGTAGATGGGCACACCCTCGCTGGAGCCACGTTTGACATCCGCGCTGACGGCGACATCGTGCGAACCGACGGCAGCATCGTCGCCCTGGATGGCGAAACCGTCGCCACCGTTACAACCGACGAACGGGGGCATGCGCGAGTCGACCATCTTTCGCTGGGATGCGGTACCGCCACCTACGAGGTCGTCGAGACACAAGCGCCCGAAGGTTATCTGCTCAACCCGACCCCACATACTGTGAAGTTATCGTACGCCGACCAGCAAACGCCCGTGATCGAAGTGCGCCTTGACGTTTCCAACGACTACACCAAGATCGATGTCTCCAAAGTCGACGCGTGCGGAGGTCAGGAAGTGACAGGCGCCGAGCTTGTCCTCTGCGACTCCAATGGCAACGAAATCGATTCTTGGACTTCATCCGGCAAACCGCACCACATTGAGCACCTTTCGCCCGGCACCTACACCCTACGCGAAACGATGTCTCCGCGTACCTACGACCTCGCCGAAGAGATAACGTTTGAAGTAAAGGCCACGGGAGAAGTTCAAACCGTAGCCATGAAGGATACCCCCATCGAGATCAGGGGAAGCGTCGATAAGCGCCAAGAGATTGCACAGCCAGTCGTAAGCAAACTCATTGCCAACGGCGACGGAAAAAACCGAGCCAAAGCACGGGCCAATACGCAAGGCGCCTTCTCCTATACCATCGACGCCAAAAATGAGTCGAGCACCTGGGTCGACGAGTTAACCATCACCGACGACCTTGAGTGCGTCAAAGATGGTGCAGCGAAACTCGTTGCCGTTGAAACCCCCATTGCGGTCGGTGATCTAAACGGGCTGTGCAACGTGTGGTATCGAACGTCTCCGGCAGGAACAAGCGATACGGGCAGGCAGGTCAATGCAACGCTTGACGACGGGCATCGCAATCCTTGGCTCGAAACAGAAGAGGTTACAAAGCTGCTGGGCGACGATATGCGTCTCGTCGATTACGACGGGTGGCACCTATGGAAAGCAGATATCCCGACGGACAAGTCCGTCACGCTCGATACGAAAGAGATTGATCTTACAGACGACGCCGTCATCACGGGCATCCGTTTTGAATACGGTGCGGTGGCCGCCGACTTTACAACCAGAAGCGAGGCGGGCTCTTGGACCCGGGATGACCTTAAAGACGAACACGACGATCTTGACGATGTCAAGGCGGCCCTTAACTCAGATGCCCGAGGCGCAGTCGTGCATATGCAGGCAACGTCGTCCTATACGCCCCAAACCGCACTTGCCAACAGTGCGCGCGTCGATCTTTGCCGCAACGGCGGTGGCGATAAGCTCGAGGCGCATGATGAGGACCGCGTCATCCAACGATGCGCCCTGCCTCAGAACCTGCCGGCAACGGGATCTGCTACCGTCGCCGCATGCATCACCGCACTCCTGACCTCGGGTACTGCGGCCCTATGGTTCGCTCGCCTTAAGTCAGCCACAAAGAAGCGCTAGCACGATAAAAAAGCGGGCGAGCCAGTCTCCCGGCTCGCCCGCCTTGGGCATAAACGATGAATCGGCTATTCAGCAGATGACGAACCGCCATCGATGGCTGCCTGATCGGACTCGGAAATACCGTCGGCACCCAAACTTTGCTCTTGCTCCACCTCTTCGTTCATTGTTGTCTCGGGCGTCGAGCCCTTAACGCCAACGACATACGCGGCCCCAAAACCCAATGCGATAGCGATCAGGGTCAAAATCAGATAGATGGGCCAATGGCGCTTGATGTACGAAAACACGCTGACTCCTTAGCGGGTCTGTCTACGAACGACGAATGACCTCGGTCACGACCTCGGACACCGTAGCGATATTGGTCGGATTGACGTTGTACGGCAGGTCATCCTCGGTGCGAGCGCAGGCAAGGCGCGGGCCGTCCACACCGGCGATCGTAAGGGCGCGACGGCTCGCCTCGAGCGCTGCGGATGCATCGGTTTTTGCATAGGGCATCTCGAACGCGCCGCAATCGACGTGGAACGACTTACACACCTTGCTGACAAGATTCATGATGCGGCGATCGCCCTTAAACAGCTGCTGCTCGCCCTCGACCGTTACCACCGAAAGCCTGCCGGCACCGATAGACTCGAGGTTGATGAAGAACACACCGCGGAGCTTGTCACGATGCGAGGCCAAAAAAGCCCTCATGCCGGCGCCGTCGCAATCGGACGCGCCCGTTGCGACGAACCAGATATCGTGGCCGAGCAGCTCATCGTCACCCATGGAGGCAACGGCCGAGAGCATATCCTCGGCAGAAGCACCATCGGAGGAGGTGGCACCGCCCTTCCAACCGTCGTCGTCATCCTCGAAGTTATCCCACGAGCCAATGCCGCGGCCGGACTTCTTGGCATCGTAATCGTCCTCGACGCCCAGCCAGTCGCTCATGCTGTCCTGCTCGTTCTTCTTTTTGCGACCGAACAAGCCACCTAGGCCACGCTTCTGCGGCTTGGCGCCCGTCGAAGCAGGAGCCGAGATGGTCTCGAGCGGCTGTGCGCCCGAGGAGATGGGCATGGGGGTCGCGACCGGTGCCGATGTGGGCTCGGGGCCCTGCGCCGTCGCAAAGGGATCATTTGTCTGTGCCGAAGGATCGGGAAGATCGAACAGCGACGTGCGGGACGCGACGTTGGCCTGTTGCATCGAAGGCAGCGACGGATCGGGGACCGAGGCCAGCGGCGACGAAGAGGGTGCGGGCGCGGAGGCCGGATCGGGGATATTCATTTGCTGGCGCGGAGGCACCTGAGACGAAATCTGCGCCATGAGGGAGTCCACTGTCTCGTCCTGCGTGGGAGCGACATTGGCCACCGTGGCACCGGGGTCGCTCGGCGCGGGCATGGTAAAGATCTGCGTAGAATAAGGCCTGGACTCATCCGTCTTGGGAGCCTCGTCAATCGCAGGGGGCTCCTGCTCCATAACAGGAGCCTCGACCTGCTCGGGTGCGCTGGCCTCAACGGAATCGGCCTCGTCGACAGCCGAATCATCGGCGGCATCCTTGGCATCATCGGAGATGGGAAGGGGCTCGGCAATTGCGGTGCCCTGCTTCTCAAACGTCATCGTGGCATCGAATGACATGGTGCCATCGACCGGCTGCTGCGCCTCAAAGGACGTCGTAGCCTCGGCAACGTCAGCGGATGTCGGCTGCGGAGCCTCGAAGGACGTCGTGGCTTCGGCGACATCGACAGGCTCCGGCTGCTCGGCCTCGCTCTGCTCGAACTCCTGCGCCGCACGCTCACGCTCGGCCTCGGCGGCCTGCTGCTGGGCGATGGCCTCCCGCTCGGCGGCCTCGCGGGCAGCGGCACGCTTTTCCTCAAAGTCGTCGACGAACTTCTTGCCCTTCGCAAAGGCACCCTTAAAGAAGCTAGAAGCGCTGGCACCAATCGAGGAGAACGCGGAAGCGATATCGGCATGGGGCGTTGTCGAGGGAAGCTCGGCCGAGAAATCGGTGTCACTCTCATAGGACACGCGCTGCGGATACTCGTCATAGTCTTCGTCGGCGGTCTCGTCTTCAACCTGTGCCGGAGCGGCAGGCGCCAGAATATCCAGACCGGCTGCAGAATCGAGCGCGGGCTTTGCGTCAGACTCCGCGGCAGCAACAGGGGCAGCGACCGGCTCGGCGGGAGCAACAGCCGTATTGGCCGCGGGCGCAGGCTCCTGTGCAACGGGAGCAGGCTCCGGCTCAAACGTCGGCTCCTCGCCCTCTTCGTAATCGAGCGTGCAGGACTCGGGAAGCATGCCGAGCGCTCGGATGGCATCCGAACCAAAGCGGATATTGCCGGCGGCATTGCGATAGAGCTTGGGCTCGGCGGCTTCGACCACCGCGGGCTCCTCCGCCGGCTCGGCGGTGGACTTTTCCTCGGTGGGTGCTTCGGCCTGGGCAGTCTGGTCTTGAGCCTCGGGCGCGATAACGCCGATCAGCGTCTCGTCGGCAGAGGCGCCCTCAAAACCATCGATCTGTCCATCAAAAGTCTCGTCCTGCTCGGGTGCGTCGACAGGCGCAACCGGCTGGCCAAACTCGTCCTCGTCGTAGGAAGGCTCCTCATATTCAATGGTGTTACCGTAGTCGTTTTGCTGCTGGGCCGCGGCATACTCGGCCGCCGCGCGCGCCATTTCCTCGGCGCGACGCTTCTGCTCGCCAAAATAGGTATCGAACGGAATGTCGTCGGGGAACTCGTTTTCGCCCTGATAGGGGGCAACGTTGTCCATGACACCGAGCATGGCGGCAACAGAGGACTTGTTGCACACCGCGCCAGACGTGTAGGGAAGCACAAAACGGTTGGAGATGATATTGGCGGCGTTGGCCAGCGCCACAAGGGAGGCCAGAATCGCGACAACCCACAGCAGCACCTTGAGCACGCCGGGGAGCGGCAGAATACGCAGGATGGCGACAGCCGCGGGCGCGATCGAGGCGACAGGCAGGAGCTTGGCGATGAGCGCACGATACGGAGCGTAGGGCTCGCGAGCAAGGAGCTCGGCACGGGGGGAATCATAGTGGGCCACCACGACGACCGGGCGGTTGCGCGGAGACGCAAGCGGGCCCGAGGCCTTGTGATAGGCGATGACATTTTGGCTCACACCGGTCTTTCCCAGGCGCGAAACCACGGGATGCCCCGTGCGCTCGAGCACGTAGAGCACGGCACCGACAATGGCCAGCAAGGTGCCGACCAAGCCGATACCGCCGCCGATGCCCATCAGCAGGGCGCCGGCAAACGCCAGAATACCGGTAACGGCAAACGCCAACCTGCTGGGCGCGGGGGCATTAAATTCCTGCACCTCGGGGTCAAAGCCGTGGTTGCGGAAAATCTGAGCGATATCCTCGGCAGCCAGGCGCTCTTCTTCACTGCACGCCGGCGTAATGCCGGTGTTCTGCAGCAGGTGGTTAATATAGTTCTGGGTGTTCGCCATGTGCGCTCCACATCCATAATCCGACAAATAGGCCCAATGCATGCACATTAGAACCGTATATAGTCGAAAGTATACCCCGAGCGAGCGCAAACGACCGAATTCGGGCCATCTTAACGCCGCGAGCGGACAAGGATATAGCCTAATCTCCATATCGGACTAAAATCATGGCATCAAACGACCTTCTCATGCGAGGATTCTATGACGGCAAGCGACGCGACCGCGACAATTAAAAAGGGGGCACCCGAGCCCGGTTTCGATAAAACGGCTCAGCGCATCCTCAACCTTTTCTTTGTACTCAACAGTTCTCCCGAACCGCTGACGACCGAGCAAATCGTCCTGGATTCCGATTTGGGGTACGGCTCGGGCAATATCGACTCAGACAAACGCAAGTTCCGCCGCGATCGCGACAAGCTGCTCGAACGCGGCATCGTTATCAGGGAGGTTCGTGCTGCCGGAGCGCAGGAAACCGAAGAGAGCGCGTGGACGATCGACCGCGAGCACACGTTTGCCGCGGGCGGTCTCATCACCGCAGACGATGCCGACATCCTGCTCAATGCCATCGACCAGACACTCGCGGCAGGCTCATCCACCTTTGCCGCGCCACTTGCCGACATTCGCTCCAAGATTGCCTACCTCACCGGCATGTCGACGACAGGAGAGGCACCGATCCGCCGCTCTCCCGCCGTCGATGCGGTATGGAGTGCCTTTGCCGAGCGTTGCGCGCTGCGCTTTTTGTACCAAAACGGACGCGGCGAGCAACGCGAGCGGACCGTTTGCGTCTACGGCATGTTCGAGCGCGAGGGTACGGCATACTTCTGCGGCCTCGACAATGCCACCGACAATATCAGAACATTCCGCTGCGACCGCATCATTCGCGCCTGGAGGCCTTCGAAAGGCTACGCCATTCCTGCGGATTTCAACCTCAACGATTACTTATTCTTTGAGTTCGATTTTGCCGACCGCCCACCCGTTGCGGCTACGTTCTCGTTCGCGCGTGAAGCGCAGGCCGATATGATCAGCGGTCTCACACGCGGACGAGGCGAACTCATACGCACCGAGGCAGGTTGGACCTGGACCGTTGACGTGCGCGACTTTGAAGCTGCAGCCTCGTTTTGCATGGCCCATGCCATGGATGGCATGAGGCCCGTCGCGCCCGATTCTCTCAAGCAGGCGTGGAATCACCTCATCGAAAGGACGGTGCACGAGCATGTCCGTGCGTAAACTCACCAGCGAGCAAAGACTCTCGCGCGCCATCGACATCATGGAGGCCCTCTACGCCGCCGGCGAGAATGGCATGACACGAGACGAGCTTTGCAGCCGCTTTGATATCACGGGGGCATCGCTCGACGAGATTCTCGAGATCGTCTCGACGCTTGCGGACCGAGAATCGGGCGCACGTATTATCTGCGAACGCCGCGGCGAGTGCGTGGTCCTCACCGGTGATGCGGGGCGCGTGCTTCCGCTGCGCCTGAGTGCCGCCGAGGGCGCCGTGCTCAACCATGAACTTGAATCATTGGGGATCGAACCCCAAGCGGCGGCTCGAATACGGCGCGCCCTTCTTCCCAAAGAGCTCGGCTACAACCAGCGCGTCTTTGACACCGTCGCCCACGGATCGCACTGGCAGCAGCTGAGCTGCGCCATTCGGGACGGCGTTCGCTGCCGTATCTCGTATCGCTCGATGGATGACACACAAGCGCGTGAGCGTTTGGTCGACCCCTTGCGCATCACAACAAACGGCGACCAAACGTATCTGATTGCCTGGGATGTCGCGATCGACGA
The DNA here is from genome assembly GCF_040098065.1 of Collinsella sp. CLA-JM-H32B. Lineage (NCBI taxonomy): Bacteria > Bacillati > Actinomycetota > Coriobacteriia > Coriobacteriales > Coriobacteriaceae > Collinsella > Collinsella sp. CLA-JM-H32B. The sequence goes on along the minus strand of NZ_JBBNNA010000012.1, from coordinate 40,289 downwards.
ACAGCGTACCTATCGTATGGATAAAATCGAGGGCCTGGTCTTGACCGACGATTCCGTCGTGCGCCACGCACCGGAACCCGCGACCCTCCACGACTCCCTCGCCCAGGCGGAGCGGAGCGCGAAGCTTCTCATGCCGCGCGCCTTGGCAGAGCGCCTAGACTGGCCCGGCATCATGTCGATTGAACCCAATGGGGCGGACAGCTCAACGGTGAATGTGCGTTACGGCTCCGAGCGCTGGCTGTTAAGCCAGGTAATCGCAGCGGGCGGGGCCATCCGCATCTTGGATGACCCCGCCCTGTCAGAACGTCTGTGCGATATGGCAAAATCCCTCGTCTGTCCGCTTTAGCGGCGCCGCTCGTGGCGTGCGCGCCACAGCTGTAGATAGTGCCCGATTTGTGCCGATTCGATGCGCTGATAGGAGCTCGTGGGCAGCGACGTTAAGAATTTTTTGCCGTAGCCCTTCGTCACCAGGCGCGGGTCGGCCAAGATGAGTACGCCACAATCGGTCGATGAGCGAATGAGGCGACCGGCGGCCTGCTTGACCTCGAGCACGGCCTCGGGCAGCGAATAGCGCGCCCAAGCGCGGTCTTCGCGCAGATTGCGCTCGCATGAGAGCGGGTCTGTGGGGCTCGAGAACGGCAGCTTGGGGATGATGACGCAGCGCAGCGTCTCGCCGCTGGCGTCAAACCCTTCCCAAAAGGCCTTAAGCGCAAAGAGCGACGAGGTCGGTTCGTTGATAAACCGATCGCGCAGGCGACGAGGAGACGAGTTGCGCTGCTGGCAGTTGAGTTCCAGACCCGCGCGAGCTATCTTGGGCTCGACACGAGCGTACAGTTCCTCCATGTCACGCCTGTTGGTGAACAGCGTGAGCACCGAGCCGCCCATGGCAAGATGAGCGTCGACCAGCACACGCTCGAGCGCCGAAAGATAGCCTTCGCGGTCGCGCGGATCGGGGATATCCCCAGCCACGACCACGGCCATATTCGAATCGAAATCGTAGCTCGAATCCAAGTGCAGAGACGATGATGTCGAGGTACCGATGCGATCGAGGCCGACGGCGTGGTTAAAGTGCTCAAAGCTCTTGGAAACCGTCATGGTCGCCGATGCGAAGATAGCCGTGTGGACCTCGGGCAGCCACTCGGTTGCCAAGGCCTCGCCAATATCGATGCGCTCCGCGGTCATCGACTCGCCGCCGGCGCGCAATCTGCGATTGACTTGCAGCGAGTACACGTAGTGTTCGTCGGTACCGTCAATGATGAGTTTGAGGTTCTCGGCAAGCTCATGCAGGCGACGCGAGATATCACCCAGGTCGACAACAACCTCGGGCTTGTCGGCGGCGACGGCTTGTACCAGCGCGTCGACGCTCTTGTCCGCTTGTTCCAATGCGTCGATGGCAGTGTAGGCAGACTGTAAGAAATCATGCCAGTCGTCAGATTCGCGCAGCTCGGGGCCAATCCATAGGTTCGCATTGTCATAGCCCCCGCGCGCACGGCGGCCAAGCTCGCGAACGCCGTCAAACACATCGGCAATCGCCATGCTCGCACGTGCAACCGTCGACGTCGCCTTGGCGGTAAGGCCTAGGTAGAGCGTAGAGCCTTCCGAGGTTGCCAAATCGCGGGAAACCTGGCTCAGCGCACCGGTGCTCGAGCCACCCAGGCGCTCAAACAGAACGCGCGATTCATCCGCCGACACCACGCGCGCCCATTGACGGCGCGCCTCGCGCTCGATGGAGTGGGCCTCATCGATCACCCAGTGACGAATCGGAGGCAAGATTCTGCCCTCGGCCGCAACATTGCGGAACAGCAGGGAATGGTTGGTGACCACTACATCGGCATGCGCCGCGCGACGGCGGGCGCCGTGGACCAGGCATTTATCGGGGAAAAACGGGCATAGGCGACGGGCGCACTCGCGCGACGCCGTCGTAAAGTCGGGACGGTTGACGCTGCGCCAGCGAATGCCGAGCGAGTCGAGGTCGCCATCGGCCGACTGACACACGTACGCCGTGATGACCGCGACTGCCGTAAGCGTGTCGGCAGGATCACGCTTAGTCGTAATTTCGACTTGCCCGCGGCTCATGCGCTCAAGCTTGCGCAAGCATGGATAGTGGTCATAGCCCTTGAGGGCGCAAAACGATAGGCCTCCGTCCAGCTGCTCGGCAAGTTTGGGCAGCTCATGATACATGAGCTGGTCGGCAAGATTATTCGATTTAGTCGCGATACCAACCGTGATGTTGTTGCGGCGCGCGGCCTCGGCAAAAGGCACCAGGTAAGCCATCGATTTGCCGACGCCCGTGCCCGCCTCAATCACGCGATGCGTTCCCGTAACGAGTGCATCACGGACCTCGAGCGCCATCGCGATCTGCTCATCGCGCGGCTCGTACGTGGGATACATGCGATTAACCAGGCCGCCCGGGGCATAGTCCGCCTCGATTTCCTCGCGGCTCGGCATCTTAAGGACCGGTAGCTCGTCCGCATCAACGCGATCATCGGCCCGATCGGCCTTGAGTACGTCGGCGCGGGCGGCGCTGAGAGAGAAGATGGAACCGGGGTTCTGCCCCGCCAAGAACGAGAAGATAGGACGATAGGACCAGGGTACGTCGGGGTGCATGTCGGCCAGGCGCGCCATTAAGCCCTGGGGCAAGTCGGTGAGCGCCACGAGTAACACGCGCCATACGCCACACAGGGCGTCGACATCGGCATTGGCGCGGTGCGACACCGAGTCGCAGCCAAACAGGTCGGCCATGAAAGACAGCTTATGCGATGCCAGACGCGGAAGCGCGATGCGCGACAGTGCCAGCGAATCAATCCAGATGTCGCTGACGTTGACACCGCCCTTGACCGACTCGATAAACGAGCGGTCGAAGGTGGCGTTATGTGCGATCACCGGGCAGCCGCCGACAAAATCGGCGAGAGCGGCCACGGCATCGACGGCCGATGGGGCATCTGCCACATCGGCGTTTGTAATGCTCGTGAGCTCGGTAATCTCGGCGGGAATCAGCTGCTTGGGATGCACGAAGGTATCGAAGCGGTCGACGATCTCGCGGCCCGAAAGGCGGGCCGCCGATATCTCAATAAGCTCGTTGTCCTGCACCGAAAGACCCGTGGTCTCGGTATCGAGGACGATAACATCTTCCTCGATGAGACCAAACGATTGGGTTTTGGCGCGCTCGGCAAGCGTGGCATAGGAGTCGATGACAAACTGCGGCGTTCCTGATGAAACCGCGTCCTCGATTAGCATGCAATGCCCGCTCGACGAAGACCCATACGGATCAGGCTGTCACAGACCTGCGGGAACGTCATATCGTCGGTGTGGCGGATCTCATCCGGATACAGCGACGTATCGGTCATGCCGGGAATGGTATTGGTCTCGAGGATAACGGGGCCGTCCTCGCTCACGATAAAATCGCTGCGCGAGATGCCCAAGCAACCGAGCGCCCTATGGGCGGCACAGGCTAGCTCCTGGGCACGAGCGTAGTTCTCGGGCGAAATCTGCGCCGGAATGCGATGAATGTCCGTAGGGTCGACATACTTCACGTCCAGATCGTAGAACTCGCAGTCCTCGGGCTTACGGATCTCAACGATCGGCAGGGCGCGCACGTCATCCTCGCCGTATACGCCGACGGTGATCTCGGTACCCTCGATACACTTCTCGACCAGCACTTTGTCGCCGTACTCAAACGCCTTGGCGATTGCCGCGGGAAGCTCGGAGGGCTCATGGACCAGGGAAATGCCATAGCTGGAACCGTTTACGGCCGGCTTCACAAAGCAGCGCTCGCCACAAACCTCGACGATATGATCGATATCGACTTCATCGCCCACTTCGAGCGCCAGGCCGGGGGCAATGGGAATGCCCGCCTTGGCGTATAGGAGCTTCGAGACCTCCTTGTCGGCACCGCAGGCGCTCGCCAGCACACCCGACGCCGTGTAGGGGATACCCAGGGTCTCCATGGCACCCTGCATGGCACCATCCTCGCCGCCGGCACCGTGCATGGCGATAAACGCCACGTCAAAGCCGCCGGTCGCCATGGTTACCATAAAATCATCGGCAGCCGTGTCGAGCAGCTCCACCGAAGTGTAGCCAGCTTCCTTCAAGGCCACCACGACGTTCTTTCCCGAATTGAGCGAGATCTCGCGCTCGGCGGAATGACCGCCCGCCAAGACCGCTACGTGCATGTTCTCTAGGCTTTTACCCGGCATGGGCAGACTCCTCCTCTATAATTTCTGCAGCTGATACCATATTGTAGCGATACCCTCTACGTTTCCCCAAAATCGAAAGGCTTCCATGAATCCCAGGACTAAATCTCAGGACATTCGCGACTTGAGCCAAAACGATATTCGCGAGCTTGTGGCCGAACTCGGCCAGCCCGCCTTCCGCGCGAAGCAGCTCATCGAATGGGTCTTTGAGAAGAACGTTTGTTCGTTTGACGATATGACCAACCTTCCCAAGGCTTTCCGCGAGCAGCTTAAAGAGGCTTTTGCCTTTGATACGCCGACCGAGCTCACCAAGCAGGTGTCTAAGGATGGCTCTCGTAAATACCTGCTCGAGTATCACGACGGCATCTCCGTCGAGACCGTCGGCATGCCTCGTCGCAACAAGCTGTCTGTTTGTGTGTCCACCCAAGCCGGCTGCAGTATGGGCTGCGCTTTTTGCGCTACCGGCCTCAACGGCCTCAAGCGCTCGCTGACCGCCCAAGAAATCGTTGACCAGGTACTTCATGTCTCCAACGACTTTGGCGAGCGTGCCACGAGCGTCGTATTCATGGGCCAGGGCGAGCCGTTTGCTAACTATGACGAGGTTCTCAAGGCACTGCGCATCCTCAACGACCCCGATGGCATCGGTATCGGCGCCCGTCACCTCACCGTCTCTACCAGCGGCGTTATTCCCGGTATTCGCAAATTCACCGACATCCCTGAGCAGTTCACGCTTGCTGTTTCCCTGCATTCCGCCATCCAGTCGACGCGCAATAAGCTCATGCCCGGTGTTAAGAAGTACACGCTGCTCCGCCTTCACGAGGCGCTTCAGCTCTACACCGAGAAGACGGGGCGCCGCCCGACCTATGAGTACGCCATGATCGAAGGCGTCAACGATACGAATCCCGAGATGCAGGCGCTCTGCGACTTCTGTGAGGGAACGCTGTGCCACGTTAACCTGATTCAGCTTAACGACATCGAGGGCAGCCCGCTCAAGCCGTCGCCGATTCATAAGGTTGAGGATCTTCAGCGCCGCCTTGAGTCTCGTGGCATCGAGACCACGATCCGTAATTCTCGCGGCAATGATATTGACGCCGCCTGCGGACAGCTGAAGCAACGTTTTAAGGTCCAGAAGAACGCATAGGGGAGTCGCACCTCAAAACGTTTCATGTGAAACATCCGACAGCCCTGGTTGCAAATAATGCAGCCAGGGCTGTTTCATTTATTTTCATACTCTTGGATTTGATTTTCGTTAGCTTAGTTTTTTAGCCAAAATAAGGGGCCCTTGTCTCATGAATCAGACAAGGGCCCCTTCAAAACAGGCAAGTAATTGTTAGGTACCTAAAAACCAACATTTTCCCACTGATGGTTAACCCAGTCTTGGTTAATCTTGGGATTCTTAGTCACCTGAGCGGTACGCATAGCGACATCTTCGGTCATCACATCCATTTTCTTCTTGGATGTATCGACGATATCCTGTGCTCCACGCAACAGTCGACCTCTCAGTTCATCATCTGTCGCAAGCTTATAACCAGCAAAAGCGCCAGCAACGACGGTGGTTGCCAACGCAACGATCGAGAGAACCTTATTCTTCATCCTGATCCTCCTGCCCGAATTGAATCATTTCGCCAAGGATACGGGAGAGCTCCTCTTCGTCTTTGAACTCGATTTCAATCTTGTTCTTGCCACGCGAGCTCTTCACGCGCACATTCGTGTTAAATACTTGACGAAGGACTCGAGCGGCCTTTTTGAATGACTGAGGTGTTGCTGGCCTCGGCGTCTTAGGTGTTTCTCCGGCAGAAAACAACGGAGCAAGATTTTCTGTCGCTCTGACGGAAAGGCCTTCTGCAACAACCTTCTCAGCAAGTCGAATCCTGGCATCTTCATATGGAACTGCAAGAATCGCTCTCGCATGACCGGCTGTAAGCTTGCCTTCGAAAATCATCTGCTGTACGACTTCGGGAAGATCTAGCAAACGAAGTGAATTTGTAATTGCAGAACGAGACTTACTGACAGCCTTTGATAACGCCTCCTGCGTCATGCCGCTTGCATCAATCAACTGACGATAACCCTTTGCCTCTTCGACAGGGTTCAAATCAGAACGTTGAAGATTCTCGATAAGTGCAAGAGCGAGCATTTCCTCATCATTAACTTCCTTAATGATGACTGGCAGTTCCTCAAGACCAGCAAGTTTTGAAGCCTGGTAACGACGCTCACCGGCAATAATCTCATAGCCGTTTCCATGCTTGCGAACCAACAGTGGCTGCAAAACGCCATGTTCTTGGATTGACTCGCTCAACTCGCGAAGTTCAGTTTCGTTAAAGTGAATTCGCGGTTGATTAGGGTTGGGAACGATGTCCTCAATAGGTAATTTCGTTTCAGATGCGGCATTTGAAGCCGATGCAGCCGAACCACCGGTCTCATACTCGGCCTCTGAGACCAAAGCATTGAGTCCACGCCCCAATCCGCCACGTTTCTTTGCACTAGGCACGCTTGATCACCTCTTTTGCAAGGTTCATATACGCTTTTGCACCCTTATTTTGAGGTGCATAGGTAATTACCGGTTCTCCAAAAGACGGAGCCTCAGAGATTTTTACGGTACGGGGAATTAAGGTCTTAAAAGCCTTATCGCCAAAGTACGCCTGAACTTCCTCAACTACCTGATTTGAAAGGGAGGTACGCGAGTCATACATGGTCATAAGCACGCCATACGTGTCCAAACCCTTGTTCAGACGTGATTTGACCATCTTCATTGACTCAAGCAGCTTCGTAACGCCCTCGAGTGCGTAATACTCGCACTGAATCGGAATCAGAACACTGTCTGCTGCGGTCAAAGCATTGATTGTAAGCAGGCCGAGCGAAGGAGGGCAGTCAATGAAAATGAAGTCGAACTCATCCTGAATCGGCTCAAGCAGATCTTTTAAGCGAGTTTCGCGAGCAATTGCGCTCACCAGCTCAATCTCCGCACCTGCTAATTGAATTGTTGCCGGAATAACGAAGACTTTTTTGCAGTTCGTGTCCAAAACAAGTGATTCTGCCGGTACATCATTCAACAACGCATCATAGATGCAGTGATCAAGGTCCTCTTTTTCAATTCCAAAACCGCTCGTGCTATTTCCCTGCGGGTCAAAATCGACAATGAGCGTTTTACGACCCTGCTCACCCAATGCTGCCGCAAGGTTTACGGCTGTCGTCGATTTACCTACGCCGCCTTTTTGATTGATGATTGCAATAATACGCGTGTCTTTTGCGCTCTTAGAACGCTTAACGTCGCGAAATCCCACGGTCCCTCCTGGTGTGTTTTAAGCTGTTAAACGGAGGATGTTTCACGTGAAACATTCCGATTCATTATCAACATCAATGTTTCACGTGAAACATTACGAGTCGATACTATCCATTATGTTTCACGTGAAACATCTAGGCAAGCGGATTCTTCTTTGCCATGCCATTTGCACGAGGCAATGAAACGGATGCGGTATGGCTCTTCTTAAGAACAATGAACTCCCTGTGGCCCAAGCCCTCAGGCAACTCGATTGCGTCGTTTAGAAGCAAAGTGAAGCCACAAATCTTAGCTGCTGACATGCCGGAAGCAAGCTCGTCATTCGATGGATTGCCCTTGGTGATAACAAATAGCCCGCCATCCTTGAGATACGGAGCCGCATACTCAACAAGAATCGGTAGAGGGGCCAATGCGCGGGCGGTTACAACAGAGAACTGCTTCTTATGGCTTCGAGCATACTCTTCAAGGCGATCATGAACGGCATGAGCATGCTTAAGACCGAGCTCCTTTACAAAGGAGTTAACAGCATCAACTTTTTTGCCAACGGAATCGATATAGGTAGCCTTTCGTCCACTTGCAATCGTCAACGGAATGCCAGGGAAGCCTGCACCTGTTCCCATGTCGAGCAAAGCTCCCTCAGGAGCCTTATTGATATAAGGGAGCAAAACAAGTGAGTCGAGGATATGAAGTACCGCAGCATCTTCTACGTTAAGAATACGGGTGAGATTGGTTGTCTTATTTGTTTCCAGAACCAAATCCAAATGCTGAATACATTTCCTCAGCTCAGTATCAGTTACGCTCAAGGAATACTCTTTGCAATAGGAAGTTAGACGACTCAGCATCTCGTCAGCCTGCTGATCAGTAAGTACAAACAACAGAAGCTCCTTTCTGACAAAAATCAGTGTATCGAGAACTTTTGACAAAAAAAGGGGACGTGGAAACCACGTCCCCTTAGCATAAGCTCGAGTAGATTATCGAGCAACAATCACCACATGGCGATCAGGGTCAGAACCCTCAGAATGGGTATCGACGGCATCATTGCCACGAAGTGCAATATGAACCAGTCGGCGCTCATAGGCATTCATGGGCGGAAGCGAAACACTCTTATGAGTAAGGATGGCACGCTCGGCGGCTGACTGAGCCATGGCGGCAACCTTGTCCTGACGACGGCTCTTGTAGCCCTCAACGTCAACCACAACCGGATACCTAAAGCCAAGCTTGCGGCTCACCAGCAAAGAGAACATAACCTGAAGGGCATCAAGGGTGCGACCATGACGGCCAATGAGAACAGCAAGATCAGGAGCCGTAACATCCAAAATCAGCTCGCCCTCGTCGCCCTCGTACTCATCGATAGGAGAGTTGGCGGCATCGAAGTGCGAAAGGATGGAACGCAGAATGGAAATCGCAACATCGGCAATGGTGTCGAGCTCCTCATCGGTCAGCTCTTCACCGGCCTTGTAGCGCTGTGCAATCTCGGGATAATCGCCCGCAATCTGCGGGGCAACCTCCTCAAGCATATCCTCGATGATCTCTTCAGACATAACGTACTCCAAAAGTTAGGTACCTAAATAAGATTGATATCCCGACTACTTCTTCTTGTGCGGACGCGGCTTCTTCTCGCGACGGGTAACCTCGACCTGCAGCGGAGCGTTCTTGAGGCGCTCCTCCTCATCGGCCTTGGCCTTGTCGATAACCTTCTGAGTCACGAAGATCTGCTGGATAACCTGCCAAGCAGAAGACACATCGTAGTACAGCAGAACGCCGACGGGCAGGCTCCAACCCATCCAAAGCATCATGACGGTCATGACGACGGCCATCATGCGCATGCTCTGGGCCTGCTGACCAGTCTGATTGCGAGACATATACAGCTGCGGAATCAGGGTCAAGACGGCGAACAGGATCAGGCAAACCAGCGCAGGCAGCGCAACCATAAAGCCGTCGGCAAAGGAAGCGCTCGGCGTGGTGGTAAGGTCAGGCAGGATGTTGAAGAACGAGAACGTGCCGTCGTTAAAGTAGTTCGGCAGGTTACGCAGCAGCGTAAACAGGGCGAACAGGACAGGCATCTGGATCAACAGCGGCAGACAACCAGCCATGGGGTTGAACTTGTTCTCGCTGTAGAACTTCTGCATCTCCTCGGCCTGACGCTGGGGATCGTCGGCGTAACGCTCCTGGATCTCGAGCATCTTAGGCTGCAGCACCTGCATGCGAGCCGTCGACTTGGTCGACTTGAGCATAAGCGGCGTCAGCAGCAGACGGATGATGACCACCAGGATGATGATGGACAGGCCCCAGTCGACCGCAAAGGTCTGGATGAGCTTGAGCAGCTCAAAAAGGATGTTAACGATCCAATCCCACATGTAAGTTTTCCTCCGATAGCGAGTGCCCGCTAAGGCACAGGGTCATAACCGCCGACGTGCAGGGGATTGCAGCGAGCGATGCGCCTCACGGCAAGCCAGCAGCCTCTCAAAACACCGTACTTCTCAATCGCCTGGATAGCGTATTGCGAGCAGGTTGGGTAATAAATGCAGGCGTCAGGCAATAAGGGCGAAATAACCTGTTGATATATGCGAATAGGAGCGATGGCAACACGTCGCAAAACGTAATTGCTCATCGCTCCTCCCCGGCAACGCCGGCGCGTTTCATAAGCGAACGCAATGCCTTGTCCATCTCCTGCGGCGAGGAAACCCTCGTCTTGGGAGTCGCGAACAAGATGATGTCATAACCCGCAACGGGAAATCCACAGCTGCGGGCGGCCTCGCGCATCACACGCTTAGATCGGTTGCGCACAACAGCACAACCGAGTCGTTTAGCACCAACGAAGGCGACCCTTCCGGAGTCGCCTTCGCCAACCGATTCACATATGGTCATTCGAATCAGAGGGTGATTGAAACGACGCCCCTGACTGAACACATGCTCGAAATCTTGCCGAGACTTAATAGTCTTCATGCGAGATGTGTGTATCGCTGCTAGACAGTGAGACGCTTGCGGCCCTTGGCGCGACGACGGGCGAGCACGGCACGACCACCCTTAGTGGCCATACGGGCACGGAAGCCATGGGTCTTGGCACGCTTACGCTTATTAGGCTGATACGTACGCTTCATCTTAAGTTCCTCCTGCTGCATTTCGAGTGTCCGCGGGGGCGCGGACGCAGATATAGACACGTGAGCTTGAAGATTGTAGGGAAATCAATGTTCAAATGTCAAGAAATCAAAGGTAAAAGGTTGCAAAGAGTACACGGTTCCCCCATAAGCAGAACCGGTATTTGAGGCAGCAGGCAACTTTTCACGATATTTCATCGAGTTTTCAACAGGTCGTGTTGGAAATGTTGAGAACTTTTCGTCCGTTTTCCAAAGTTTTCAACAGGTTTTGAAAACTTGTCGAAAGATGAGAAACATTGCGCGGTGAGCTACTATTTGTTCAAAACCTTTTGAAAGATTGCGAGCGGCATGTCTGACGACTTCTACACCATGGTCGATTCCGGTGATCCGGCACCCGACAACGAGCACATCACCGGCGTGCGCGAGGAACGCAACGAGGGTGGACAGGTCACCGCACAAGCACCAAAAGCCATGTATGCAGCGCGCATCGCGGTCTACGATGACATGCTGTCGACACCGCGTGTCATCGTCATCGAACCGCAAGACGTCCGAACCTATTTGGAAGAGACAACCAACACCGTCTACCAGTGCATGAAAGAGCAGGGAGGACGCATCTCGCTGATGGTTATCCGCGAGATTGTCGAAAACTTTATCCACGCGCATTTTGCAGAGCCCATCATCTCGATTCTCGACGGTGGCGATACCATCCGCTTTGCCGATCAGGGTCCGGGCATCGACGACAAAGAGCGTGCCTTCGATTTTGGCGTAACCAGCGCAAACAGCAAGATGAAACGGTATATCCGCGGCACCGGAGCCGGTTTTCCCATGGTACAGGAGTACTTGGAAAACGCCGGAGGCGCCGTCTCCATCGAGGACAACATGGGCAACGGCACCGTCGTGACGGTAAGTCTGAACCCCAAGCGCGTGCAGGAAATCGAGCGTGCTGGAGGACGCGGGGCAGCCGTGCGACCCGAAACGGAGCAGCGGGCATATCCCATGCCGGGCGCCTTCGCGCAGCAACCCGCAGCGATGCAACAGGTGCAACAGCAAATGCCTCCCATGCAGCAGCCTAGTATGGCCCCCATGCAAGAGCCCCAGGCACCCTCGGGCGCGATTCCCCAGAACATACACGATGCAATACCAGCGATGGGCCCGGATGTGGGAACCTTGCAGCAGATGGCGGGTGCATCGGCTGCACAGCAGATGTCCTATCAACCGAACCCGCAAGGGTATCCGGCTCAATACGCGCCGCAAACGGGATATACGCAGGCATACCCCCAGCAATACCCGCTGGGATACCAACAGCCGTACCAACAGATGCCCCAGGCGCAGTACAACCCATGGGCCCAGCAGATGCCCCCGCAGCCTTACCAACAGTGGCCTCAAAGTTTTCAACAGCAGCCGCTGCCCATGCAGAGTTCTCAACAACCAGCAGCTCAAATGATGTATCCTAATGCGGCGAATCAATATGCACAGCCGCAGCAAAACGTATTTGTGAGCGAACGCGGCGAAGCGGCACTGGGCTATCTGGCTCAAAACCAGGAGTGTGGCGCAACCGACCTGGCACGAGCGTTTGGAAACTCAGCGCCCACGTGGTCGCGAACGCTCAACGACTTGGCACAAGCCGGCTTGGTAATCAAACATGGCCAGAAATATCATCTGACCGAGATAGGCAGCGCTCGCGTGCGAGCCCAAAGTTAAGGAACGGGAGAAACAGTGGACGAGGAAGCAAGCATCATCCTGGGGGATGCCATCGCCTTTTGTCAGCGCGACGGCCAAGATGCACGCCTCATCAATATGCTGGGACAATCGCGCGCCGTGAGCTTAACCGAGGACACCTTGACGATTGAGGCCCCTTCACGCTTTGCCATCGCTCAGCTCAAAAAGCATCAACCGACCATCGAGGCGTACCTAGAAGAGATAGCCTTTGCGCCGATCGCGCTCAATATCGTGGCACCGCAAGGTGCCTCGGCAAATACGGCCCCGGTCACTCACCCGGTAGCGACCGACACCGCAGCGGCAACGCCGGCGCCCGAACCTCGACGCGACGATGTTTCCCGTGAAACCATGGCACCGCAGGCGGCCGCTTCGGTCGCACCGACGGTAGAGCCAGCCCCCTCGCCCATCCCAACCGCCACGCATATGCCCGTCGCACAAGAGACGACACCCGGCGAGGAATCGGGCATTGCAATCAAAAACACGTTGTCTGCCGACGATTTCCGCCGCATGATGACCCAAATGAATGGCAGGCCACCGGCGAAAAGCGCGAGTTCGCCCGCAGCGCCGGCAGCGCCTTCGGCGGCGACCCCGGCGGCAGTCGAGAAAAACGCGGACGGGGCACCCCTCGCAGCGAATTCGAAATTCACGTTTGAAAACTTCGTCTTCGGACCGGAGAACAGCCTTGCCTACCGATCGGCGCTCAAATTCGCCATGCTTGCAGACACGCCCGGTACCTGCACGTCGCTGTTCATCTACGGCAAATCGGGCCTGGGCAAGACGCACCTGCTGCTCGCCATCAAAAATGAGCTGGCAGAGAAATCGCCCGAGATCAAGGTGAAGTACGCCAACTCGCAGGCATATCTGGACGACTTGATGACGGAATTCGACCGCCAAAAGAAGAGCAACGCCCCCATTATGCAGGCGTACCACGGCGTCGACGTGCTTATCATCGATGACATCCAGAACATCATCGGCAAGCGCGCGAGCGTGGATTACTTCTTCCAGTTGATGGACGAATTTATCCGCAACAACAAGAAGGTCGTGATCGCCGCCGACCGCGCTCCCAAGGACCTTAATATGGACGAGCGCCTGACCAGTCGCTTTAATGCCGGCTTGCTGTGTCTGGTGGCGGAGCCCAGCTACGAGATGAAGTACAAGATTTTGCAGCGTTATTACGAGAACACGATCGCCGCCGCGCCCGAGGCGGGCAACGACTCGCTGCTGGCGGCCTACGGGGGCGACGGCGGACATCTGACCGACGCGCACTTTAAACACATGGCCGAGGTCTCGGGCACCAACATTCGCGAGCTCGAGAGCTTTTGCGAGCGTTGTGCCGGCGAAGCGGGCGATCGCGAGCGCGAGGGCGGGGAGCTCACCTTTGACGACATCGACGCCATCGCCAACCAGTACTTCGACACATCGGCCAAGAAGATCAATGTGCAGACGGTCCAGTCCGTCATCGAGGAGCAATACGGTGTGACGCACGAGGAACTCATCGGGCCTCGCCGCAACGCCAATATCGCCAAGGCGCGCCATATCGCTATCTATCTGGCGATCGAGATGTGCGAGATGACGACGACGGCCGTGGGCGCCGAGTTTGGCAACCGCAACCACTCGACCGTCAGCACGAGCTATAAAAAGGTTCAGAAGATGATTCAGGAAGACCGGACCGTTACCGAAGACCTCAAGTCGCTGCGCGATAAAATTACACTGCGCTCGTAGGTAAATGGACACACCTGTTGAAAACTTGTCGAAACGGCGGTTATAAGGTGTCAAAAACTCGAGCCGCGGTGATGAAAAGTTTTGCGCAGGTTTTGAACGTGGAAAACATGCCCGGTTGCACACAGGTTCCTGTCGATTCTCTTTTTAGGGCTGACCTGCACTTTTAGGAGTAATCAACAGTTTCGTCAGTACTATTACTATTATTAAGATATTTATATCTATAGAAAGGTATTAAAAGATGAAGTTCACCGTCAGCCAGAGCTCGCTTACGCAAGCCATCGGCGTCGTTATGAAAGGCGTCGCTTCGGCATCCACCCTTCCCATTCTGTCGGGCGTGCTCGTTAAGGCACAAGACGGCATCTTGGAATTCCAGACCTCCAACTACACCATCTCGATTCGTCACCGCATTGCGGCTCATGTCGAAGAGGAGGGCGAGATGGTGATTCCCTGCAAGATGCTCTCCAACATCACCAAGACCCTTCCCGATGCCCCGGTCACCTTTGAGCTATCCGAGCGTCAGGTTTTGATTGGCTGCGAGAAGAGCTCTTTCCGCCTCAACACGCTCGATGCCAACGACTTTCCCGAGTTCCCGGCATACGCCATCGAGAGCGCCGTCGAGCTGCCGACCGATATCCTGTCCGAAATGGTAAGTCGCGTATGGCGCGTCACTTCGACTGACAAGGCCCGCCCCATCCTGGGCGGCGTGCATATGAAGGTCGAGAACAACACCGTGCGCCTGGTCGCGACCGACTCCTTCCGACTGGCTGTGTGCGATACGCAGGTCGAGACCTCGACCCTCGAAGGTTCCTTTGAGCTCAACGTGCCTGCCGACGCCTTCAACGACGCGCTGAGCATCATGGCGAGCCAGGCTACCATCATGATCGGCGCAACCGACACCCAGGTTGTCTTTGAGGCCGGCAACACCACCTACGTGTCGCGCCGCATCGAGGGCGTATATCCCAATTACAAGCAGCTCATCCCCGATTCGTGCGTGACGAGCGTCAAAATCGACGTAGCCGCCTTTAACGCTGCCCTTAAACGTGTGGCCGTTATCGCGAGCGCCAACCCCGCTGTCAAGTTTGAGATTGACGTCGAGAACGGCCAGATGGGCCTGTCCTCCATTTCCAACGACCAGGATCTGGCGCAGGAGACGATCGATGTCGAGGCCGAGGGCGAGTCGGGCACCATCGCCTTCAACTACCACTACATCTTTGGCTGCCTCAATGCCCTGTCCAAGGAGAAGGAGATCACGCTGGAGCTCAAGAGCTATTCGCAGGCTGGCATCTTCAAGTCCTACGACAAGATCAACTACCTGTACCTGGTCATGCCGGTACGCATCTAGCGCTGCCCATGACCATGTTCGCACGCGATCTTTCCGTTGCACGCTATCGCAGCTTCGACAGCTACCGCCTTGCTCTGAGCGACGGTGTGACAGTGCTCGCAGGTCCCAACGCGGCGGGAAAGACCAACCTCATAGAGGCGCTGCAGCTGCTGACGAGCGGCACCTCGTTTAGGCACCCGACCGCAGCCGAGCTCGTGCACGACGGCGTGGGCTCATGCAAGGTCGAGCTGAGGCTCGAAGGCGATGGACGCGTGCTGGACATGGGGCTGAGCGTGGAAGACGGCAAGCGTTCGTTTAGCCGCAACGGCAAGCGCTGCGCTGCGTCCGGCGTGCGCGGGGTGCTGCCGAGCGTGCTGTTTTGCCCGGACCACCTGGATATGGTCAAGCGGGGTGCCAGCGTGCGCCGCACCGCACTTGATGACTTTGGCGTTCAGCTGAGTGCGCGCTATGCCGATCTGGCTAGTGCCTACGGGCGCTGCGTGACCCAGCGCAATGCCCTGCTCAAGGAGACCTGGTGCTGCCGCGAGATGCTCGGCGCCTGGAACGAATCGCTCGCCCGCGCCGGTTCGGCCCTACTCGTGCATCGTCTAGCCCTGCTCGACCGGTTATCGGGCCATGTGCGCGACGCTTATGGCCGCGTGGCATCCGGCGAGCCCGCCGGTGTGTCCTATGTGTCCACGCTTGGCGACCTGCCTCGCACCGAGGATCGCGACGAGCTCAGGGGCTGGGCGTATGGGCACATGCTCTCGGCGCTCGATGAGCGCGCCGACGAGGAGATCCGCCGCGGCGTGACGCTCGTGGGTCCGCATCGCGACGAGATTGAGTTTTCCGTCGCGGGCCGATCGGCCCGTTCATTTGCCAGCCAGGGCCAGCAGCGAACGCTGGTGCTTGCCTGGAAGGTGGCGGAAGTGGCCGTGGCGCGCGATATCCTGGGCACCGCGCCGCTGCTGCTTTTGGACGACGTGATGAGCGAGCTCGATGCCGGGCGCCGAGGCGCTTTTCTGCAGCTGATCGGTGATGATATCCAGACAGTCATAACCACCACCAATCTGGGGTATTTTACCGATGACCTGCTTGATCGAGCCAAGGTGGTGAGCATGGGTGAGACGTGCTAATTACGAGCGCGAGAACGGGACGGTTGCCTTCGGCGGCTTTTTGGATGCCGAGCGTCAGCGCATCCTGGCGGCCGCGACACCTGAGCGCCGCGCGCAGATGGAGGCTGCAGAGGAGTCTCGTGCGGTCTATCACGCCTGGAATGCAGTGTGCTCGGGCACGCGCGAGGGACGCCATGTGACGGGCCTGCGCTACCTGCCCGAGTCCAACGAACTGCTGGTGTACCTCGATTCGCCCTCATGGACGCAGGAGATGACGCTTTTGCGCGAGATTATCCGCGCGCGCATGGAGCGCGCCGGCGCGCACGTCGATGGACTGGTGTTCAAGACGACCGCCCCCGGCCACACACCGCCCGCTGCAAAAGAGCGCCTGCGTCCGGCCGTGGCCGAGCGTCCGCCGGCTCCGCATGCCGACCTAAGCGATGCCGAGCGTGCCGAGGTCGAGCACCAAGTGGCACCCATCGAGGACCAAAAACTGCGCGAGGCCCTCGAGAACGCCATGAGAGCCAGTGCCGAGTGGACCAAGGGCGTGCAGAGCAAAAAAGAGCCTTAAATCGCATCTGGTGGCCTTGTAGAGCCAAATACCCTCGTTCCCGAGGGTATTTTTTTACGATAAACTAGTAAGGCTATACACATTTTCTTAACTGAAGGAGGACGTGTGGCAAACGAAAACGATTACGATGGCGGCGAGATTAAGATTCTCGAAGGTCTCGAGGCCGTTCGTAAGCGCCCGGGCATGTACATTGGCTCGACGAGCGCCAGCGGTCTTCATCACCTGGTGTGGGAGATCGTTGACAACTCCGTTGACGAGGCCATGGCCGGTTTCTGCACCGAGATTCAGGTGACGGTCCACGCCGACAACTCCATCACGGTCGTCGATAACGGGCGCGGCATCCCCGTCGACGAGCATCCTATCAAAAAGATCCCGACGCTCGAGGTCGTCATGACGATCCTGCACGCCGGCGGAAAGTTCGATAACTCGGCCTACAAGGTCTCGGGCGGCCTGCACGGCGTGGGCATCTCCGTCGTCAACGCGCTGTCCAAGCGTGTGGTCGTACAGGTATGCCGCGATGGCAACATCTACGAGATGGAGTTTTCGCGCGGCAAGACCGTCAAGAAGATGGAGGTCGTGGGCACTTCGGAGGCGACGGGCACCACTGTCACCTTCTGGCCCGACGACGAGATCTTCGAGACCTGCATCTACGATTTCGACACGCTGCACAACCGCCTGCAGGAGACGGCATTCCTCAACAAGAACCTCAAGATCGTGCTGACCGACGAGCGCGAGGCGACTCCCCATGTGGAGGAGTTTTGCTACGCCGGCGGCATCATCGACTTCGTCAAGTTCCTCAACGAGGGCAAGGATGTCCCCGAGGCCTTTAAGGAGCCCATCTATATTGAGGGCAAATCGGATCAGGATGCGCCCGTGACCAAGATGGGCGAGGTCGAGGTGTCCTTGCAGTGGAATAGCGGCTACGGCGAGAACGTCATGTCGTTTGCCAACGACATCTACACCCCCGAGGGCGGCATGCACCTCGAGGGCTTCCGTACCGCACTCACCCGCGTGATTAACGATTACGCTCGCAAACAGAACCTGCTCAAGGAAAAAGACGCCAACCTGACCGGCGACGATGTGCGCGAGGGCCTGTCGGCCGTTATCTCGGTCAAACTGCCCGATCCGCAGTTTGAGGGCCAGACCAAGGCCAAGCTCGGCAGCTCCTATATGCGCGCGCTGACGCTCAAGATTGTGACCGACGGCCTTGCCGATTACCTCGAGGAGCATCCTAAGCCCGCTCGTGAGATCGTCAAGAAGGCCCAACAGGCCTGCAAGGCGCGCAACGCCGCCCGCAAGGCGCGCGAGGCGACCCGCCGCAAGAGCCTGCTTGAGACGGCGTCGCTGCCCGGCAAGCTCGCCGACTGCTCGGTGCGCGACGCCGAGTTGACTGAGCTCTTTATCGTAGAGGGCGACTCGGCAGGCGGCTCGGCCAAGGACGGCCGTCGCCGAGACATCCAGGCGATCCTACCCCTGCGCGGCAAGATTCTGAACGTCGAGCGCGTGGGCGATCATCGTGCGTTCTCGAGCGACACCATCCAGTCGCTCATCACCGCGATCGGCTGCGGCGTCACGACGAGCGCCGGCGACGGCGGCGACTTCGACATCACCAAGGCGCGCTACCACAAGATCATCATCATGACCGATGCAGACGTCGACGGTGCGCATATCCGCATCCTGCTGCTGACGTTCTTCTACAAGTACATGCGCCCGTTGATTGATGCCGGCTACGTGTACGTCGCTTGCCCGCCCATCTTTGGCATCAAGGTGCGCAACAAGATTCACTACGTGTATCCCAACGGCCGCCAGCCCGAAGACGAGATCCTGCGCGACACCATCCAGAGCCTGGGACTGAACCCCGACGACAACGACGAGGACGGCAAGGCCAAGGATGGCAAGATCACCAAGAAGCGCAAGGGTTACACCGTCCAGCGCTACAAGGGTCTGGGCGAGATGGACCCCAAGCAGCTTGCCTCGACGACGATGGATCCCAAGACCCGCATTCTGCAGCGCGTGTCGATCGAGGACGCCGTGGTGGCGGACCGCGCCGTGCGCGAACTGATGGGTTCCGAGGTCGGCTATCGCCGCGAATATATCGAGAAGCATGCGCATGACGCGCGTTTCCTTGATGCTTAAGAGGAGGTAACGTGGCAGACGATATCAACAACAACGAGGGTATGGACGAGGCCGGCGACGCCGGCATGCCCGACGATCTGAAGCGCCTGCTTGCCCGTGCTGAGCAGGGCGAGGATGGCGACCCGGACGCCTATAACCCCGATGCCGATGATGATGAGGAAGAGGATGACGACGGTGAGCTCGAGGAGAGCTTTGGCGAAGTCGACCGTGGTGCCTCGGCCGGAGAGGATATCAACGGTGGCCAGCTCCAGATTTCGGAGTTCGGCCGTGAGATGAAGCAGTCGTTCATCGAGTACTCGATGTCGGTCATCACGGCGCGCGCCCTGCCGGACGTGCGCGATGGCTTAAAGCCGGTGCACCGTCGCATCCTGTACGCAATGAACGAGAGCGGCATCTACCCCAACCGTCCGCACAAGAAGTCGGCCTGGACGGTCGGCGAAGTTATCGGTAAGTACCATCCGCACGGCGACTTCGCGGTCTATGAGGCTATGGTCCGCCTGGCACAGTGGTTCTCCATGCGCACGCCGCTCATCGACGGTCACGGCAACTTCGGCAACATCGACGGCGACGGCGCCGCCGCCATGCGTTACACCGAGAGCCGCCTGGCAAAGCCCGCCATGGAGCTCCTGCGTGACCTGCAGAAGGACACCGTCGACTGGCAGCCCAACTACGACGAATCGCTCGCCGAGCCCCAGGCGCTGCCCGCGCGTTTCCCCAACCTGCTGGTCAACGGCAGCCAGGGCATCGCCGTCGGCATGGCCACCAACATCGCCCCGCACAACCTCACCGAGGCGATCGAAGCCACGTGCTACCTGATCGACAATCCCGACGCCACCGTCGACGAGCTTATGCAGATCATGCCCGGTCCGGACTTCCCCACCGGTGCCATCATCATGGGCAGCGCCGGCATTAGGCAGAGCTACGAGACCGGCCGCGGCTCCATTACCGTGCGCGCCAAGGCCCATGTGGAGTCCACCAAGACCGGCCGTAGCCGCCTGGTCTTTACTGAGATTCCCTACATGGTCAACAAGGGCACCCTGCAGGAGAAGATTGCCCAGCTCGTCAACGACAAGCGCATCGAGGGTATCTCGGATATGCGCGATGAGTCCAACCAGAAGGGTATCCGTCTGGTCATCGAACTTAAGAAGGGCGTCATCCCGCAGGTCGTACTCAACAACCTGTACAAGTACACCTCGTTGCAGACGACCTTTGGTGCCAACAACCTGGCGCTTGTCAACGGCGTTCCAAAATGCCTGAGCCTGCGCGAGATGCTGCAGCACTACATCGACCACCAGGTCGACGTCGTCACCCGCCGCACCCGCTTTGACCTCAAGAAGGCACAGGCGCGTGCCCATATCCTCGAGGGCTACCTGATGGCTCTCGACCATATCGACGAGGTCATCAGCATCATCCGCTCCTCGCAGACCGACTCTGAGGCCAGCAGCCGCCTGATCGAGCGTTTTGGCTTTACGCCCGAGCAGACCACGGCCATCCTCGAGATGAAGCTGCGACGCCTGACCGGCCTGGAGCGTGACAAGATTCAGGAAGAGCTGGACGGCTTGCGCCGCGCCATCGCCTACTACGAGGACCTGTTGGCGCACGAGGAGAAAATCCTGGGCGTCATCAAGGAAGAGATGCGCGAGATCTCCAAGAAGTTCGGCGACAAGCGTCGCACCGAGATTAGCCACGTCGAGAAGGACCTGGACGTCGAAGATTTGATTGCCGACGAGGACATGCTCGTGACCATCACCCACACCGGCTACGTCAAGCGCATCCCGGTGGCCGCCTATCGCGCCCAGAAGCGCGGCGGCAAGGGCGTGTCGGGCGTCAATCTCAAAGAGGACGACGTTATCGACGAGATGTTTATCGCGTCCACGCACGAGTACGTGCTGTTCTTCTCGAGCAAGGGCAAGGTCTATCGCCTGAAGGTGCACGAGCTGCCGGTGGGTACGCGCCAGGCGCGCGGTACCGCGATCGTCAACCTGCTGCCTTTCGAGGAGGGCGAGAAGATCGCGAGCGTCATCAGCTGCCGCGAGTTCCCCGCCGACGAGTACCTGATGTTTGCCACCAAGAGCGGCATGGTTAAGAAGACCGTGATGAGCGCCTACGACCGTAGCCGCCGCGACGGCCTGATCGCCATCAACCTGAGGGACGACGACGCGCTGCTCGCTGTGCGTCGCGTGCGCGAGGGTGACAAGATCATCATGGCAACCACCGCGGGCAAGGCGATTATGTTCCCCGAGGACCAGGTGCGCGCCACCGGTCGCGATACCAGCGGCGTCCGTGGCATTGGCATGAAGGAAGGCGTGAGCGTTCTTGGTATGGAGATTACCAACGGTAACGGCGACCTGTTCGTCATTACCGAGCGCGGTTACGGCAAACGCACGCCGGTCTCGGATTACCCGGAGCAGAACCGCGGCGGTCAGGGTGTCTACACCATCCAGATGACCGAGCGCAAGGGCAACCTCGCCGCCATGAAGACGGTGGGCCCGCAGCATGAGCTGTTCATCGTGACGGAGGGCGCGACGGTCATTCGCGTCAAGACCGACGAGATCAGCCAAACCGGTCGCGCCACCCAGGGCGTCAAGATGATGACCGTCGACGATAACGACCGCATCTGCGCCGTAGCCCGGATGACGGCCGCCAAAGAGAAGCCCGAAGGTGAAGGCACCGAGGCCGCAGCCGACACCGAAGAGGCCCCAGTCGATCTAGGCGACGGCAACGACATGCCAGAAGATCTCCTCGACGAGTAAGAGGAACTAGCTGGTAGAAAATATCAGACCCCATATATCGGCGGTCGGCGCACCTGCGCGCCGACCGCTTTTTTGAAAACCTTGGGACTCGTGTTCGCCCCGGTCGCACGGCGGCATGTGAAGTCGATCGCGAGTTCCGCACGAGCCAGAGAGCACTTAATGTGCTCTCTGCGCGAGTCAGGACTGTCCGAGCAGGCGACTTCACATGCCGCCGTGCGACCGGGGCGAACGCCCTCCAAAGTTTTTCAAAAAAGTTGTTGACGCGCGCGTAACGACTCGTCTAATATATCCCTTGCGCGATGGACCTGTAGCTCAGTTGGTTAGAGCGTCCGGCTGATAACCGGGAGGTCACAAGTTCGAATCTTGTCAGGTCCACCACTTTCTTTCGCAATAAACACCCCAGCGAGAGCCGAGTCGCCGCTGGGGTGTTTATTACTTTCTCCGTGGGGGTTTAGCTCAGCTGGGAGAGCGCGGGCTTTGCAAGCCTGAGGTCAGGGGTTCGATCCCCCTAACCTCCACCATGATGGACCTGTAGCTCAGTTGGTTAGAGCGTCCGGCTGATAACCGGGAGGTCACAAGTTCGAATCTTGTCAGGTCCACCATCAAAACGTTAAGAGCCCTGGGGCATTGCCTCGGGGCTTTTTTCTTATCTAACAGAAGTAGTCAAAATAGCCCCGTCCCAAATTAACTACTTTGATTTTGTGTGCTGGGCGAAAGATTGGGTAGTATAGCTATTCAATGCGGCGACCCTGCCGTGTGTTAACCGCTACGTACCGGAGGTGTTCCATGGTTCGTGTCGACATAGAGACCATCGTCATGGCCGCCGGTCCCGTGCCATCGCTTATCGTGCTTCGTGAGCGCTGCGGCAAGTCGGATTCGACGGCGCCCCTGCGTTCGCTTTCCATTCAGACCGGCTCGTTTGAGGCCGCGGCCATTAGCCGTGGTATCGATAGCGGTCGCGCCGAGCGCCCGATAACGCATGACCTGCTGCTTGACACCGTCGATGCCCTGGGCGCCAAGCTCGAGCGCATCGAGATCGTTCGTGCCGAGCCGCCGGTGTTCTATGCGACGGTTGTCGTGCTGGCCGATGGCAGCGAGCATAGGATCGATGCACGTCCGAGCGACGCCATCGCCCTCGCCGTACGCAGTAATGCCCCCATGTTCGTCGAAGACGACATCATGAATCGCTTGGGTACCGTCTCACCGCACGCCGAGGAAGTCGACGACGAGCAGGAGTTCGAGAAGTTCGACGAGTTCGTCCATACGCTCTCCCCCGATGATTTCTAAATGTCTGGCACGCGAGCGGAGAGGTCGCTGATGGGTACCCGCGTATCAGCTGAAGCGGCCGCCATCGCGCGTGAAGCCCAGATGCGCTCGGAGGCATCCGAGGCGGCTCGCATCGCCTATGTGACGCAGGCCCGCACGCTTCGCGAGCGCCGCGGCTCCTATATCAAGATGGTTATCATCTCCGCCCTTGTCGCGGTAATCTGTTCTCGTCTTCGTGGTACAGTTGGTGCGCTTGGGTTTTCGATTTCAACAGGCTTGGTAATCTGGGGTGTGGTCGATGCAGTCATGCTGACCAACCAGATCAAGGTACTCGACAAGCGCGCGATGGATATGATGCGCGCCCGCGACGCTGCCGCCAAGATCGCTGCCGAGGCACAAGAACTGTAACGACGCCGGATTCGATGGGAAGGTCTAGAGATGGCACAGGATATGCAGGACGCCGGTAACGTCTCCGCCGAGCTCGACGCCATGGTGTGTGACCTGATTGGCGCGTTCTTGGACGACCTTGCCGCCGGCGAGAATCCGGGCGTAGCTGTGGCGATCGAGGACGCTGCTTCCAACCGCTATCTGGCCGCGCTCGACGAGGATGGCGAGGAGGCGTGCCTCGAGGCCGCCACCAACTTTATCTCCGAGCACAAGATGGGTCTTAAGGACGAGGGCCTGGGCCGCATCGCCCGCTATGCCATCGGCTACACCGGCTGTGTCGAGATTGACGGTGGCTATCACGACGCTCTGCTCGTGAGCTTCTTTGAGACGACGCTCGAGAGCGGCTTTTCGGCATATGTGCTGTATGAGGGCATGGGCGCCGGCGATGGTTTTATGTGGAGCGACCCTGAACCTGCAGGTGAGGAAACCCCTCTCATCTAAAATCGCTAAAATAAACGAGTTTTCGGTAAAAGGCTCAATATTCCCGCTGAGCGTTGTGTTGCTGGGCGGGCCGCATACGTGTGCCGTTTGTATATGGATAGAAGATAGGGGAACTACATGCGCGTAGACAATCTGAGGAACATCGCCATCATCGCCCACGTCGACCACGGCAAGACGACGATGGTCGATAAGCTCCTGCGTGCCACGGACGCCTTCCGTGCCAACCAGCAGGTCGAGGACCGCGTCCTGGACTCTAACGACCAGGAGCGCGAGCGCGGCATCACGATTCTCGCCAAGAACATCTCTATCGAGTACAAGGACGTCAAGATCAACGTCATCGACACCCCGGGCCACGCCGACTTTGGCGGCGAGGTCGAGCGCGTGCTGCGTATGGCCGACGGCGCCCTGCTGCTGGTCGACGCCTTTGAGGGCCCCATGCCCCAGACCCGCTTCGTGCTGCGTCACGCTATCGACACCGGCCTCAAGATCATGATCGTCATCAACAAGATCGACCGTCCGGGCGCCAACCCCGAGAAGGCCTACAACGACTGCCTGGACCTTATGGCCGACCTGGGCGCTACCGACGACCAGCTTGAGTTCGCCATGGAGCACGTGGTCTACGCCAGCGCCATGAATGGCTTTGCCCGCCTTGACCCCAACGACGGCAACATGGACATGTATCCGCTGCTCGATATGATCATCGACGACATGCCCGCGCCCGAGGTTGACGAGAACGCCCCGCTGGCCATGCAGTGCGTGACCATCGACCACTCCAACTTCGTTGGCCGCATCGGTATCGGTCGCGTGTACTCCGGCGCCATTCACCAGGGCGATCAGATTCTGGTCGTGAAGAACGACGGCTCCAGCGCCACCGCTACCGTCAAGCAGCTCTTTACCTTCGACTACCTGGGCCGCACCGAGTGCCAGGAAGTCGGCGCCGGCGATATCGCCGCCGTCGTGGGTATTGACCGCACCGATATCGGCGATGTCTACACCGACCCCGAGAACCCCGTCGAGCTCGAGCCCATCGAGATCGACCCGCCGACCCTGTCCATCGTCTTTGAGGCTTCGACCTCCCCGCTCGTCGGCCGTGACGGCGACATCGTGGGCGCCCGTCAGCTTAAGGAGCGCCTGTTCAACGAGGCCGAGAACAACGTGACCATGAAGATCGAGGAGCTCGAGGACAAGAGCGGCGTCGAGGTCTCTGGCCGCGGCATTCTGCACCTGTCCGTCCTGATGGAGTCCATGCGCCGCGAGGGCTTTGAGTTCCAGGTCGGTCGTCCCCGCGTTCTGTTTAAGAAGGACGAGAACGGTAACAAGCTGGAGCCTGTCGAGCAGGCCGTCGTCGAGTGCCCAGACGAGTACTCGGGCAAGGTCGTCGAGGTCTTCGGTACCTCCGGTGGCATCATGACGAGCATGGACACCTCGGGCATCGTGACCCATCTTGAGTTCAAGATCCCGACCCGCGGCATCATGGGCCTTAAGAACCGCATCATGAACGTCACTCACGGCGAGGGCGTGTTCTACCACACCTTCCTGGAGTATGGCCCCTACGCCGGCGAGATCGGCAACCGTCAGAACGGCGCCATGATCTCCATGACCACCGAGAAGGCCGTTGCCTACGCTCTGGGTACGCTGCAGGAGCGCGGCCAGCTGTTCGTTGAGCCGGGCACCGAGTGCTACGAGGGCATGATCGTGGGCGAGCGCAGCAAGGCCGGCGACATGGTCGTCAACATCGCCCGTACCAAGAACCTGGGCAACCAGCGTTCCTCGACCTCCGATATCTCCGTCCAGCTGGTGCCGCCCCGCACCTTCTCGCTGGAGGAGGCGCTGGAGTACATCGCCGATGACGAGCTGGTCGAGATCACTCCCAAGAACATCCGCCTGCGCAAGCGTCTGCTCAACGCCACCGACCGCAAGAAGGCTGCCGTCCGCGCCGGCCAGGTCAACAAATAAGCGCTGGGGCTTATAACCGCCAACAAGAAAGGGCGTCGACCGCAATGGTCGGCGCCCTTTTTGGTGCAATGGGGTCAGGTTGCTTTGCACCACCACAAAGGTGCCTGGCCCTTTTGTGATGGTTAGCGGCTAGGCGGAGGGAAGGCCCGGGGTGTTGGCGGCCTGCTGCGGCTTGAGGTGGGCGTTGCGCCAGATGATCTGGATAACGTAGCCGAGCATAAAGACAAAGGCCACGCCGCTGATGAAGCCGCCGATGAGGGGAAGTCCTGTGAGGGCGCCTGCGGCCACACCGCCGACGGCTGCCATGGCGTAGCGGTTCTGGTTATGTCCGACCATGCGAGCGATCGCGCAGCCCGCAAAAGCGGTGGAGACCAACGCGACGCCGATCACGGCGCACATGAGGGCTCCAGCAAGCGACAGGCCGGCAATCGAGATAATCAGCAACAATACGGCAGGGACAATGGCTACCGTACCCAGAAGACCGCTCATCCACAGGGGTGTGGGGCGCTGGTGGAGCATTCCGGCGGCGCTGGCGGTCGCACGCGGAAAGACGAGCTCGAGCAACAGAGCGATAAAGCAGGTCGACAGGGCTGCGGCCACGATGCCGCCGATGATATCGTTAACCGTCGTGGCGGCGCTTTCGTTTTCGGTACGGTCGATCTTGAGCGCGCCGACCTCGGCTCCTGCGGCGCGCTCGGGGTCCTCGGAAACATGGGCGTTCACCGTGCCGGTGATGTGAGCGTTTTTGCCCAGGATGAGTTTGTCGGCCCAAACCTCGACATCGCCCTCGACGGTGCCGTCGATGGTCACGGTGTCGCCCGCGAGCGCTGCCGACTTGGTAGAACCGCGCAGGGCAACTGTCTCACCCATCGCGTAAAAACAGTTGGCGGCGCTACCGGTGTTGAGCACGACATGCTGACCGGCTACCGTCACGCTGCCATCGATTGCGGTTTTGGAGATATCGATGGTGCGCGCCGCCAGGCGAACGGCTCCGCCTACGGTGCAGTTGCGAATCGACAAGCTCTCGCCTGCCGCGATAATATCGCGGCCGATGGAGGCGTCGTCTAGGTTAAGGCTCTGGCCGGCCCAGTACAGGTCGCCTTCGACGCCAGACGGATTTGAGTCAACTTCGGTTGCGAGCACGTTGCCCGCGGTGTCTGTGCCGGCGAACGACGTCTTGGGAAGCGCGGTCAGCGCAAGCGCAATCAGTGCGAATAGAAGGGCGATATGGACCCGCGCTTTGCGGCGCTTGGTCGACGGTTCTAGGTTGCAAGGCATAGTGAATCCTTCGTTAGATACTCGGCATATATCTAACAGGGTACCCAACGTGCGCGCGCTCTAAAAGAACCTCTCGGTTGCATTTCGAAGGGTCGTGCCGCGCTGTCTACTTTTTGCGATGCAAGAAGCGCGCGATGTCTTCCTCGGTGGGACTTTTGATGTCAAAGCGCAGCGAGAGCCAGCGCAGGCCCATGGTCACCGCGACGCATACGACCAGCGCGGCGACATTGCTCATGATGCCGCTCATAACGATACACACATAGCTTGTCGATCCGGCGATGGCGGCGATGGCATAAAAGTTAGTACGTTGGAAAATGCCCGGAACCACGCCCATAAAGCCGTCGCGCAACATGCCGCCACCCACCGCGGTGAAGAAGCCCATCATGATGCATACGGCCGGCGCAAAGCCATAAACCAGTGCTTTGTCCGCTCCGGTGGCGGCGTAGATGCCGACCGAGATGATGTCGAGCAATGGGATGAGTTTCTCTGGTTTATCGACGATTGCCGGGAAGATGTAGATGATGGCCGCCGTGGCGATGGAGAGCGGCAGCGCCATTGGCTGGTTGAGGATGTAGACGTTGCCGACCTGGAGTGTCATATCGCGCAAAAGACCGCCGCCCAGACCGCAGACCACCGCGAGCGCGACCGCGCCCACCAGGTCGAGCTTGTGTTCGCGCGCAACCAGCACACCCGAGATCGATGCCGCGACAACAGCGAACATCTCGAGCCAAAAGGGAATAGCGACCATGGCATCCGAGGCATGTGGGGTAACGGTTATAGCGGCGACGACGGGCAAGATGGGTTCCTTTGAGTTACGGGTTTGGACAATGCCCGTACATAGTACATGTTCGGCGCCGATTGCGACCCCATTGCTCGGTAAACGGTTAGCAGCGGATGCGGGCGTGGCGTTGCTGGAATGCCAGGGATCCAAAACATGTACGTCACCCTCCAAAAACGACATTTTTCGACATCTTCGGAGGCTGACGTACATGTTTGGATTGAGCTCACAGCATGAGTGAGTTAATTTACTCACATCCGGTATATTCCCCCACTTCAACGGACATAAGAGTTGGATACCGGCTCAGAGCGAGAGGCCCTCAATGGATACTCCTGTTCTCATTTCGCATAAAACCGCATGGCTTGTCCATCATGCGCCCCAGAATTTGGTTCAGTCTCTTGCGCGGCACGACTACCAGATAGGCGTACGAGGCATCTCCACCCAGCAACGCGTTGCGCGCATACGACAGGCCCTTACCGACTGCGGCATTCCGTCCGATATGCTCAAAACTATCGATATCTCGGTTGTATTCGAATTCGAGCGAATTCGCACCAAAGGCGTCATTTGCCACATTCTTGGACAAAATCTTCCCTACGAGCATATTGACGAGTTGACGCCCGGAATCTTCATCACCGACGAAGCCTTCACCTTCGTGCTCGCTGCCGAGTGGATGGATAGGATCGAATATCTCGAATATGGCTATGAAGTTTGCGGCGATTATCGCATGAGGCTCAATCCCGCCGACCATTATACCGAGCAACCAGCCGCCACCTCCAAGGATGAAATAACCGAACTGCTCGATCGGCACCCCGGCAAACCCGGTGCCACACGTGCACGGCTCGCGCTCAGGCACATCTACGATCACTCGGCCTCGCCTATGGAGACCGCTTCGGCAATCGCCCTCTCGCTCCCAACAAGCGAAGGCGGGGTTGGCATCCGAGGTATCGAACTCAACAAACCGCTCGAGATCCCTCAACGTCTCTGGCATTGCGCCAAAGCTCGAACACTCAAAATCGATGCGCTCGTTACCTACAAGCGCAGGGAGCTCGGTATCGAATATAAGGGCGGCTTTCACGATGAGTTCGAGCGCAAGGGGGCAGATGCGGAGCGAGAGGCCGTTCTCTCCCAAATGGGATATCGAATCGTTACGCTCACTTCGGCTCAGTTCGGTAGCCAGCTCGCCTTTCACCGCGCCATGAACAACATTCGCGAAGCACTCGGCATGCCTCGCTGTACCGACACCGGGTACCAGCGAGAGCAAAACGAACTACGCAAGACGCTTATCCGCAACTGGAAAGGCATGCGAGACGAAGAGGCACCTTCCGAATAGTGCCACTCCCGTGAGCTCAATCCAAACGTGTACGTCAGCCTTCAAAGATGTCAAAAAATGTCGTTTTTGGAGGGTGACGTACATGTTTGGTTGGGATGTGCGGCCGAGAGGGGATCCGATAACAAAAAAGCTCCCATTCTCGGGAGCTTTCTCAACCAAAATGGCGGAGGAGGAGGGATTCGAACCCTCGTGACCTTATACAGGCCAAACGGTTTTCGAGACCGCCGCATTCAACCACTCTGCCACCCCTCCGCGTGGGGTAAAAACAAAGCAGGCTCGAAGGCCTGCTTTGGAATTAACTGGCGGAGAGTCAGGGATTTGAACCCTGGAGACGCTTTTGACGCCTACACGATTTCCAATCGTGCTCCTTCGGCCACTCGGACAACTCTCCGTTAAATGCGAAAGTCAGTATACACGAGGAATCGCAAAGTGCAAACAGAAAAGTTGGCATTTTTTGAAACGCTTGGCTTCGTGACGGGATCTAGGAGGGCAAAAACGGGCTCTGACCAGCAGGGTTACATGCGGCAAATTGTTCAAAATGGGTATTTATAAACGACATGGCAGCAATTTTAAAAATCTTTGAACGGTGTTGTGAACCACTGGTATGTATTTCGCGACCACAGCCTTGCAATTGTTGACCTGCGGCTTGGCTCAGTTTGTCCCCGCAGCGCCGTGTCTTGTCCACAGATCCGTCAAGCATTTGGTCAGCATTTGGTTGGAAGACGCATGAAGTGCCGTGTGAGTATGGACATATGTGGAGGTCATGAGGTTGTAGCTGCATATTCTTGCAGCCTGGGAGGTTGAAAGATATTATTACCAAGTCTTTTCCTGCTTCAGGCGCACCTTCACGACCTGAAGCCACATTTGCCCAGAGGAGGTGACAATATGAAGGCTTATGAACTGCTGTTCTTTGTTGACCCGTCGCTCGACCCCGAGACTCGTCTCGCTGTTATGAAGCGTATCGATACCACGATCGCTGAGGGCGCTGGCAAGGTCGACTCCGTTGACGAGTGGGGCAAGCGCAAGCTCGCCTACGAGATCAACGACCTCACCGATGGTGACTACACCCTCATCAACTTCCACGCAGATCCTACCCAGATCGCCGAGCTTGATCGCGTCCTGCGCATCACCGACGCTGTGGTCCGCCACATGATCGTCCGTCGCGACGACCAGGAGTAAGACTGTCGTTTTGGACTGGGCTTGTGCCCCAAGAGGAAGTAGTGAGTTATGAGCATCAATCGAGTGAACATCACCGGTAACCTCACGCGTGATCCCGAGCTGCGCGCCACCGCTAGCGGAACCCAGGTTCTGTCCTTTGGCGTCGCCGTGAACGATCGTCGCCGCAACCCGCAGACTGGCGAGTGGGAGGACTATCCCAACTTTGTCGACTGCACTATGTTCGGCACGCGCGCCGAGGCCGTGAGCCGTTTCCTGGCAAAGGGAAACAAGGTTGCGATCGAGGGCAAGCTGCGCTACAGCTCTTGGGAGCGCGACGGCCAGCGCCGGAGCAAGCTTGAGGTCATCGTCGATGAGATCGAGTTTATGAGCTCCCGTGGTGGCCAGGGTGGCTACGATCAGGGCGGTTACGCCCCCGCAGCCCCCGCGCCCGCAGCACGTCCTGCCGCACCGGTGGCTACGCCGCCCGCGGTCGACGTCTACGATGAGGACATCCCGTTTTAAGGGCTGTTCACCTATTTTTGAGTGAGAGGCGGCTTTGGTTCGCCGAAGTTGCCAAACGAAAGGTATTTTGACATGGCTAATGATTTTTCTGCACGTCAGCCGCGTCGTAAGTACTGCCAGTTCTGCAAGGAGAACACTGAGTTCATCGACTATAAGGACACTCAGCTTCTCCGTAAGTACATGACCGACCGTGGCAAGATCAAGCCCCGTCGCGTCACTGGCGCTTGCACGCAGCATCAGCATGACATCGCCAACGCCATCAAGCGCGCCCGCGAGATGGCTCTCCTGCCGTACACCGTCCCCGTGGTTTCCTCTCGTGGCAACCGCGACCGCGGCTAAGAAGGGAGACGCATCATGAAGGTTATTCTTCTCGATGAGATCAAGGGCAAGGGCGGCGAGGGTGACGTCGTAGAGGTCGCTCAGGGTTACGCTGAGAACTTCCTGTTCCCCAAGAAGCTCGCTGTTGCCGCCACCAAGGGCAACCTCAAGCAGCTTGACGAGCGTCGCAACAACATCGCCAAGCGCGAGGCCGTCCGTCTGGCTACCGCCAACGAGACCAAGGCTGCCTTCGAGGGCAAGACGGTCACCGTTGACGTCAAGGTCGGCGACGAGGGCATCCTCTTTGGCTCCGTTACCGCCGCTATGATCGCTGACGCCATCAAGGCTCAGCTCGGTATGGACATCGACCGCAAGCGCGTCGAGCTCGGTAAGCCCATCAAGGTTGCCGGTGCCCACACCGTTGCCATCTCGCTGTACCGCGAGATCAAGGCCGAGGTTGTCGTTCTCGTTGGCGTTACCGCCGAGGAGCTCGCTGCCGAGGCTGAGGTCGAGGAGGCCGCTGAGGTCGCCGAGGCCGAGACCGCCGAGGTCGAGACTGAGGCTGCTGCCGAGTAGCATTTGCTGCAACGCAACAATCTTGTTCTAAGAAGGGCGCTCTGGGAGACCAGGGCGCCCTTTTGTTTTCTACGCTTGGCGAGCGCCATGGCATGCGTTGTGGTGAAGTCCCAAATGCGGGACCGTTCATCCGTTTCGTTCGGTGATGATTGCCGGGGCGCGGCCCGTTTTGGGACCGTGGCTGATACTATGGATGCTCGCAAGCGATATGAATGAGGATGCTCATGGCATATGACGAAAGGGAGACGGGGCTGACGGTCGAGGACCGTGGCTCCAAGTTGGGTCTCCCTCAAAACCAAGATGCAGAGGCCAATGTACTGGCCGCTATGCTGCTGTCACCCGAGGTGGTAGAGGAGGCCCAGGTCGAGCTGCAGCCCGATGACTTCTACCGGCCCATTCATAAGACCATCTACACCGCGATGGTCGATATGTACAACAGCCGCATTCCCATCGACTCTATCTCGCTGATCGATTACCTGCGCAGCATCAACAAGCTTGATGCCGTGGGCGGCGAGGCCTACATTTTGGAGCTGATGGGCCAGACCCTGTCGCTCGTGAACTGGCAGCACCATGCCGCCATCGTCCGTCGCGACTCGATGCTGCGCGAGCTGATCGGTGCCACCAACGAGATCAACGCGCTGGCCTATAACGCCCCCACCGACACCAAGGAGGTCGTGGAGCTGGCCGAGAGCAAGCTGCTTAAGGTCACGGCGCGCGAGGTCAAGTCGAGCTATAAGACACTGACCGAGTTTATGGTCGAGGCCTATAACGAGGCCGAGGAAGTGTGTAAGGCCGGTGGACAGGCCGCGGGCGTGCCCACCGGCTTCCCGTCGCTCGACCGCATGCTCATGGGTTTCCGCGAGGGCCAGCTCATCATTATCGGCGCCCGCCCTGCCGTGGGTAAGACGTCGTTCGCTCTGAACCTGGCGCTGAATGCCGCCGCTGCGGGCTATACCGTCGGCTTCTTTTCGCTGGAGATGTCGGGCAAGGAAATTGCCCAGCGCCTGATTTGCGCCTACGCCATGATCTCGATCAGCGACTTCCGTACGGGCCGCATTAGCCCCGAGCAGTGGGCCAATATCAACGAGGCCACGCAGACCTTGTCTAAGCTCGACATTCTGATTGACGATACGCCCGGCACCACGGTGACCGAGATCCGCGCCAAGAGCCGCCGCATGCTCCACAACAAGGAGAAGGCCATCATTATCCTGGACTACCTGCAGCTGGTGAGTCCTCCGCCGGGACGTCGCTCCGAGAGCCGTACCGTCGAGGTCTCCGAGATGTCGCGCGGTTTAAAGATCATGGCCAAGGAGCTTAAGATCCCGCTCATTGCACTGTCGCAGCTGTCGCGTCAGGTCGAGTCCCGTACCGGCAAGCGCCCGCAGCTGTCCGACCTGCGTGAATCGGGCTCCATCGAGCAGGACGCCGACATCGTTATGTTCTTGGACCGCTCCGCCGATGAGGCCGAGGCCTCGCGTGACGATCGACCCGACGAGGGCGTTACGCGTATCGTCGTGGCCAAGAACCGTTCGGGCCCGATCGGTGACGTCGACCTGATGTTCCTGCCGGCATCCACCAAGTTCTATGAGCTTGATGGGGCGCATACCGAGGAGTAGGACAGGCACCCGTTGCACGGGTATACTGGGAATGTTTTGTGCTTCTGCGTGCCGGCGTGGCGCGTAGACAGTCCATGAATGTAAGGAGTAAACATGCCGTCAACCGTTTTGGTCGGTGCCCAGTGGGGCGATGAGGGCAAGGGTAAGATTTGCGACCTGGTCGCCGGCGACTTCGATGCCGTCGTGCGCTATTCGGGCGGTAATAACGCTGGCCACACCATCGTCGTCAACGGCAAGAAGTACGGCCTGCACCAGGTGCCCTCCGGCATCATGTATTCCGACCACGTGTCGGTGATCGGTAACGGCTGCGTCGTCAACCCCAAGGTTGTCCTTGAGGAGATTGACATGTTCGAGGCCGACGGCATCACCACCAAGAACCTCAAGATCAGTGGCAACGCGCACATCATCATGCCGTACCACATCGATCTGGATGGTGCTTTTGAGCAGAAGCTCGGCAAGAAGAACATCGGTACCACCAAGCGCGGCATCGGTCCGTGCTACCAGGACAAGATGGCCCGCATCGGTCTGCGCATGCAGGACATGCTGGACGAGACGCTGTTCCGCGACAAGCTGGAGACCGCTCTTGCCCGCGTGAATCCCGAGCTCGAGCTCATCTACCACCTGCCCACCTACACCGTGGACCAGATCTGCGACGAGTACCTGCCCATGGCCGACCGCCTGCGCCCCTACATCACCGAGACGAGCCTGCTGCTCAACAACATGATCGACGAGGGCAAGGATTTGCTGTTCGAGGGCGCCCAGGCGACGCTGCTCGACATCGACCACGGCACCTATCCGTACGTGACGTCTTCTAACTGCACCGCCGGCGGCGCCATCACCGGCTCCGGCGTCGGTATGAAGAATGTCGACCGCGTGCTGGGCGTCATGAAGGCCTATATCACCCGCGTCGGTTCGGGCCCCATGCCCACCGAGCTTTCCTATGAGTCCGAGGCCGGCCATACGCTGACCGAGGAAGGCTATGAGTACGGCGTGACCACCGGTCGCCGTCGTCGCTGCGGCTGGTTCGACGGCCCCATCGCCAACTACGCCTCGCGCGTCAACGGCCTCACCGATATCGCCATGACCAAGCTCGACGTGCTTTCGGCTTTCGACACCATCAAGGTGTGCGTTGCCTACGACGTTGACGGCGAGCGTTACACGAGCGTGCCTGAGCACCAGGTGCGCTTTGAGCATGCCAAGCCCATCTACGAGGAGCTCCCGGGCTGGAAGTGCGACATCACCGGTTGCCGCAGCTTTGAGGAGCTGCCGCAGGAGGCTCAGGACTACGTGGCATTTATCGAGGATCTGGCACACACCCGCGTGACGTTCATTGGCGTCGGCGCCGGTCGCGAGCAGATCATCAACCGATTCTGGAAGTAATCGGCACTATTCGGTTATTGCGATATACCCCTTTGCAGCCCAGGCGGGCGGCCGAGGGGTATATTTGCTTTGTAATGGGTCCGCATGGTTGGCGGACCGTTCATCCATAGAGGAGGCACCCTTGAAGGCGGACACTCAAACCATCGACATCCTGTTGTTGGGCAGCGGCGGCCGCGAGCATGCTCTGGCAGCAAAGCTCGCAGCATCACCGCGCGCCGGCAAGCTCTACATTGCGCCGGGTAACGGCGGCACCGCGAGCTGCGGCGAGAACGTGGTTCTCGACGATTGCGATCCTGCGGCCGTGGCGGCGTTTGCCCAGAGCCACGGATGCGGACTCGTGGTGATTGGCCCCGAGGCTCCGCTCGTGGCGGGCGTTGCCGATGCCGTGCGTGCGGCGGGCATTCCCTGCTTTGGCCCGGGTGCCGAGGGCGCTCAGATGGAGGGTTCCAAGTTATTCTCCAAGCAGCTCATGGAGCGTGCCGGCATTCCGACGGCCGCCTACGGCTCGTTTACTGACGAGGCTTCGGCTCTTGCCTATGTGCGCGAGCAGGGTGCCCCGCTGGTCGTGAAGGCTGACGGCCTGGCCGCAGGCAAGGGCGTTATCGTGGCGACTGAGCTTGCGCAGGCCGAGGAAGCCGTGCGCGAGTGCTTTGGCGGCACCTTTGGCGATGCCGGCAACACCGTTGTCATTGAGGAGATGCTGGTTGGCCCCGAGTGCTCGCTGCTGGCCTTTACCGACGGCAAGACCGTGCGCCCCATGGCCACCTCGCAGGACCACAAGCGTGCACTCGAGGGCGACAAGGGCCCCAACACCGGTGGCATGGGCGTCTACAGCCCGGTGCCCATCGTGACCGACGAGGAGCACGCCACCATGGTGACGGTCATGGAGCGGACCGTGGCCGAGCTTGCTGCCGAGGGCATCGATTACCGCGGCTGCCTGTATGGCGGCTTTATGCTCACCCCCGCCGGCCCCAAGGTGCTGGAGTTCAACGCCCGCTTTGGCGACCCCGAGACTCAGGTCGTGCTCCCGCGCCTTAAGAACGACCTGGTCGAGGTCATGCTGGCTTGTGCCAACTGCGAGCTCGATCAGATTGAACTCGATTGGCGTGACGAGTGGGCTGTGGCTGTTGTCCTGACGAGCGCGGGCTACCCCGGCAGCTACGAGAAGGGCAAAGTCATCACCGGCATCGCCGATGCCGAGGCCATGGAGAACGTGACCGTGTACCATGCCGGCACCGCCGTGGTGGACGGTCAGCTCGTGACCAACGGTGGCCGAGTGCTTGCCGTGACCGCGCTGGGCGATACGTTTGAGAACGCTCGCAACCTTGCCTACGAGGCCTGCGAGAAGATTGATTTTGAGGGCAAGACCCTGCGTCATGACATCGGTCTGCGCGCGCTGCGTGGCCGCGACGCCTGGGATGCCTAAAGTCCGAGAGGGATGAGACGGATGGACGAGAAGAACGAAGAGCTCGTGGACGCGCAGATCGTCGAAGAGGACAGCCGCATGTATGGGCACGCCGAGGGCGAGCCTGGTGGCGAGGTCGCAGACGAGCCGGCGCTGGTGCTGGGCGACGACGACCCTCACGATGCCGAGCTGCACGAGAAGATTCTTTCGGAGGAGTGTGCCTGGAAGGGCAAGATCCTCGACGTCCACCGTCTTGAGGTTGAACTGCCCAACGGTCACCGCAGCGCCCGCGATATCGTTCGCCATCCGGGTGCGGCGGCCGTTGTGGCACTGACTGAGAGCGGCAAGATCGTACTGGTGCGTCAGTACCGCACCGCCATCGACCGCGTGACGGTCGAGATTCCCGCCGGCAAGCTCGACCCGGGCGAGGACCCGCTCGATTGCGCCAAGCGCGAGCTGCATGAGGAGACGGGCTTTAGGGCTGGTCGCATTCGCTTTTTGACGTCGATTGTCACGTCCTGTGGTTTTTGCGACGAGATCATTCACATCTACCTGGCCACCAAGCTCGAGTTCGATGCACCCAACCCCGATGATGACGAGTTTGTCAACGTGGACCTCGTGCCGCTGCACGAACTGATCGACGCCGTACTCGACGGCAAGATCGAAGATGCTAAGACCGTCGTGGGCGCCTTGGCCTGCGATAGCATCGCGCATAGGTTGGGCGGAGCCGAGCTCTAGGTTACGCGGTTTTACCAAACCGCGTAACGAGTCGACGCTGCAAACGCCCCTAAGCGGCAATCTGCCTTTCAATCGCCGCTCGCGTACCGAAGTACGCGTCGCTCCTCTTTCAAGGCACCTTGCTCGCTTAGGGACGTTTTCGCTGACGCTGCCAGAACATCGGTGTTATGTTTGTTGGGATGCTTTGTTTTCAACCCGACCGGTTCAACCGGATTTCTCACGCTATTTATTTCTCTCCGAGGACTGCATGTTTAGAAGGTTTTTGTCTTATTACAAGCCCCAGATGGGGCTTTTTGTTGCCGATACTGTTTGCGCCCTGGTGCTTGCCGCCATCGACCTGGCGTTTCCTATTATTCTGCGCAATCTGACTGGTGGGCTCTTTACCCAGGGTCAGGCTGCTATTATGCAGGCGCTCGGTATGATCGCGGTTGGTCTGGTGCTGATGTATGCCATCCGTTGCGCCTGTCGCTACTTTGTGAGTTACTGGGGCCACGTGATGGGCGCGCGCATGGAGTCCAAGATGCGCGAGGACCTGTTCGATCAGTACGAGCGCTTTAGCTTTGCGTACTTCGATCGCAACAGCTCGGGTGACATGATGAGCCGCGTGGTCAACGACCTGTTCGATATCTGCGAGGCGGCACACCACGTGCCCGAGTGGATTATCATCTGCGGCATCGAGATCGTCGGCTCGTTTGTGATCCTCTTTGCTATTGCCCCGGTGCTGGCGCTTGCTATGGCCGTGGTGACGGCGGTGTTTGCGGCCATCATGTTTTGGCAGAACATGCGCATGCGCGAGGTCTTTAGCGACAACCGCAAAAAGATCAGCGGTATTAATGCTCAGCTGCAGGATTCGCTGGCCGGCATGCGCGTGGTCAAGAGTTTTGCGAACGAGGAGGCTGAACGCTCCAAGTTCCGCGCCTCCAACGACCGCTATCTTTCGTCCAAAGAGAATATGTATCACGCCATGGGCGTTTACACCGCGACGTATGGCCTGCTCTCGGGCGTGTTGTACGTGATCGTGGTGCTGCTGGGTGGTTGGCTGGTGGCGCAAGGCCAACTGCAGGCGGTCGATATGGCGACCTTCGCGCTCTACATTTCACTGTTCTGCACGCCGCTCGAGACGCTCGTCAATTCGGCCGAAACGTATCAGAAGGCCATCGCCGGCTTTAAGCGCATGGACGAGGTGCTTTCGACCGCCCCGGATATCCAGGATAAGCCGGATGCCGCGGACCTGCAGGTGACGGCAGGCGCGGTTGAATATCGCGACGTGTGCTTTAGCTACGAGGATGTTGAGTTGGGCGAGGGCGGCGCCGACGGACGCCCTGTTATCGACCATATGAATCTGTCCATCAAGCCCGGACAGACCATTGCCCTGGTTGGCCCCTCGGGCGGCGGCAAGTCTACGACTTGTTCGCTGCTGCCGCGCTTTTACGACGTGGCGGACGGATCCATCAGCATCGACGGCCAGGACGTGCGCGACGTGACGCAACAGAGTCTGCGCCGCGCCATTGGCCTGGTGCAGCAGGATGTCTATCTGTTTGACGGTACGATTGGCGAGAACATCGCCTACGGCAAGTCGGGCGCCACGGCAGAAGAGATCGCCGAGGCGGCCCGCCGCGCCAATATCGATACCTTTATCGAGTCGCTTCCGCAAGGCTACGACACCGTGGTGGGCGAGCGCGGCAGCCGTCTTTCGGGCGGCCAGAAGCAGCGCGTAGCCATTGCGCGCGTGTTTCTCAAGAATCCCAAGATCCTTATTTTGGATGAGGCGACGAGTGCTCTGGATAACGAGAGCGAGGAAGCGGTGCAGGAGTCGCTCGAAGAGCTGGCGCGCGGCCGCACCACGATTATCATCGCCCACCGTCTCTCGACTATTAAGCATGCTGACGAGATTGCGACTGTTGAGCATGGTCGCGTTGTGGAACGTGGCACGCACGAGGAGCTTCTCGCCCGTGGCGGCACTTATGCCCGTTACTATCGAATGCAGTTCGAAGGTGCGCGTGCGCACGAGCTCGACTGATTGATACGACAGGAAGTTTATGGCTGACAAGAACCCTTTGACTCCGGAAGAAGTGACGGAGTTATTCTCCGAAATCGATGCATCCGGCGTCTTGGATCCGACGCTCGCCAAAAAGCGTACCGAGCGCATGCGCGAGAAAGAGGCTGCCGTCAAGCGCGGTGACAAGGCGACGCTGGCGCGGCTGCGCAGCGAGGATCGCGCGAGCCAGGCAAAACATATCGACCCGCTGTCCGAGGACGATCCTTCGGGCTCGCAGGTGAGCCATACCATTACGAAGACTGCCATGGTCGTGGTTATCGGCATCTTGGTGCTGATCGTGGGCATGCAGATTGGCTACGGCGTGATGCGCCGTCTGAATACCGCCAATCTGTCCGAGAGCGTTTCGGTCGATACCGTTTCGACCGCGCTCAAGGGCGGCCTTGAGTGGGGCAACGGCTTTACGCAGTTCCCGCTCGACTTTAGCGTCGACGAGGCGGACGAGCGCACGGGTACGGTAGAGGTGACGGTGTTGGACACGTCGTCTGCCAACGAGCTCGAGCTGCTGTCCAACGGGCAGATTCAGGCTGCGGCGCTTGCGACCAACGCGTTGCTCAACGATAAGATTGACCGCGTGGTGTACAACGTGCACGCCTATATCGATGAGGACAGCAACATTCAGCACGATTCCTTCTTTGGCATGTTCCCCGCGAGGGGTCATCAGAGCGCCATTCTGACGTTCGTGTGGACCAAGAGCTCATCGACCGCTACGAACATCGACTGGAAGATGCATATCGTGAGTATGGACGACACGATTTCCGAGCGCATTCAAAAGCAGGTGAACTCGGTGTCGTCGCTGATTGAGGACCCGTCGGTGAGCCAGACCAAGATTGACGAGGAAAAGGCCGAACGTGACCTGGAGCATCGTCTGCATGGCCGCGAGATCTTCCGCGGTGGCAAGCCCGACCGCACGCCGTCCGATCTGCTAGAGCAGGATAAATAAGACGCCATCATCCCGCGTGAGCCAAGCGCCCGCGCGGGATGATTTTTCTGGGACGGGGATTAAATAAGGCTCTGTTAGACCAGGATTGACATGCCGGCCTGCCGGCTATCTCGCCGTCTCCCCGTCGGGCGCCGGCGTCCTGACCCTCATCTCGAACGGCATCCCGCCCTCTCGGA